>JAODAS010000135.1 GCA_025463555.1 Schumannella sp.
CCGCCCGCGATCGCGACCTCGGCATCCCCCGTCTCGATCATGCGGCTGGCCTGCATCGCGGCATCCAGCCCCGACCCGCACAGCCGGTTGATCGTCGTGCCGGTCACCGAGTCGGGCAGACCGGCGAGCAGCACGGCCATGCGCGCGACGTCGCGGTTGTCTTCGCCGGCCTGGTTGGCATCCCCCAGGACCACGTCGCCGATGCGCGTCGGGTCGAGGTCCGGATGCCGGTCGAGCAGCGCACGCAGCGTCGACGCCGCGAGGTCGTCGGGTCGCACCCCGGCGAGGGCCTTGCCGAAGCGCCCGAACGGCGTGCGGACGGCGTCGTAGACGAAGCTGGCGGTCATCGAAGGTCCAATCCGGTCAGTTCTCGCAGCTCGTCGAGGGTGGTGTCGAACCTGTCGGACACGCGCACTCCCTCGCTCCCCACCTCGAAGACCGCGCGTTCTGTGTACACCCGGCTGACGCATCCGACCCCCGTGAGGGGATAGTTGCACGTCATCACGAGCTTGCTCGCACCGTCTTTGGTGAGCAGGTCCATCATGACCCACACCTGCTTCGCGCCGATGGCCAGATCCATCGCGCCGCCCACCGCCGGGATCGCGTCGGCGCCCCCGGTGTGCCAGTTGGCAAGGTCGCCGCCGACCGACACCTGGTAGGCGCCGAGCACGCAGACATCCAGATGCCCGCCGCGCATCATCGCGAACGAGTCGGCCTGACTGAAGTACGCGGCGCCCGGGAGCTCGGTGACCGGCTGCTTGCCGGCGTTGATGAGGTCGCCGTCGATCGCGTTCCCGGTCGCGGCCGGACCCATGCCGAGCAGACCGTTCTCGGTGTGCAGGGTGACGTCGAGCTCGTCGGGCAGGTGGTCGGCGATCAGGGTCGGCGCGCCGATCCCGAGGTTGACGTAGGCGCCGTACGGGATGTCGCGCGCGATGCGCGCGGCCAGGGCATCACGGTCGAGACTCATGCCGCCACCACCCTGTCCACGAAGATCCCCGGTGTCACGACGGCTTCGGGATCCAGGAAGCCGACCGGCACGATCTCGCGCACCGAGGCGATCGTGAGGGTCGCCGCGGTCGCCATCATCGGATTGAAGTTGCGGCTGGTCTTGCGGTACACGAGGTTGCCCAGCTGGTCGCCGCGGTAGGCGCCGATGAGGGCGACGTCGCCGCGGATCGGCGACTCGAGCACGTAGGTGCGCCCGTCGATGACGCGGGTCTCTTTGCCTTCGGCCAGCAGGGTGCCGACGCCGGTCGGGGTGAAGAAGCCGCCGATGCCGGCACCGCCGGCGCGGATGCGCTCGGCGAGGTTGCCCTGCGGCACGACCTCGAGCTCGACCTTGCCGGCACGGTACAGCTCGTCGAACACGTAGGAGTCGGACTGCCTCGGGAACGAGCACACCACCTTGTGCACCCGGCCGTTGGCGAGCAGACGCGCGATGCCGAAGTCGGCGTTGCCCGCGTTGTTGCTGACGATCGTGAGCTCGGAGGCGCCTTGCTCGAGAAGCGCGTCGATCAGGGCGAGGGGCTGCCCGGCGAGACCGAATCCGCCGATGAGCACCGTCGACCCATCGGCCACGCCGTCGACGGCGGCAGCCAGATCGGGGACGAGCTTGGAGCGCATGTCGATCCTCTGGGTCGGTTCCGGCACGTTCGCTATGCGAACAAGCGTTCGTCAGATGATACTACCATCGCGCGTCGAGCGGCCAGCCGGTGTACGCCTCCGCGAGGTAGGCGCTTCCCGCGCGCGACCGCACGACGGATCCGAGTTCTCCGAAGCGGCGCAGCCGGTCGAACTCCGTATCGCTGGGCGCCGCGTGCAACATCGAAGTCATCCACCAGGAGAAATGCTGCGCACGCCAGATCCGGTCAAGCGCGGTATCGGCGTAGCCGTCGATGAACTCGCGCGACCCGTCGGCGAAGTACGCCTGCAGCGCGCGGTTCAGCAGCAGCACATCCGCGATCGCCAGGTTCATTCCCTTGGCGCCTGTCGGGGGCACGGTGTGCGCAGCATCGCCCATGAGCGCCACGTTGCCTCTCTGCAGCCGCTTCGCGACGAAACTGCGGAACCGCAGAACGTCGCGCTGGAAGATGGGGCCCTCGATGAGGCCGCCGCCGACGCGGGTCTGCAGGCCGTCCCAGATCTCCGCCTCGCTCATCGACTGCGGGTCGAGGTCGGGGTCGCACTGCAGATACATGCGCTGCACCGTGGGCGAGCGCTGGCTGATCAACGCGAAGCCCTCGGGCGACGCCGAGTAGATCAGCTCGGGTGCACTCGGTGGCGCTTCGCACAGGATGCCGAACCACGCGAACGGGTACTCGCGGAAGTAGCCGCCCGTGCGGTCGCCGGTCACGACCTCGCGCGTGACGCTGCGCGATCCATCCGCCCCGATCACGAAGTCGGCGACGATCTCGAAGTCCTGGCCGGTGTCATCGGTACCGATGATGCGCGGGGCGGCGCTCTCGGCATCCTGCACGCTCGCGACGGACCAGCCGAACCGGACGTCGCCGCCATCGGCCAGGCGCCGCGCGATCAGGTCCTTGAGTACCTCGTGCTGCGGGTAGAGCCAGACGGCCCGGCCGACCAGGTCGGCGAAGTCGATGCGGTGTGCCTCGTGCTCGGCGCCCTCACCTCCGAACCGCAGCTCGATGCCGTCGTGCCGGTGTCCCTCGGTGAGAACGCGTCCCGAGCCGCCGGTCTCGCTGAGGGCCTCGACCGTCCCCTGCTCGAGGATGCCGGCACGGATCGTCTTCTCGATGTCGTCCCGCGACCGGCCGTCGACCACGATCGACTCGATTCCGGCGCGGTGCAACAGGTGCGAGAGAAACAGCCCGGCGGGACCGGCCCCGACGACGCCGACCCGGGTGCGCAGCGTCGTCGTCATGTCAGCCCTGCGAGTGCTCTGCCGGCAGGTCGCGCAGCAGCGCGACGCCGTGGTTCGCCGCGGGCACCCCGACATAGAGCCCGACCTGCAGGATGATCTCGCGCAACTCTTCCCGGGTCAGCCCGTTGCGCAGGGCCGCGCTGAGATGCATCGGCACCTCGTCCCAGTACCCGGCACTCATCAGGGCACTCAGCACCACGATGCTGCGCGAGCGACGGTCGAGGCCCGGCCGCGACCAGATGTCGCCCCAGGCGACGCGGGTCACGTAGTCCTGGAAGTCCGCGGTGTCCGGGGTGATCGCCGCTGTGGCGCGATCGACGTGCTCGTCTCCCAGCACCTCGCGTCGCACCTCTCTGCCCTGCTCGCGGCGTTCGTCGTCACTGAGATTCGTCATGGGTTGCTCGTCTCCGTCACCAGGATGCCGGCGACCTCCGCCGGGTGCTCGACCGCCGCGAGGTGGCTGGCTGCGGCGATCACGTGCAAAGCACCGTGCTGGGCCGCCGCGACCGTCGCCCGCGCGTCGTCGAGCGGGATCACCGGATCGCTGTCGCCCACGATCAGACTCAGCGGGATCTTCAGCTCGCTCACGCGCTCGCGCAGATCCGTCTCGCGCAGCGCGTCGACGCAGAGCGCGTAACTCTCGTCATCGATGTCGAGCAGGCCGTGCAGCACCCGTGAGCTCACGTCGCGCTCGCGATCGAGGAACGCCGGGGTGAACCACCGCCCGGCCGTCGCCGTCACCAGCGACGGCGTTCCCATCGCGCGCACGTCGGCCGCGCGCTTCAGCCACGTCTCGGCTGTCGCGATCTTCGGCAGCGCGCACACCATCGCCAGGCTCGTTACCCGCTCGGGGTTGTCGAGGGCGAGTTGCAGGCCGACGACCCCGCCGAGCGAGATTCCCGCGAACGCGAACCGCTCCACCCCGGCCGCATCGACCGCGTCGAGCACACCCTGCGCGAGCTCCTCCATGCTGAACGGCGCGACGGCCGCGGGTGAGGCGCCGTGACCCGGCAGATCCCACGCGAGCAGCGGATGGGACGGGGCCAGTAGCGGACGTACCCGATCCCAGATCGCGGTGGTGGTTCCGAGGCTCGGCCCGAGCACCAGGGTCCGCACGCCGTCGTGACCGCCGTCCATCGGGATCGACGTGGCGACGATTGCCGGGACGCTCATGCGAGCTCCTCACGAGCGGAGGCGATCAGGCGGGTGGTCAGGGCGTCCGACTCGCCGAGGTAGTCCTGCGGCTGCTGCGGAGAGCCGTACCTGCGGCCCTCCGAGAGCAGATCGGATGCGGCGGCAGCCAGGTTCGCCGCGATGGCATCGGGATGCACGTGCAGGTTCTCCGCGAGGTCGCGACCCGTCGCGGCGGCCCCGCCCGCGGTGCGCAGCAGGGCGCGCAGGGTCTGCCATTCCGCGTGCCAGGAACCGTCGGGACGTTCGTCGACGGTGCTCGCGGCGAGGTGCAGCTGCGCGGCGAGCAGCGGCGCCTGCCGGGCGGCCGCGTTCAGCAGCACCGCTCGCACCGGGTTGCTCTTATGCGGCATGGCACTGGAACCTCCGCCGGCGCCGTCGTCGAGCTGCCCGTCTCGCGCCAGCACCGCGACGTTCGCGCCGATCGTGCCGAGCGCATCGGTCGTCTCGACCAGGGCATCGGCGAGCCGGGTGAGCGGGGTGCGGTGCACGTGCCACGGAGCCGGTGCGACAGCGAGGCCCAGTTCGGCGGCCAGTCGCTCGGTCAGCGCGATTCCCGCACCCGCTCCCTCGAGCACGACGAACGATGCGAGGGTTCCGGATGCGCCTCCCAGCTGCACGGGGAGCGCTGCACTCGCGGTCCGCACCGCTGCTCCGCCGCGAGCGAGCGAGTATGCCCAGCCGGCCAGCTTGAGTCCGAGTGTGATCGGAGTGCTCGGCTGAGTGAGCGTTCGCCCGGTCATTACCGTCGCACGGTGTGTCTCGGCCAGCTCGCAGAGCGAGGCCACCGCCACCGCGACGTCGCCCGCGAGGATTCCCGCGGCATCCCGAGCCATCAGCACAAGCGCGGTGTCGAGGGCGTCCTGGCTCGTCGCGCCGCGGTGCAGCCATGCGGCGTCGTCGGGGTCGAGCCGCGAGCGCAGCACGGCCAGCAACGGGATGACGGGGTTGCCGTCCGTGCGAGCCTCGGCCGCGATCACGACGGGGTCGATTTCGCGGGCCGCCGCGAGGATGCGCTGCGCGACCCCGTTCGGCGCGGTCACCGTCGCGAGCGCGACCTCGAACAGCACGATGCCCGCGAGCACGGCGTTGTCGCTCGTCGCCGCGGCGATCGGACGTCCCGCCCAGCCCGGCGAGAGCAGCCCGAAATCGCCGTCATCGGAAGGCAAGGAACACCGTCTCGTCGTCGCCCTGCAACCGGATGTCCCGGGTCAGTCGCGCAGGCTCCGTGCGGGTCGCGATCAGCGTCGAGCGCCGGCCCGGCGAGAGTCCCGCCAGCAGCGCATCGGCGTCGAGCGCGGCATCGTCGCCGGGCACGTAGATGCGGGTGTCGAGCACCGCGAGCAGCCCCCGCGCGAACACCTTCACCGCGAAGAACGCCACGCCGCCCTGGCGCAGGGGCGCGGGCTCGAGCGTGGTGAACGCGTACCAGCCCTCCGGGTCGGTCTCGCAGCGGCCGAACCCGCTGAAGCTGCCGGGCCGCCGCCTGCGGGACCCGGTCTCGCGCACGATGGCCCCCGCCGCATCCGGCTGCCAGATCTCGATGAGGGCGTCGGGCACCGGATCGCCCGCGCCGTCGAGCACGCGGCCGTCGAGGATGATCGCGCCCGGCGTGCCCGGCGCAACCAGCTGGCGATCACCGTCGTACACGAGCCCGTCGCGGAAGAACGGACCGACCGTCTGGTCGGCGGTGGGGAGGAGGGCTCGGCTCATTCGTCCCCCTCCTCGGGCTCGGTCCAGGTGCGGCGCGCGCCGGTCAGGACGATGTCCCAACGGTAGCCCAGCGACCATTCCGGGCTGGTGAGGTCGTGATCGTAGGTGGCGACCAGACCGTCGCGCGCGGCCTGTGAAGGAATCGACTGGTAGATCGGATCGAGCGGCATCAGCGGGTCGCCGGGAAAGTACATCTGCGTGACCAGTCGCTGCGTGAACGCCTCGCCGAACAGCGAGAAGTGGATGTGGGCGGGGCGCCAGGCGTTCTCGTGATTGCGCCACGGGTACGCGCCCGGCTTGATCGTGGTGAAGCGATAGCGCCCCTCGCCATCGGTGAGCGTGCGGCCGGCGCCGGTGAAGTGCGGATCGAGAGGCGCCGGATGCCGGTCGCGCTTGTGGCGGTACCGTCCGGCCGCGTTCGCCTGCCAGACCTCGATCAGTTGGTGCCGCACCGGCCGGCCGTCGCCGTCGAGCAGCCGCCCCGCGACGACCACGCGCTCGCCGAGCGGCTCGCCCGTCGACATGGTCGTGAGGTCGCTCTCGGCCTCGCCGACGTCGCGCGGCCCGAACGCCGGGCTCGTGAGCTCGATCGTCTCGGGGTCGGTCAACTCGAGAGCCTTCGTCGGATGCCGCAGCAGGCTCGAGCGGTACGGTGCGTAGCCGGTGAGGGCTCGGTGCTCCGCCCAATTCGGGTCACGGGGGAGCGGTTTCTCGCGCAGGGCAGCGATCTCGGCGGAGATCTCGGACTGGCTGGACATGCGCCCACGCTCGCATCCCGGGCCGCCGCCACCAATGGAGCCCTCCCACTCAGTGGAAGGCGTCCAGCCGCTCCTCGATCGCGGCCGCCGCGCGGCGCAGCAGCGGGACCAGCCGTTGCTCGTCGGCGGTCGCCAGATGCGTCACCACGCCGATCGCCGCCGGCGGCAGCCCGGGGCGAGGTTCGAGCGCCACAGCGATCGACGCGTTGCCGAGCGACATCTCCTGGCGGGTCAGCGCGTATCCGCGCTCGCGGCTCGCCGCCAGTTCGGTCCGCAGCCGTGCCGGGTCCGTGATCGTGAACGGGGTCACCTGCGCGAGCGGGCTGCGCAGCATGGTCTCGGCGGCGTCGGCAGGCATCGTCGCGAGGATCGCCCGGCCTACGCCGGTCGCATGCACCGGATGCCGCACACCGACCCGCACAAGGGTCGGGATCGCGCGCGCACCCGTCGACCGTGCGAGATAGAGCATCTCGCCGTCGATCAGCACAGCGAGGTGCGCGTTCTCGCCCGTCCGGTCGTACAGATCGACCAGCTCGGGGTCGGCGGCCTCGCGCAGGCGCCGCACAATCGGCGCGCGCTCACCGAGCTCCCAGAGCCCGGAACCCGCGGTATAGGTGCCGTCGTCGCCTCGTTCGAGCTGACCGAGTCGCACCAGCTCGGCCGCGATGCGGTGCGTGGTCGAGAGGGGCAGGCCCGCGCCCTCCGCGAGCTCGGCGAGGGTCGCCCCCGTCCCGTCGGCGGGCAGGGCGGTCAGGATGCGGTGGGCGCGTTCCAGCAGCGAGGAGCCGATCTCGGTGGTGCGTCCTGCCATGCCCTCAGTGTGCCGCGGGTTCGCGGCTCCCCCCCGATCGGGCGACACATTTGCAGTTGACGCAGACATGCAATCGTGTAACATTGCACGCGCTGCAAGAATCTACGCCATCGTCGGCGCTTGACCGCCGACCTGCCATGGCCCCGGTTGCGCGCCGTTCCCACCGCCCGAAGGAACATCAGTGTCCACTGCAACTGCGCCCGTCACCACGGCGCCTCCGGCCTCCGCTCCGACAGAGTCGAAGCCGATCATGACCCACCGCCAGATCCTTCTGGTGATCTACGGCCTCATGGCCGGCATGTTCCTGTCGTCGCTCGACCAGACGATCGTGGGCACCGCGATCCGCACCATCGGCGACGACCTCAAGGGCCTCGACCAGCAGGCGTGGGTCACCACCGCCTACCTGATCACGTCGACGATCGCCGTGCCGATCTACGGCAAGCTGTCCGACATCTTCGGGCGGCGCCCGCTCTTCATCTTCGGCATCGGGGTGTTCCTGCTCGGATCGCTCGCCTCGTCGTTCTCGACCTCGATGCTCATGCTGGCCGGATTCCGCGCCCTGCAGGGCATCGGCGCGGGTGCGCTCATGTCGATCCCGCTCGCGATCATGGGCGACATCCTCGCCCCGCGTGAGCGTGCCAAGTACCAGGGCTACTTCTTCGCCGTGTTCGGCATCTCGTCGGTCATCGGCCCGCTGATCGGCGGTCTGTTCGCCGGCGCGAACTCGATCCTCTTCCTCGACGGATGGCGCTGGGTCTTCCTGATCAACGTGCCGATCGGCGTCATCGCGCTGCTCATGGTCATCGCGTTCCTGCACCTGCCGAAGTTCGAGCGTCACGCCAAGCCGCGCATCGACTGGTGGGGCGCCACATTCGTGATCGTCGCGCTCGTGCCGTTGCTGCTGATCGCCGAGCAGGGCCGCACCTGGGGCTGGGCCTCGCCCGGCGCCATCGCCTGCTACATCATCGGTGGCCTCGGCGTCGCCGCGTTCGTGATCACCGAGCGCCTGATGAAGGAGGACGCGATCATCCCGCTTCGCCTCTTCAGTTCGCGCGTGTTCTCGATGGCCACGATCCTCGGCGTCCTGGTCGGGTTCGGGATGTTCGGCGCCATGCTCACCATCCCGCTCTACCTCCAGATCGTGACAGGCCTCAACCCCACCGAGTCGGGCTTCGCCATGATCCCGATGGTGGTCGGCCTGATGATCGCGTCCGTCGGCTCCGGTCAGATCCTGGCGCGCACCGGTCACTACCGGATCTTCCCGGTCACCGGAACCGCGATGACGGGGCTCGGCTTCCTGACCCTGACCTTCGTCACGGTCGACAAGCCGCTCTGGTTCCTGATGATCGCGATGTTCCTGATCGGACTCGGACTCGGCCAGCTCATGCAGACCCTGACCCTGGCCAGCCAGGGTTCGGTGCAGCCGCACCAGATGGGCGTCGCGACCAGCGCCGCCACGTTCTTCCGTCAGATCGGTGGAACGCTCGGCGTCGCCATCCTGCTCTCGGTGCTGTTCTCGGTCCTGCCGCACAACATCACGCAGTCGCTCGGGAACGAAGCTCAGCTGACGTCGTCCCTCGACGCCGCGCTCGACCCCTCGGTCGCCGGCGAGAAGAAGAACGAGGCGGTTCTCGCCCAGATCTGGGAGCCCATCACCACCCCGATCAAGGACAAGGTGCAGGCCCAGCTCGACGACGCCGTGACGACCGCCAAGAGCGCCGCCGTCACCGCTGTCACCGCCAAGGTGACGGATGCGGTGCAGGCGCAGGTCGACGCGGGTGTGATCCCGGCCGCCGCGGCGCCCGCGATCATCGCGCAGCAGATCGCGGCAGCGACCCCCACCGCGGAGTCCGCAGCCCTGAACGCGGTGGCGGACAAGGCGCACGCCACCGTGACCGGCGACACCGTGTCCGTCGACTACTCGAATGACGAGCAGCGGGGGTACTGGGTCGACCAGCTCGCACCGACGATCGCCAAGGAGATCGACAAGGGCAGCTCGTCGTCGGATTCGGCGAGCAGCTCGACCAGCGACACGTCGTTCCTGACGGGTGCCGACAAGCGCCTCACCGCGCCGTTCCTGATCGGGTTCAACAGCTCGGTCGTGATCGTCTACTGGATCGCGCTCACCGTGATCGTGCTCGCGTTCATCCTGTCGCTGTTCTTCAAGGTGCCGCCGCTGCGCAAGCAGTCGGCCATGCAGGAGCGCGCAGACGCCGCCGGCTTCACCGAGACCGGGTCGATCCGGACCCACTGATGACCGACACCGTCAGGGACAGCGCTCTCGGCGAACAGCACGGCGATGGCCGGCGTGAACGCAAGAAGCAGCAGACCCGGAATGCCCTGCACGAGGCGGCGCACCGCCTCGTGCAGGAGCACGGGCTCGAGGGCACCACGATCGATCAGATCTGCCTCGAGGCCGATGTGTCGTCGCGCACGTTCTTCAACTACTTCCCTTCGAAGGCTGCCGCGGCCCTCGGGCTGCCCGCCGAGGCCGTCGATGCCGAGGCCGTCGAGCGGTTCCGTGCGGCGACGGGGTCTCTGGTCGACGCCCTGAGCGACATGATCACCGCGGGCGAGCAGTTCGCGGCCCGGCAGGCGCGCGTGAAGCGGCTCGTCATGAACAACCCCGAACTGATCCCCTCGCTCACCACGGCGATGACCGCGGCACGCGGCCGTTTCGTCGAACTCGCGGGCGAGCGCGCCGCCAGCCCGGCCGAGGCCGAGCGGGCCGTGACCCTGGTGCTCGCCGCCGTCGGCTTCTCGGTACACAGCGGGGATGCCTCGGACCTGCTGACCGCGGAACGCCTGAAGGCGACCATCGACGAGCTGGTGCAGGTGCGCAGCGCCCCGGTGGTGGGCTAGACCAGAAGCTGGTGCTTGGCCAGCTCCTTATACAGGGGCGTCGAGGCCACCAGTTCGGAGTGGGTGCCCACGCCGACGACCGCGCCATGGTCGAGCACGATGATCTGATCGCTGTCGACGACCGTCGAGAGCCGGTGAGCGATCACCAGCAGCGTCCGATGCTCGGCGACCTTGTCGATCGCCTCGCGCAGCAGCTGCTCGTTCACGCCGTCGAGTGAGGCGGTCGCCTCGTCCAGCAGCAGGATCGGCGGCGCGGCCAGCAGGGCTCGGGCGATCGCGAGACGCTGACGCTCGCCGCCCGACAGCATGACGCCGTCCTCGCCGACCGCGGCATCCAGCCCCGCCGGATCACGATCGAGCACCTCGCCGAGGTT
>JAODAS010000140.1 GCA_025463555.1 Schumannella sp.
CCGGGAGGGGACAGGGTGATCTTCTCGGGACGCAACGATCGCTCGCCGTCGACCTTCAGCATCCGTCTGGCCTCGGCGGCCGTGAACAGGTTCGACGTCCCGACGAAGTCGGCGACGAACGGCGACACCGGCGATTCGTAGATCTGCTGCGGTGTGCCCAGCTGCTCGATGCGGCCCTCGTTGAACACCGCGATGCGGTCGCTCAGGGTGAGGGCCTCCTCCTGGTCGTGGGTGACGAAGATGAAGGTGATGCCGAGGTCGCGCTGCATCTCTTTGAGTTCCACCTGCATCCCCTGGCGCAGCTTCAGGTCGAGCGCGCCGAGCGGCTCGTCGAGCAGAAGCGCCTTCGGCTCGACGACGGTGGCGCGAGCCAGGGCCACCCGCTGGCGCTGACCGCCCGACAGCTGCGACGGCTTGCGGTCGGCGAAGCTCTCGAGCCGCACGGATGCCAGGGCCTCGAGGGCGCGCTTGCGCCGTTCGACCCGTCCCACCCCGCGAACCCGCAGGCCGTAGGCGACGTTGTCGATCACGTTCATGTGGGGAAAGAGTGCGTAGTCCTGGAAGACGGTGTTCACGTCGCGGTCGAACGGCGCGCGCTTGGTGACGTCATCGCCGAACAGCTCGATGCTGCCGGCCGTGGGCTGCTCGAAGCCCGCGATCAGGCGCAGCACCGTCGTCTTGCCGGAGCCGGAGGGGCCGAGCATGGAGAAGAACTCCCCCGGCATGATGTCGAGGTCGAGCGCGTCGACCGCTGTGACCGTACCGAACGACTTCGTCAGACCCCGAAGCCGGATCGCCGGTGCCTCTGCCAAATCGAGCCTCCTCGCCCTCCTGGAATCAAATCATATGGAACCAGATGTCATCCACGTGTTCGCGATGTTACGGTCGTGTCACATGCCTCAGTCGATCAGGACCTCGACCAGCGCGGGCGCCGTCGTCTTCGCACCGCTCGACGGTGCCGGACGAGCCGAACTGGTGGAACGCCGGCTCACCGACGCGATCGTCCTGGGCCTGCTCACCGACGGCGAGCGCCTGCCCAGCGAGACCGAGATGGCGAAGCGTTTCGGCGTCGCCACCGTCACCGCCCGCGAGGCTCTCGAGGCCCTGCGCGACAAGGGCCTGGTCGACACCCGCCGGGGCCGGGACGGCGGCTCGTTCGTGACGGCGGGGCGGGACAAGACCCGGTCGGTTCTGGATGCCCGGGTCACCTCGCTCTCGCGGGTCGAGCTCCGTGACATGGGGACCTACTATTCCTCGATCGCTGCGAGCTGTGCCGCCCTCGCCGCGGATCGGGCGACCGAAGACGACCTCGACCGCCTGCGCGACATCGCCCTGGTCCCCGATGACGACGAAACCGCGGCACGGCGCCGGCAGGGGGCGGTGCAACTCGAGATTGCCGCCCTCTCGCAGTCGGCCCGGCTCGTTCGTGAAGAACTGCGGATGCAGGCCGAGTTCGCGCCCCTGCTCTGGTTGTGGCTGCGCGAGCCGGAGTATCGTCGGCGGAATCTCGACGCCCGCGCCGAGGTGCTCGACGCTCTCGCTGCAGGGAATGCGAACGCGGCGCGCGAACTCACGATCGCCACCGTCACCGCCGCGATCGACTGGCTGCTCGACACGAAGACCGACCTGGAGGAGAGAGCATGAGCGTCAGCACCCGGACCGACGCCGTCGACATCATCGACACCACCTTCGAGAACGTGTTCGCCCTCATCGACGGCTGGCGCGAAAGCGTGGAGCACTTCGTGTCGGCACACGAGGTCGACGTCGCAGGGATCGACGCGCTCGTCGAAACGCTGGTGGTGCCGGACCTCACACGCGACGGAGCACTCATCATCGGCGCAGGCTTCGTCGCCCAGCCGGGGTTCATCCCCGATGCCCCGTGGCATCTTGCCTGGTGGCTCGGCCACGCCAACACGTTCGGAGTAACGGGTCCCGCCGCACCCGCCCTGCGCCGGCTCATCGCCGTCGAAGACGAGCAGTCCGAGAGCTTCCGCGACTACACCACGCTGGAGTGGTGGCGCGTGCCCTCGACCACGCACGAGCGCCACATCACCGGCCCCTACGTCGACTACCTGTGCACGGACGACTACACCCTCACGTCGACGACTCCGGCGTTCCACGATGGCGCGATGATCGGGGTGGTCGGGGCGGACATCTATGTGAACGACATCGAGCGGACGCTGCTGCCGGCCGTGCGCGGGGCCGGACGTCGCGCGGCGCTGGTGAACGCATCCGGTCGCGTCGTCGTGGCGAGCGACAGCTCACGCCCGACGGGTTCGCTGATCCGCCGCGCGTCGTGGGCCCAGCACGACCGAGTGGTCCCGTGCGCGAACGGCCTGGCGCTGCTCATCGACGACTAGCCACCCGCCTGCCCACCACCCGCCTGCCAGCGTGCACGTTTGCGCCGAGCGAGCATGGTGCACCATGCTCGCGTGTCGCGAACGTGCACGCTCGGCGAAAGGTCACGCCCCGATGCGGATCAGTTTCTTGTTGACGAACTCGTCCGCGCCGAAACGCCCGAGCTCACGCCCCGAGCCGGAGCGCTTCACTCCGCCGAAGGGCAGCTCCGCACCGTCCGCGAGCACGATGTTGACCCAGACCATCCCGGCGTCGATCCGATCGGCGACGCGCATCGCCTGCTCGCTGTCGTTCGTGTAGAGGTATGAGCCCAGTCCGAACGGGGTGTCGTTCGCCAGAGTCACGGCCTCGTCCTCCGAGGTCACCTTGTATACGGCGGCGACGGGGCCGAAGAACTCCTCGTGGTAGGCGTCCATACCCGGCTTCACGTCGGTGAGCACGGCTGCGGGGAAGTACGCCCCGTCCCGCGTGCCGCCGGCGACGAGGGTCGCGCCCTGCTCCACCGCGCGGTCGAGCTGCAACTGCAGCCCCTCGGCGGCGGCGAGCGACGACAGCGGGCCCAGGACCGTGTCGGCGGAGGTCGGGTCGCCCGGCGCGGCGGCGGTCAGGCCTGCGGTGAACTTCTCGAGGAACGAGTCGTACAGCGAGTCGATCACGATGAAGCGCTTCGCCCCATTGCAGGACTGGCCGCTGTTGTCCAGGCGCGCGGCGACGGCGGCGTCGACCGCGGCATCCAGGTCATCGGTGCTCAAGAGGATGAACGGGTCGGACCCGCCGAGCTCGAGCACGACCTTCTTGAGATACTTGCCGGCGAGCTGGGCGACGGCGGCACCGGCTGCCTCCGAACCGGTCAGCGAGACGCCCTGCACGCGCGGGTCGGCGATGACCGACTCCATCTGCGACGACGACGCGAGCACGTTGACGTACGCACCATCGGGGAAACCCGCGTCCGCGAAGATGGCGGCGATCGCCTCCGCCGACTCGGGGCACTGCGAGGCGTGCTTCAGGAGAATCGTGTTGCCGATCACCAGGTTCGGGCCGGCGAACCGGGCGACCTGGTAGTACGGAAAGTTCCACGGCATGATGCCGAGCAGCACGCCCAGCGAGTTGCGGCGGATGAATGCCGACCCTTCGCCGTCGAGCAGCTCGATGGTCTCGTCCTTCAAGAAGTCGGGCCCGTGCGTCGCGTAGTACTCGTAGATCGCCGCAGCGAAGTCCACCTCGCCGAGGGCCTGCTCGATGGGCTTGCCCATCTCGCGCACGATGATCTCGGCCAGTTGCTGGCGCCGCTCGGTGTGCAGGTCGGCGACCTTCTGGATGAGCGCGGCCCGCTCGCTCGTGGTGCTCGAGCGCGACCAGCCGTCGTGTGCGGCGGCAGCCCTGTCGACGGCCGCGGCGAGATCGGAATCGGAGATCGTCGGGTACGTCGCGACGGACTCTCCGGTCGCGGGGTTGACGACGGCGTAGGCCATGGGTGGCTCCTCTTCTTCGGGGGTATGAACGACCCTATCGCCGGACGTTCTCAGCCCGCCCAGGCCTCCGTGACGTTCTTCGCCAGCCACGCGAGCGGCTCGATCGCGTCGCCGCCTCCGGGCCGCACCTCGAAGTGCAGGTGCGGGCCGGTGCTGGCGCCGGTGCTGCCGACGTGGCCGATGATCTCGCCCATCTTGACCTTGTCGCCGACGGAGACGGTCTGCGATCCGAAGATCATGTGGCCGTACACGGTCTCGACGACCCGGCCGTCGATGACGTGCTTGACGGCCACGTGCTGTCCGAGACCTCCGCCGCTCGTGGACTCCACGACGACGCCGTCGGCGATGACGTGGATGCTCGTGCCGTAGCCGGGGTCGAAGTCCACTCCCTGGTGATCGGACGAGCAGCCCCACGAGCACGGCGCGATACGGAATCCGAAGCCGCTGCTGATCTCCGTCGACGGAGGAAG
>JAODAS010000141.1 GCA_025463555.1 Schumannella sp.
GAGCGTGCCATGGCGACCCTCGCGGAACTGCGCGAGGAGGGTGTGGTCGGAGCGATCGGCGTGGGCATGAACCAGTCGGCCATGCCCGCCGAGCTCATCCGCAGAGGCGACCTCGACGTGGTCATGCTCGCCGGGCGCTTCACTCTGCTCGATCAGGAGGGCCTCGAGGAACTGCTGCCGCTGGCCCAGGAGCGTGGGGTCGGCATCGTCGCCGCCGGGGTCTACAACTCGGGGCTGCTGAGCCGCGACCGGCCGTCCGACGACGCGCACTTCGACTACGGGCCTGCACCCGCGAGCGTGCGCGAACGCGCCGTGCTGCTCGCCGACGCGTGCGAGCGGCATGGGGTCCGGCTGCCCGAGGCGGCCATCCAGTTCCCCCTCAGCCACCCGGCGGTCGTGTCGGTCGTGGTCGGCCTGCGCACTGCCGGCCAGGTGCGGAGCAGCATTCAGCGGATGGCACGCGAGATCCCCGACGCCCTGTGGCGGGAACTGGTCGAGTCGGGCCTGGTCCGCAGCGCTCAGAGGCACTCGGCATGACGACTATCACGGGGGTCCGGGTGCACGACGTGCGATTCCCCACGTCGCTCACGGCCGACGGCTCCGACGCGATGAACAAGGACGCCGACTACTCGGCGGCGTACGTCGTACTCGAGACCGACGAGCCGGAGCTGGCCGGCTACGGCTTCACGTTCACGATCGGCCGGGGCAACGACCTGTGCGTCGAGGCCGCACGCCAGCGCGCGCAGCCGCTGATCGGGCGGGATGTCGAGGAACTCGTCTCCGACCTCGGCGGCATCTACCGGGAGCTCGCCTCCGATTCGCAGCTCCGGTGGCTCGGCCCCGAGAAGGGCGTCGTGCACCTCGCTCTGGCCGCTGTCATGAACGCGGTCTGGGATCTGGCGGCGCGCCGCGCCGGGAAGCCGCTGTGGAGGCTGCTCGCCGACATGACATCCGAGCAGCTCGTCGACGTCGCCGACCTGCGCTATCTCTCCGACGTGCTCACCCGCGAGGAGGCCATCGCCCTGCTGAGCGATCTCGAGCCCACGCGCGACGTCCGGATCGCGGAGCTGGAGGCGCTGGGCGGTTACCCCTGCTACACCACCAGCGCCGGCTGGCTCGGCTACAGCGACGACAAGCTGCGGCGCCTGCTGCAGGAAGCGGTCGACGCCGGGTATCACCACATCAAGCTGAAGGTCGGCGAGAACATCGATGACGACATCCGTCGCCTCGGGATCGCCCGCGAAGTCATCGGGTGGGACGCTGATCTGATGATCGACGCCAACCAGGTGTGGGATGTGCCGGAGGCGATCACCTGGGTGAAGCGGCTCGCGGAGTTCAAGCCGCTCTGGATCGAGGAACCCACGAGCCCGGACGATGTGCTGGGTCACGCCGCGGTTCGCAAGGCGGTCGCTCCCATCGGGGTCGCCAGCGGTGAGCACGGGATGAACCGGGTGCTGTTCAAGCAGATGTTCCAGGCGGGGGCGCTCGACTTCTGCCAGCTCGACGCGGCGCGACTGGCGAGCATCAACGAGATCCTCGCCGTGTACCTGATGGCCAAGAAGTTCGACGTCCCCGTGTGCCCGCATGCGGGCGGCGTGGGGCTGTGCGAACTGGTGCAGCACCTGTCGATCTTCGACTACGTCGCCGTGTCGGGGTCGCTCGAGAGCCGGGTGACCGAGTTCGTCGATCATCTGCACGAGCACTTCACGGATCCCTGCGTGGTGGTCGCCGGGCACTACACACTGCCCAGAGCGCCGGGATACAGCGCGCAGCTGCATCCGTCGTCTGTCGCCGAATTCAGCTACCCCGACGGCGCCTACTGGTCGGAGACGCTCGCGGTCTCGGGGGTGTCGCCGGCATGACTTGCTGCGAACTCCTCGACCGCCAGGATGTGGACCTCCATCCGGATCCGGGAGCGCTCCGGATCGCGCTGCGCCAGCTCCTCCAGGATCGCTCGATGCTCGCGATGGGTGGCCTCGACGGCACCCCGTTCGGTGACCGCTCGCCACATGCGGGTGCGCGAGGTCCGTCCGACCAGGTTCTCGATGAGCGCGGCGAGAGCCGGGTTCCCGCTCGCCTGCGCGATCAGTCGATGGAAGGCGGTGTCGGCATCGATGAATCGCTCGAGGTCGACGTCGTCCCCCGTGCCGTGGAACAGCCCGTCGACGCTCGAGAGCACCCGGTCCATCTCGGCGAGCTGCTCGTCGGTCACCGAGCGTGCTGCCAGGGAGGCGCTCTCGGCTTCGAGCACGCGCCGCACGCCGAGCAGGTGCGCGCTCGTCGCCGGGTCCGGCAGCTCGGCGAGGAACGAGACGGGGCTCAGAAGCCGTCCGGCGTCGAGCGCGGTCACGTAGGTGCCATCGCCCTGCCGCGTCTCGAGCACGCCCAGCAGCGCGAGCGCCCGAACCCCCTCGCGCAGCGATCCGCGGGAGACCCCGAGCTGCGCCGCAAGGTCCTTCTCGATCGGCAGCCGGTCGCCGGCCCCCAGCTCGCCGCTCACGATCAGTCGCTTCACTCCGTCGATCACCACATCGGTCTGGGACCGGTTCGGCACGGCGGAGTCATTCATCCGATCATTGTAGCGAGGCCGCGATGACGATCATCGACGCGCACCTGCACGTCTGGGACCCGGGACGCGCGGAGTATCCCTGGCTGGGGCCTGCGCTGGCGCCGATCGACCGCACGATCCGCTTCGAGGAGATCGAACCCGACCTCGTCCGGCACGGGGTCACGGGCGTCGTCCTCGTCCAGGCGGCGGACAACTCCGAGGACACCGCGAACATGTTCGCGGTCGCGGACAGCAACCCGTTGGTGGTCGGGGTCGTCGCCTGGGTGCCTCTCGACGAGCCCGACCGCGCCTCGGCAGAGCTGGAGCGCCTGCGCGCACATCCGCGACTCGTGGGGATCCGTGCGCTCGTGCACGATCGCGCCGATCCGGACTGGATCCTGCGCCCGGACGTCGACGACGGCCTGGGCGTGCTGGAAGCGGCCGGCGTGCCCTTCGATTTCGTGACGGCCGGCCGGGATGCGCTCGCGCACCTTCCCGTCATCGCCGAACGGCATCCGTCGCTCTCGATCGTCCTTGATCACCTCGGCAAGCCGCCGATGGATGAGGCGCGCTCGTTCGAGCGATGGAAGGAGCTGCTCGCGGAATGCGCTGCCATCCCCCGGCTGTCGGCGAAGCTGTCCGGGCTCTACGGACCGGCCTCGCGGGTGCGCGAAGCGGCCGATGCCGCGCTCGAACTCTTCGGGCCGGAGCGGCTGATGTACGGCAGCGACTGGCCGATGTCGGAGGTGGCGGGCGGCCGCGACCTGGCCTGGGAGTCGGCTCTGGCGGCCCTCTCCGGGATATCCGGGCCGGACCGGAACGCCGTGCTCAGCGGGACGGCGACGCGCGTGTACTCCCTGGATGCAGCGTGAAGCGCGTGGCGGCCGTGATCGGGCTGCGTCCGGATTCGATCGCGGAGTACGAGAGGCTTCACGCCGACGTGTGGCCGGCCGTGCTGGAGCAGCTCGCGCGCAGCAGCATCGACAACTACTCGATCTACCGCTACGGCGGACTGCTCTTCAGCTACTACGAGTACCTCGGGGACGACCTGGGGCGGGATCTCGCGGCCATGGCCGCTGATCCCGCCACACGGGAGTGGTGGGCCCTGTGCGAGCCGCTGCAACTCCCCGTGCCCGAACGCGCCGACGGCGAGTGGTGGCATCGGCTGGACGAGGTGTTCCACTGCGACATCGCTCCGGAATCCGGCCAAAGGTCGGATGCTTCCTCGTCAAACCCCGCGAAAACCCGTCGCAATCACGCATTGACGTCGGATACATCTGATGTTTAGTATCGCCTCACAGCCAAAGGAGGCTTCGTGAACGCGTCCACCACCGCGAAGAGCAGGGCAGCAGCCCCGTTGCTCGAGGTGCGCGGCGCGAGCAAGAGCTTTCCCGGCGTGCAAGCCCTCGACGATGTGAGCATCTCACTGCGTCACGGCGAGGTGCTCGCCGTGGTCGGTGAGAACGGCGCGGGCAAGTCCACTCTCATGAAGCTGCTGTCGGGCATCGACCGGCCCGACGCGGGCGAGTTCCTGCTCGACGGCGAGCGGATCACGCCGTCGAGCCCGCGGCACGCGCAGGAGCTGGGCATCGCGATCATCCATCAGGAACTCCACCTGATGCCCGACCTCACGGTCGCCCAGAACATCTTCATCGGGCGCGAGCCGCGGCGCGGCGGCATCTTCCTGTCGGACCGTGCGCTCAACCGCCGCACGCGCGAGCTGTTCGACAGCCTCGGTCTCGCCCTCGAGCCGACGACCCTGGTCTCGGATCTGACGGTCGCGCGCCAGCAGATGGTCGAGATCGCGAAGGCGCTCAGCCACGAATCGCGCGTGCTGATCATGGACGAGCCGACCGCCGCACTCAACGACACCGAGGTGCAGGCGCTGTTCGGCCTGATCCGGCGATTCGTCACACCGCGCACGGGCGTGGTCTACATCTCCCACCGCATGCATGAGCTGGCGCAGATCAGCGATCGCATCACCGTGCTGCGGGACGGGCGCTACATCGACACGGTGCCCACGGCATCCACCGCCTCGTCGACGGTGATCTCGCTCATGGTCGGCCGGGACATCGCCAGCACCGAGCGGGCGTCCACGAGGCGTGACCAGGGCGCGCCCGTACTCGCGGTCGAGGGGCTCAGTACCAAGGCCCTGCTGCGCGACATCTCGCTCGAGGTGCATGCCGGTGAGATCCTCGGCATCGCCGGGCTCATGGGGGCCGGCCGCACCGAGCTCGCGCGCGCGATCGTCGGCGCCGACCGGCGTGAATCGGGCGTTATCCGCATGCACGGTGAGCCGGTGGTGATCACGAATCCCGCGGACGCGGCCGCGCACGGGATCGGCTACCTCTCCGAAGACCGCAAGCAGCTCGGCGTCCTGCTGGAACGCAACGTGCGCGACAACATCGTGCTGTCCACCCTGCGCCGTTACGCCTCGGCGCTCGGATTCATGAACGACCGGCGCATCGACTCGACGGCACGGGAGTACATCGACCGGCTCCGCATCCGCACCCCCTCTTCCGGCCAGCTGGTGCGCAACCTGTCCGGTGGCAACCAGCAGAAGGTCGCCATCGCCAAATGGCTGGCGCGGGACTGCGAGGTCCTCATCTTCGACGAGCCCACCCGCGGAATCGATGTCGGCGCCAAGGAAGAGATCTACGGCCTGCTGGGCGAACTCGCCGCCCAGGGCAAGGCGATCATCATGATCTCCTCCGAGCTGCCAGAGGTGCTGCGCATGTCGCACCGGATCGCCGTCATGGCCGAGGGCCGCATCACGGGCGTTCTGACCAGCAGCGAGGCCAACCAGGAGAACGTCATGGACTACGCAACACGTTTCAGCGCCGAAGGGACCGTCGCCACCTCATGACCGATCGCTCGACAGCCACCATCGCGCCCGACCAGACCGGGTCGCGCCGCGCGCTCGGAACCGAGCGGATACGAGGCTCATTGCAGCAGGTGCTGGCCTTCGCCAGCCTTCTGGCGATCGTCGTGTTCTTCAGCTTCGCGAACGAGCACTTCTTCACGCCGAGCAACCTCATCGGGATCCTGGTCGCGGCCACCGTCACCGGCATCCTCGCTCTCGGCACCACCTTCGTGATCATCACCGGCGGGATCGATCTGTCGATCGGGACCGGCATGACGCTCTGCGGCGTCATGGCCGGTGTCTTCATGACCTACTGGGGCTGGCCCACCTGGGCCGGCATCGCCGGAGCCATCCTGTTCGGCGGCCTCATCGGCCTCATCAACGGAGTGAACGTCTCGGTCCTCGGCATCCCGCCGTTCATCGCCACGCTCGCGATGATGCTGGTCGCGGCCGGGCTGTCGCTGGTGATCTCGGGGACCAGCCCGATCTATTTCAAACAGAACCCCGACTTCCAGGGCTTCATGAACCTGTCCGTTATCCCCGGGGCGCGGTTCCCGCTCGGCGTGCTGATCTTCATCGTGATGATCGTGGTGGCAGCCGTGCTCTTGTCGCGCACGATCGTGGGGCGCTATGCCTTCTCCATCGGCAGCAACGAGAACGCCACGGCGCTCTCGGGAGTCAACGTCCGTCGCTGGAAGATCCTGATCTACTCCATGGCCGGGCTCTTCGTCGGGCTGGCCGGAGCGCTGGCGGCCTCGCGACTGAGCTCGGCGCAGCCGGTCGGCGGCATGGGCCTCGAGCTGGAGGCGATCGCCGCCGTCGTCATCGGCGGAACCTCTCTGCAGGGCGGCAAGGGATCCATCATCGGCACCGTGATCGGCGCCCTCATCGTCGC
>JAODAS010000186.1 GCA_025463555.1 Schumannella sp.
GTCGCCGCACCCGCCGGGTCGGGATACCAGCCGGGAGCGGGCGAGAGCAGCACGGAGAGCGACACGGATCCTCCTACGTAGCGACCATGAACGGCGCGTAGAGCGCCACGAAGAATGCGGTGAGCACGAATGACGCGCCGACGACAGCGAGCCAGCTGAGGATGTAGACGAGCTCCGGCGGCCAGGCGGACTTGCCTTCGCGGCGGACCGCCTTGCCACGCGCGATCAGGTACGCAAGCGGGGGCAGCAGCAGCATCCAGGCCAGCCGCGGAGCGTGGTAGCCGCGAGCGGAGAGGGCACGGATGTCGAGCGCGGCGAAGACCCAGTGCAGCAGGATCGCCGCGGCGGATCCTGCAATGACCGCGATCATCGGGGCCAGGGCCGCAGAGATCATCGCCGCGCCGACGGCGTAGTAGACACCGAGGCCGAGGATCGGGGAGAGGGCGAGCAGCCAGATGCCGGCGGTGTTCGGCGATCCGAGGTCGTTCCAGTCGCGGACGAAGCTGGGCGTGTTCTGCCTGCCGCCCTGCACGGAGATCGCGCCGGTGCTCGGGTGGTTGAGCCGCGGTACATGGATGACCTCCGCGGCCGCCGAATGCCAGTACATCTGGTCGCCGATCGGGGTGGTCGGTGTCATGGACACCGGGCCTCCGGGGACGACAGGACCTGCGGCGACCTGACCCGGCTGCGGGATCGTCGATGCGAGGAGTGTCGCCGGTCCCTGTGCCGGCCCGGGTGCCGGGGCGAAGGCGGGTGCGGGTGCGGGTGGGTCAGGGACGACGACGGGCTGGGGCGCAGCGGCTACCGGCATGGGCGGAGCGGCGACTGGAGCGTCGGAAACCGGCGGGCCCGGGACGACGACAGGCTGGGGCGCGGCGACAGGCTGCGGCGCGGCGAGGGGCTGCGGCAGGGCGACGGGCGCCGCTGCGATGACCGGCTCGGGCGCCGTCACCACGGGAACGGGCGCAGGGTACGTGACGGCCTGCGTTGCAGGCTGGGCAACGGGCTGGGCGACGGGGACCGGGTCCGGCAGAGGGGCCAGCTCCGCGACAGTGACCGGCTCGGCTACGGGCGCCGGCTCGGGAGCGGGAGCGACGGGGTGCGCGAAGAACGGGGGGTGAGTCGGTACAGGTTCGATGACGACGGGCGCGGTCTGCAGCGCTTCCTCGACCGGCCGTATGTGGCCGGTCCAGGTCGCGCCGTCCCACCAGCGCCACGCGCCCGCGTCCGCCGGATCGCGGTACCAGCCGGCCGCCGGTTCCGTCATGAGTGTCGATGACACTGTCTGTCCCCCTGAAATTTCCTCTGCCAGGAAAGACTAAGAATTCACGGAGCGGAACCGCGCGCCCCCATTCGGGGTCGAACGTCAACCCTTTCGGGGGACTTGCGCGTCGTAGGGGCATGGAGACTCTCGCTGAACTTCTCGCCACCGGGGACACCGGACGGCTCATTCTGGCGCTCGTCGCCTTCGTCATCGCCGGTGTGCTGGCGGCCATCGCCGTGCGTCTGCGGCCGCGTCCGCGCCGCCGGACCGCCCGCTGAGGGACTAGCCGGCGAGCGCACCTCCGCCGGTCGAGACGAGGATTCCGACGGTGATCGCGTAGGCCAAGACGGCCCCGATCAGGCCGGCCGCCAGGTTGATGACGACGTTGCCGACGGCGGCTTGCGAACGACTGCCGATCGCCTGCTGAACGGTTTCGACGCTCCAGGTGCTGAATGTCGTCAGGCCGCCGGCGAAGCCGGCGACGAGGATGTAGTGCAGGTCGCCGGGGAGGGCGAGAAGCACTCCGGCGATCACCGACCCGGCCACGTTCACGAACAGCACCGCCCGGGGCAGCTGCGCCGACGGCAGCCGCCGCGCGACAGCGCGCGTGACCCCGTACCGTGCGACGGCGCCCAGTGCTCCGGCGACGACGGCGGCCGCGACGACCCACGCGGTCATTCGTCCACCGTGATGCGCGACGGCCCCCGGCCCCCGAGCCGAAGTCCCAGCCACGCCGCCCCGAGCCCGCCGACGAGGCTGGCGCCGAGGTAGAGCACGGCGACCGCCGGGAAGGTGAAGCTCAGTTCGAGCAGCGACGCGATGACGGCGGAGAACGTGGTGAACGATCCCAGAAGCCCGGTGCCCAGCCCGAACCGCATCCAGGCCGGCGCGGTCGGCCACACCCGCGCGACGAGCAGCCCGAGGGCGAACGACCCGGCCACGTTGATGAGAAGCGTCGAGACCGGGAAGGTTCCAGGAGTGCTGTGCGGCAGGAGCGCGTCGATGCCGAGACGCAGACCCGTTCCGAGCAGCCCGCCGACGAACACGGCAAGCACGTTCACTTGCGCGAAGAGACCTTGCGCTTCGGCGCCTGCTGCGTCCCCGGTGCCTGTTGTGTTCCCGAGGCCTGCCTTGTTCCCGAGGCCTGCTGCTTTCCGGGTGCCTGCTGCTTGGGATGCGGCTGCTTTGCCGCGGGCGGCATCGGCTTGCGCATCACCGGACGCACCGGCTCGCCGCGGCGGTCCTGACCGGGCAGGGGCCGGGAGCGCCGGCCGTAGATGAGCGTCGAAGAATCGAGCAGCCAGGGCACCATGGCGATGACCACCCCGTGGACCAGGGCCAGTTTGTGCCGGATGCGGCGCGCCTTGTGGTTGTGGAGGAAGGTCTCCCACCAGTGGCCGACGATGTAGTGAGGCGTGTACACCGTGATGACCTCGGAGCCGTGCTCGCTGCGGTGCTTCTTGAGGTACTTGATCAGCGGCAGGCTGATGTCGCGGTAGGGCGACTCGAGCACGGTCAGGGGAACCTTGATCTTCATGTTCGCCCACTCCGCCTCGAGTTGCGCGGTCGCCGCGTCGTCGATCGACACATGCACCGCCTCGATGCTGTCGTGGCGGGCGGCGATCGCGTAGTCGAGAGCCTTGAGCACGGGTTTCTGCATGCGGCCGACCAGGACGACGGCGTGGTCGCCCTTGGAGCCGAACTTCTCGCGCGGGTCGACCTCGATCTCTTTGTCGACGTCGCGGTAGTAGCGGTTCACGCCGAGCATCAGCGTGAACAGGATGGGCATGACGATGAACACGATCCAGGCGCCGTGGGTGAACTTGGTGACGGTGACGATCAGCAGCACGCTGAATGTCATGACCGCCCCTACGGCGTTGATGACCAGCCCCCGGTAGACGGCGCCCCGGTCGTCGCAGCCGTTGCGCAGCATCCGGAGCCAGTGGCGCACCATGCCCGTCTGGCCGAGCGTGAACGAGACGAACACGCCGATGATGTACAGCTGGATGAGCGTCGTCACGTCGGCCTGGAAGATCACGAGGATCACGGCCGCGGTGATGGCGAGGGCGATGACACCGTTCGAGAAGATGAGACGGTCGCCCCGGGTGGCGAGGGACTTGGGCGCGTAGCGGTCGGTCGCGAGCACCGAGCCGAGCAGCGGGAAGCCGTTGAAGGCCGTGTTCGCCGCGAGCAGCAGCACCGCCGCGGTCGCGGCCTGGATGATGAAGAACGGGATCGAGTTGTTGCCGAACGTGGTCGACGCGATCTGCGCGATGAGGCTGCGCTGCGGGTCGTCGCCGTCGCCGCAGCCCACGAAGCTGACGAACTCCGTGCAGTCGATGTAGTGCACCTTGGCCATCAGTGCGACGACGACCAGGCCGGAGAACAGGATGATCGCGGTGGCGCCCATGGCCATGAGGGTCTTCTGGGCGTTCTGGATCTTGGGACGCCGGAACGCCTGAACACCGTTCGAGATCGCCTCGACCCCGGTGAGCGCGGCGCATCCGCTGGCGAACGCCCGCAGCAGCAGTAGCACGAACGCGGCGTTGGCCAGGCTCTCACCCTGAACCTGCAGGTTCGCGCTCTCCGCGATCGGGATGTCGCCCGATGCCGCCCGGATGAGGTACGACACGATCATGACGGCGATGCTGCCGATGAAGAGGTAGGTCGGCACGGCGAACGCCTTGCTCGATTCGCGCACTCCGCGCAGGTTGATGGCTGCGAGGAGAACGATGAACACCACCGCGATCTCGACGCGCAACGGGTTCAGCACGGGGATCGCGGAGATGATGTTGTCGACGCCGGATGCGACCGACACGGCGACGGTCATCACGTAATCGACCAGCAGGGCGCTGGCCACGACCAGCCCGGCCTTCTCGCCGAGGTTCTTGCTGGCGACCTCGTAGTCGCCCCCGCCGGAGGGGTAGGCCTTGATGAGCTGGCGGTACGAGAGCACGACGACGGTCAGCAGCACCACGACGGCGAGAGCGACCCATGGGCCGGCGGCCAGCAGGCCGAGCCCGCCGATCAGCAGGATCATCAGCAGTTCTTGCGGCGCGTACGCGACCGACGACAGCGGGTCGCTGGCGAAGATGGGAAGCGCCAGGTGCTTGGGCAGCAGCTGACCCTCGAGCTTGTCCGACGGAAGCGGATCGCCGATCAGCCAGTGCTTCGCGCGGCGCTCGACCGGTATCTCGCCGGAGACGGGCGAGGCAGGCGCGTCGTCGGGCGCGTCGCCCTTCGTCGAGCGGCCCCTGTCGGGTCGGGCCTCGTCAGTCACGAGGGATGACTGTACTCCTCCGTTTGTCAGGGTCAACTTAGAATTGTGTGAGTGAGGACAACAGGTCGCCGGCGGGGGTTGTGGGGGACCGGCGCGGTCGTTCCCGAGCGCGAATGAGTGCGGATGCCGGCGAGTCCGACGCGGTCGTCGCGCGACTCCGGGGTGCGGGCTGCGTGTTCGCCGAGGACGAGGCCGCGCTGCTGCGGGAGGCGGCAGGGGAGGACTCCTCCCGGCTCGAGACTCTGGTCGCGCGCCGCGTGGCGGGTGAGCCGCTCGAGGTGATCCTGGGGTGGGCGCAGTTCCGCGGCCTGCGGGTCGCCGTGGAGGCCGGGGTGTTCGTGCCGCGTCGCAGGACCGAGGTGCTGGTCGCTCAGGCGCTGCGGTATGCCCACGGCGACACGGTCGTGGTGGAGCTGTGTGCGGGGGTTGCCGCTGTCGCTGCGGCGCTCGCGGCAGAGCGGCCGCACCTCGAGGTCTACGCGGCAGAGCTCGACCCCGTCGCAGTGCGGGTCGCACGCCGCAACCTCGACCCGTCCCGCGTGTTCGAAGGTGATCTCTACGCGGCCCTGCCGGCCGTCCTACGCGGCCGGGTCGGCATCCTGATCGCCAACGCCCCGTATGTGCCCACCGACGAGATCGCCCTCATGCCGCCCGAGGCGCGCGAGCACGAACCACTCGTCGCCCTCGACGGAGGCGCCGACGGGCTCGACATCCAGCGCCGCGTGATCGCCGGCGCGCGCGACTGGCTGACGCCCGGCGGAGTGCTGCTCATCGAGACGAGCGAGCGCCAGGCCCCCGCCACCGTCGCGCTGATGGAAGCCGCGGGGCTCTCCGCACGTGCCGTGCACGACGACGAACTCGACGGCACGGCGGCAGTCGGCGTCGCGCCCTAACGCCGAAGGGCGGCGATCACGTCGCGGCGCAGGTTGCGCAGACCGTCGGTGAGCAGGTCGACGACCTCCTGCTGCAGTTCGCCCTGCGAGACCTCCATGCGCAGGTCCGCACGCACCTCGGCCCGGAACTGCGACAGCGCCGACTCGGCCTCGTGCAGCCGGATGCGCGACTGCACGCGCACGTCGTTCGCGTCGCCGCGCTCGGTGCGTCCGTTCGCGGAGGCGTCGTCGCGCGCATCCCGCGCCGCCGCTGCGAGGTCCGCACGCAGCGTCTTCATGGCATCCGTCACCGACGCCCGCACCTCGTCGGCCAGGCGCCGCACCGAGTCGCTCAACTCGGACTCGATGCCGTCCAGGTCACCTGCGCGCGCATCCAGTTCGGCCCTGCCTGCCTCGGTGATGGCGTAGACGGTCTTGCGGCCGTCGGCCTCTTTGGTGACCAGTCCCTCCTCTTCGAGCTTCGCCAGGCGGGGGTAGATGGTGCCCGCGCTCGGAACGTAGGTACCCCCGAACCGGTCGCTCAGCGCCTGGATGAGTTCGTACCCGTGCATCGAGCGCTCGGCCAGCAGGCTCAGCAGGTACAGCCGCAGGTGTCCGTGCGCGAAGACAGCCGGACTCATACCTGCACCGCGCGCAGCACGCTGACGTCGCCGCCGACCGTGTTGACGCGCAGATCGGTCCAGCGCTTGTCGAGCTCGCCCCACTTGCCCGAGTAGCGGCCCTTGATGCCGGTGATCGAGTGGTCGCCGATCTGCAGCTTGCCGCCCACGGTGTTGAGGGCGTATGAGGCGGGCACGTCCGCGCCGAGGCGAACGGTGACCGCACCGCTCACGGTGTTGACGCGGATCTCGTCGGGGATGTCGGCGGTGTCGATCATGATCGCCCCGCTGACACTGTCCGCAGCGAAACGGTGCAGCGTGCCGGCCGCCGTGATGTCGCCGCTGACGCTGTTCGCCCCGATGCGGCCGTAGTGATTGCGCACGGTGATCTCGCCGCTGACCGAGTTGAGCACCAGGTCGCCGCTGACGCTGTCGATCACGAGATCGCCGCTCACCGTGCTGAGGCTCGCGTCCTCGTTCACGCCGCTGAGCAGGGCGCTGGCACTGACCACACCGAGCTTCACCCGGATGTCGCGGGGCACCATCACGCTGACGTCGGCCCTGGCGCGGCCGGTCCAGCTCTTGAACACGTCGAGCCAGTTGTCCCAGCCCAGTTGCGGGTGATCGATCTCGACCGTGTCGCCGTCGATGCTGACCTTGAGGTCCTTGCCGCTGACGGAGTGCACCTCGACGCGCACGCCGGGCTCGTCGTGGGCGACGATGTCGATCTGCCCTCCGATGAGTCCCACCTTGAGAGAGCGCGCGCTCTCGATGTCGATCGTCTTGGGGCCGTCGACGAGCCACTTCTCCTGGGCCATGGGGCCCTCCTGTCTCTGCTCGTGCAGGGTAAGTCGCGATATATCGCGTGTGAAGATCACGATATATCGCGAGTTGCCCGGGCGCAACCCTGTCACGCGGATTCGCAAGTTCCGGATGCCGCGCCGGCACGGCGGGGCGGGCCGCGGCGTGTCGGGGGCTGGTTGCGAATCCGCGAACCTCTTGTGCGGATTCGCAAGTTCCGGATGCCGCGCCGGCCCGGCGGCACGCGCTGCGGCGTGTCGGGGGCTGGTTGCGAATCCGCGATGGGTGGGGCTACGAGAGCTGCGCTTGACCTTGACGTAACGTCAACCCGTACCGTCGAACTGGAAAGGAAGGAGAGAGCCATGGACTGGAGCATTCAGGACATCGCACGGCTGGCCGGCACCACGAGCCGCACGCTTCGTCACTACGACGACGTCGGGCTGGTGAAGCCCAGCCGGATCGGTGACAACGGATACCGCTACTACGACGCCGATGCGCTCGTGAAGCTGCAGCGGGTGCTGTTGCTGCGCGAGCTCGGGCTCGGGATCCCCGCCATCGGCGAGGTCCTGGCAGGGCAGCGCGACGACACCGTCGCGTTGCGCACGCATCTGGAGTGGCTCTCTTCCGAGCAGCAGCGTCTCGCGCGGCAGTTCGCCAGCGTCGAGCGCACCATCACAGAACTGGAAGGAGGGAAGAAACCGATGGCAGACAAGATGTTCGACGGCTTCGACCACACGCAGTACAAGGACGAGGTCGAGCAGCGCTGGGGCAAGGAGTCCTACGCGACCAGCGACGCCTGGTGGAGTTCGAAGTCGCAGTCCCAGAAGGACGAGTTCATGCTCGAGGCGGCAGAACGCATCGAGGAGTGGAAGGCAGTCGCCGCGAGCGGCGTGCCGGCCGACAGCGACGAGGCCCAGGCGGCTGCGAAGCGTCAGTACGACTGGCTGAGCAGCATCCCGGGCACGCCGCGCTCGCCCGAGGGGCGCGCGTCGCGCGACTACTACACCGGCCTGGCCGAGATGTACGTCGCTGATGAGCGGTTCGCGAAGAACTACGGCGGCGCCGAGGGTGCGACGTTCGTGCGGGACGCGATGCTCGCGTTCGCGCAGCGCAACCTCTAGTCACAGCAGGCCGGAAATGAGAGCGGCGGCGCGGTCTGCGCCGTCGCTCTCCACCTGCCGGTAGGTGGATGCGCTGCCGAGCTGCTGCGCCATGGCGGCCGCGAGCGACTCGGGTGTCAGGTCGTCGAAGTCCAGCCGGAGCCCGGCGCCGTACTGCTCCAGTCGATGGCGGACGTGGAAGTTCTGCTCGAAGTGGTGACGCAGGGGGACGTAGATGAACGGCGTGCCGGCCGCGGTGAGTTCCATCGTCGTCGTGAGCCCGCCCTGCACTACGGCGAGGTCGCAGGCGGCGAGCTGGCGGTACAGGTCCGGCAGGTAGGCGTGGACTTCGAGCCCGGGCCGGGGCGGCACCAGGTCCGGATCGATCCGCGGACCGGTGACCAGCACCATCCGCAGTCCGGGCAACAGCTGGCTCGCTGCCTCGTGCGCTTCCCAGACGCGGCGCAGCAGGTGGGTGCCGACGCCGGAGCCGCCGACCGTGACGACGCACACCGGCTGGTCCGGTTCCCAGCCGAGCTCGCGCCGCAGACGGGCCTTGTCGGCCACCGCACCCGGATCGATTCCGGTGACGTACCCGGAGAACTCGTAGTGCGCGCGTGTCCACTCGCGGATCCCGGGCAGATCCGGCCCGAAGGTGTCGGGAACGATGTCCCCTGGGTTTCCGACGAAGATCGCCCGGTCGCGGAGCCACGGATATCGCTCGACCTGTTCGATCATCTCGGCGTTGTAGTCCGCGGTCACCAGCCGGCCGCGCTCGCCGTCGTCCGGCATCGGCAGGTAGCCGACGAAGTCTGTCAGCCACACGTAGGCGAATCGCTTCAGCTCGGGGTTCTCGTGCAGGAAGTGGTCGACGTCCCAGGCTTCGTCGGCGATCACCAGGTCGTAGTCCTCGTCCCGCACGACATCGTCGAACACCATGAAGTTCGCGACGAGCACCTCGTCCATGCGCCGCAGCGCCTCGAATGCGTGGAGGTCGTGTTCGCCGGATTCCTCCTCGATGTGCTTCGACTCGCTGGCCAGCCATCGGCTGGCGGGATGCACCGACTCACCGGCACCCTCCAGGACGCGGGTGACCGGATGCTGCGCCAGCCAGTCGATCTGCGCGTCCGGGTGATCCCGGCGGATGGCCTGCGCGATCGCGACATCGCGCCGGGCGTGACCGAGACCGATGGGAGACGACAGGTAGAGCATTTTGCGCGGCCGCACCCGTCCACTGCGCCAGGTTCGAGGCGCAGCGTCGCGAAAGCGGCCGGCGAACTCGGCGATCAGGTGGTTCACCTTGACCGGGTCACGGGCGAGAGGGATGTGACCGGCCCCGTCGAGGACGACGAGCTCGCCGCCGGTCAGCCGGACGAGCTCTTCCGACCGGGAAACCGATGACACGAGGTCGTCGGTGCCGTGGATCGCCATCACCGGCACCGTGATCCGCCGGCACATGGCCCGCACGGCCTCGGCGCCGGGGCTGTCCGCGGCGTGCTCGAGTCTCAGCGCTTCGGCGCTGGTCTCGAGCCCCCACCCGACGCAGTCCTCGATCTGCTTTGTGGATCTCGGCTCGGGGAAGCACTGGCCGAAGAAGAACCACAGGAAGTCCTCGTGATGTTCCTGCCAGTAGCCGGTGTCGTACTTCGCCCAGTGGCCGGGCGGGTCGGTTCCCAGGATCCGGGTACGGGAGGGGGGAAGTCCCTGCCAACCGCGGGCCGCGCGCGCCGGGTGCGCGTCGCCCAGAGGCAACGACGCCCCGATCGTCACCACACCGAGCGTGCGCTCCGCGTGGTCGGCGGCAAGGGCCAGGGCCCACGCGGAGGCCTTGGAGAGCGCGACGACCACCGCCCGCTCGGTCCCCGTGGCATCCAGCACCGCGAGCGCATGGCGCACCTGGGCTTCGTGATGGTAGCCCGCCGCGTCCGACGGCCGGCCGGAGAGCCCGTTACCCGGACCGTCGTAGGTGACCACCCGGAAATGCCACGCGAGGTAGGGCACCTGTGCCTTCCAGAAGCGTGAGTGGATGATCGTCCACGTCGGCACGAGCAGCAGGACCGGCCCCGCTTCGCCGAACACCTCGTACGAGATGTCGACGCCGTCGCTCTCGACCCGGCCGACCTCGTCAGGCTCCCGTGCTCTCACGAGGGGGACTCGGTGAACTGCCAGAACGTCTGGACGATCCGCCACCCGTCGGGTGTCTTCACCAGGTGCAGGTACTCCCGGTACTGCGCCGACCGCACCACCACGCTCGCGATGTCGCGGTGGACGTCGACCACGGAGACGTCGATCGGGTCCTGGGTGCGGTCCTCGAGGCCGCCTCCTTGGCGCACGAAGTCGAGCATCATCTGCTTCGACAGGACCCGGCCCAGTGTTCGTCCGCCGTCCTGTTCTGCCCACCGCTTCGCCAACTCGGGGTGCAGCGCGCGGGCGACCCGATCCTCGTCCGCGTCGTACCAGCCCTCGAAGTAGTCCAGCGCCGTGCGACGTATCGATTCTTCTTCGCTCATCGTGTGCCCTTCGTGGACCGGTCGATCGACCGGCGACGGGTGTACGATATCATTCGGTCGACCGACCGACAAGAGAGGGCATCCGTGACCGGGACGCGCGACCGCATCATCGAGGCGGCGAGAGCCAGCCTGCAAGAAGACGGCCACGCCCAGTTGTCGACGCGGGGGGTCGCTGAGCGCGCCGAGGTGCCCCTCAGCCAGATCCACTATCACTTCGGCGGCAGGCAGGGCCTGCTGCTCACCCTGCTCGCCCAGGAGAACGAACGCCTGGTGGCGCGGCAAGAGCAGATGTACGGGGGCGCGGAGCCGCTGTGGCGCCGGTACGAGCAGGCGTGCGACTACCTCGACGACGATCTCGCCTCGGGCTACGTGCGTCTGCTTCAGGAGATGATCGGCGCGGGGTGGTCGGATCCGGAGATCGCGGAACAGGTCACCACACTGCTGCGAGCGTGGTTCGGGCTGCTGGAGCGGGTGATCGAAGAGGCGGCCGACGAACTCGGTGACCTGGGACCCTTCCGTCCGCGAGACCTGGCGACGCTGGTGGGGCTGGCTTTCATGGGCGGGGAGTCGATGCTGCTGCTGAACCGCAGCTGGTCCGACAGCGTACTTCCCGCACTTCGTGCGGTGGCCGTCGCCCTCAAGAACATGACAACGAAGGAGAGTCCATGACCGTGCAGATCATCACGACACCGGCGGCGCCGGCGTCGCCGCTCTACAGTCAAGGCGTCCGCGCGGGCGCCCAGGTGATCGTCTCGGGGATGGTGGGCACGGATCCCGCGACCGGAGCGCTTGCCGGGCTCACCATCCAGGAGCAGACCCGGCAGGCCCTGGCCAACTGCGAGGCAGTGCTCTCGACGGGGGGCGCCGGCCGTGAGGACATCGTGGAGGTCGGCGTCCTGCTGCTGCGCTCTGCCGACTTCGCCGGCTTCAACGAGGAGTACGCTCGCTGGCTTCCGGCGAATCCGCCCGCACGCTACGTGGCACGCCTCGGCGTCGAGCTGCCCGACGTCCTGGTGTCGATCCGGATGTCCGCCTGGGTGTCGTCGGCTGAGTGATCCCAGCGCGGATCAGACGTTCTGGCCCTTCGCTGCTCCGCCCGGCACCGTGAGCAGCGGCAGGGTGATGTTCACCATCGGTCCGATCAGCAGTGCGAAGGCCAGAGTTCCGACCCCGACCTGGCCGCCGAGCAGCCACCCGATGGCGAGGACCGTCACCTCGATGCCGGTGCGCACGATCCAGATCTTCCAGCCGGTGCGCTTGTGCAGTCCGGTCATGAGCCCGTCGCGCGGCCCCGGACCCAGCCGGGCGCCGATGTAGAGGCCGGTGGCGATGGCGAGCAGGATCAGTCCTCCCGCGAAGACGAGCCCCTGCACCCACGGCACGTCCTGCTGCGGGATCAGCCAGAGCCCGAGCTGGGCGCTCGGCCCGATGAGCAGCACGTTCAGCACTGTGCCGACGCCGGGCCGCTGGCGAAGCGGAATCCAGAACAGCAGCACCGCGATCCCGATGAGATTCGTGAGCAGCCCGAACGGCAGACCCGTCTGGTGCGCGAGACCCTGGGTCAGCACGTCCCACGGCGAGACCCCGATGCCGGCACGCACCATGAGCGCGATCGCGATGCCGTAGAGGAAGAGCCCGAGCAGCAGCTGCGTGAGCCGCCGGGCCCACCGCAGCCGTTCGCCCCCCGTCATCGGCAGGCGGGCCGCCCGAGGACGCGGGGCGGAGGGGGCCAATTCGGGCATGATCCTATCCAACGGGGCAATTGGACTTCTTGCAAGGTGCCAATTCGGGTAGGGTGGCCGTCGTGACTTCGCTCTCCGCCCGGGCTCTCGGCACGCTCATCCAGAACTGGCGCACGTCCGGCAACGGACCCGCCTATGCGGCGCTCGCCGACCGGATCCGCCTGCTCGTGCTCGACGGCCGGCTCTCGCTGGGCACCCGCCTGCCGGCCGAGCGCGAACTCGCGAGCCACCTCGGCCTCAGCCGCACCACGGTGTCCGCCGCCTACGCGGACCTGCGCGAGTCCGGCTACCTGGACAGCATGCGCGGCTCGGGCAGCGTCGTCCGCCTGCCCTCGCGCGGAGCAGCCGCCCTGCCCGACCCGATCGGTGCACCCGACTTCCTCGACTTCAGCAAGGCCACACTGCCGGCGGTCCCCGCGGTCGCAGCCGCGGCGGAACGCGCATCCGCACTGCTGCCCAGCTTCCTGGGCGAATCGGGGTTCGACCCGCTGGGCCTTCGCGTGCTGCGGCAGGCGCTCGCCGACCGGTACACCGCCCGCGGCCTCCCGACCGACGCCGACGAGGTCATGATCACGATCGGGGCCCAGCACGCGATCGGCCTGCTCGCCCGCACGCTGCTGTCGCGCGGCGACCGCGCACTCGTCGAGACGCCCAGCTATCCGCATGCGTTCGAGGCGCTCCGGTCCTCCGGCGCGCGGCTGGTCCCGGTGCCGGTGACCACCGACGAGGGGTGGGACGAGCTCGCCCTCGAGCAGGCGTTCCAGCGCACCAGCCCCACGCTCGGGTACCTGATGCCCGACTATCACAACCCGACCGGCCGGTCGATGTCGCCAGAGCTGCGCGCCCGCACCCTCGACCTCGCGGCCCGGCAAGGCACCACGCTGGTGGTCGACGAGACCATGGGCGAACTCGGGCTCGACGGGCAGGCGGCTCGCGCCCCGTTCGCGGCCGCCGGGCGGGCGGTCACCATCGGCTCGGTCGGCAAGACGATCTGGGGCGGCCTGCGGCTGGGGTGGATCCGGGCCGACCGCGAACTGATCCAGCGTGCCTCGCGCGCCCGTTTCGCGCTCGACCTCGGCACGCCGATCTTCGAGCAGCTGATCCTGCTCGAGCTGCTGCCGCAGTACGACCGCATCCTCGAGGACCGCCGCGACTACCTGCGTGCCGGGCGCGACCACCTCGTGGCGCGCCTCGCCGAACGGCTGCCGCAGTGGAGCGTCCCGCATGTCGAGGGCGGGCTCACCGTCTGGGCGAATGTGGGCGCGCCGGTCAGCTCGCAACTGGCCCTGGCATCCCGCAATCACGGTCTCGTGATCGCCGCGGGACCCCGCTTCGGGATCGACGGGGTGTTCGAGCGCTTCATCCGCATCCCGTTCAGCCACCCGGCAGAACTGATCGACGGGGCCGTCGATGCGCTCGCCGCGGCATGGTCGGATGTGGCGCGCACCCCGCTGCTCGTCGGTGACGAGGATCTCGCCAGCGTGGTCTGACCCCGCCCCCGGCGGCGTCCTTTCATCCCATGGGAGTACGGTGCCGCAACGAGCCGTTGGGATACTGGAACCCGAGTGCACAGCGGTGTGCCATCACCTCTGACCAAGGAGTACCGTGCACCTGCTGTCCGTCTTCAGCCTGCGCAACCGCGCGCTCATCGCGCTGCTGACCCTCGTCGTCGGCGGGTTCGGGGCGTTCGCGCTCACGACGCTGAAGCAGGACCTGTTCCCGTCGCTCAACATCCCGCAGCTGGTCATCGTCACGACCTACCCCGGTGCGAGTCCGGATGTGGTCGAGACGGACGTCTCGACCCCGATCGAGACGGCGATCCAGGGCGTACCCGACCTCGACAGCACCGTCGCCACGTCCACATCCGGTGCGTCGACCGTGTCGGCGAGCTTCGCGTACGGCACCAACATCGCGACCGCCGAGCAGAAGGTGCAGCTGGCGATCAACCGGCTGACGACCCTGCCGGATGCGGCCCAGGTCAACGTGCTCACGGGTTCGCTCGACGACTTCCCGGTGATCCAGATCGCGATCACCAGCAACCTCGACAGCGATGAGCTCTCGTCCCGGCTCGAAGCGTCGACGATCACCGACATCCAGCAGCTCGACGGGGTGCGCGAGGCGTCGCTGCTCGGAACCACGGGCAAGCGCGTCACGATCACGCCCGATCTGAAAGCGCTGGCCAAGAACGGCTTCACCTCGCAGTCGATCCGGGATGCGCTGAAGAACAACGGCGTGCTGCTCGCCGCGGGCCAGATCACCGAAGACGGCCAGACCCTGACCGTGCAGGCGGGGCAGCGGCTCGCCACCGCCGATGACATCGCCGCGCTGCCGCTGCTGGGCGGTCGCGGCCCCGTCACGCTTCCGGACGGCACCGTCGTCAAGCCGGACCGCTTCACGATCGGCGACCTGGCCGACGTCGCGGTCGTCGACAACCCGGTCACCGGCATCTCGCGTGTCAACGGCGAGCCGGCGCTGACCATCTCGGTGACGAAGACCCCCGATGGCAACACCGTCGATGTGTCGAAACTGGTGCGCGACGCGATCCCCGATCTCGAGGCAGCGATCGGCGACGGGACGAAGTTCACGATCGTCTTCGACCAGGCGCCCTACATCCAGCAGTCGATCGAGTCCCTCGCCACCGAAGGGCTGCTCGGGCTCGCGTTCGCGGTGATCGTGATCCTGGTGTTCCTGCTGTCGATCCGCTCGACGCTGGTCACGGCCATCTCGATCCCGCTGTCGGTGCTCATCACGTTCCTGGCGATGCTCGCCACCGGGTACTCGCTCAACGTCATCACGCTCGGCGCGCTCACCATCGCGATCGGGCGCGTGGTCGACGACTCGATCGTCGTCATCGAGAACATCAAGCGACATCTGGGACTGGGCGAAGAGAAGCTGGATGCCATCAAGACCGGCGTGCGCGAGGTCGCGACCGCGGTCACGGCATCCACGGTCACGACGGTCGCGGTCTTCCTGCCGCTCGCGCTCGTCAGCGACATCACCGGAGAGCTCTTCCGCCCGTTCGCGCTGACCGTCACCATCGCGCTCGCGGCGTCGCTGTTCGTCGCCCTGACGATCGTGCCGGTGCTGGCGTTCTGGTTCCTGAAGTCGCCGTCGGCCGAGACCATCGCCAGGGCGAAGGCGGCAGCCGCCGAAGACTCCGACGAACTGGACCGGCCGACGCTGCTGCAGCGCGCGTATCTTCCGGTGATCCGCTGGACCCTGCGGTTCCCGGCGATCACCCTCGTGCTGGCGCTGATCATCCTGGCCGGCAGCGGCGCGCTCGCCAGCACTCTCAAGACCAACTTCATCGGTTCGAGCGGCCAGAACACTCTCACGGTCACGCAGACGCTGCCGGCCGGGACCAGTCTCGAGGCGACGGACGACGCGGCGACCACCGTCGAGGATCAGCTGCGCAAGATCCGCG
>JAODAS010000187.1 GCA_025463555.1 Schumannella sp.
ATCCGCTGATCATGGCGTACGGCCGCGGGCTGCTTCCCGAGTTCCCCGGTCTGCCCGACTCGATCCTCGACGTGATCCCCGTCGACTACGTCGTCAACGCGATTCTCGCCGCTGCCGCGAACCCGGCGGCGAAGAACGAGCCCGAGTACTACCACGTGGCATCCGGCGCCTCGAACCCGCTGCCCTTCCACGAGATCTCCGGCTACGTGAACCGCTTCTTCGTCGAGCATCCGATGAAAGACAAGTCGGGCAAGGACATCCCCGTTCCGACCTGGAAGTTCCCGGTCGGCAACAAGGTCGAGCGCGCGGTCGTGCGCAAAGAGAAGCTGGCGGTGAGCCTCGAGCGCTGGCTCGGGCGCATGCCCGACACCGATCGAGTCCGTCGCTGGCACACGCAGATGATCAAGAACATCGCGAACCTCGAGACGCTGCGCAACTTCGTGCAGCTGTACCGCGTCTACGTGCGCACCGAGATCATCTTCGACGACCACAATCTGCGCGCCCTACACGCCGCGATCCCGGCGAAGCTGCAAGAGGATCGCGGGTTCGACATCGCGACGATCAACTGGGAACGGTACATGCTCGATGTGCACATCCCGGCGATCACGGCGCTGACCTCCGCGTACTCGCGCGACCGCGCCGCATCGAAAGCGGCCGACATCGAGGCCAAGAAGCCGCCGAAGAATCTGCCCAAGACCACGAAGGCCATGGCCGTGTTCGACCTCGAGGGCACCGTCGTCGACTCCAACATCGTGCAGCAGTACCTGTGGGTGCGCACCGCCGGCGTCCGCAAGGCCGCATGGCCGGCCGAGGTCGCCGGCATCCTCGCGTCGCTGCGCGGGCTGCTGCGCGCCGAAGCCCGCGACCGCGGCGAATTCGTCCGCACCTTCCTTCGCCGGTACGAGGGCATGCCCGTCGCCCGCCTGGAGAAGATCGTCCACGGCGCGTATGCGGACACCGTCTACCGGCACACCAGTCCGGAGGCGATCCAGGCGATCAAGGATCACCGGGCCGCCGGGCACCGCACGGTGCTGGTCACCGGTTCGATCCAGACCCTCGCGGAGCCGCTCGCCGGACTGTTCGATGATGTCGTGGGCGGGCACATGCACGACCGGGACGGCATCCTGACCGGATATCTCGCGAAGCCGCCGCTGGTGGACGAGGCCCGTGCCGCGTGGGTGCGCAAGTACGCCGACGAGCACGGTCTCGACCTCGCCGCATCGTACGGATACGGTGACAGTCACGCCGACCTGGTCTGGCTGGAGTTGCTGGGAAACCCCCACGCGGTCAATCCCGACACCCAACTCCAGCGCGAGGCGCAACGAAGACACTGGAAGATCGACAAATGGAAACGCGGCAACCGTTCACCCAAGCGTGATGTGATTGGTGCAGCGTCCACTCCCAGCACCGTGGACTGAAAGCGACATCATGGCCTTCGACATCGACAAGTACACCGCGAATTCGACCGCGGTCGGCTGGGATGACCTCGATTTCGACGAGTTCAACCGCAATCCGCTGCCGGCAGGCACGCTGCGCACCCTCCGCTACATGTGCGACGTCGAGTACCACACGGTCTGCTACCTGCGCGATCTGCTGACCACGCCTTCCCACAAGGAGCCGGAGATCGGCGCGTTCATGACGATGTGGAACCGCGAGGAGTTCTGGCACGGCGAGGCTCTCGCGGCAGTGCTGAACAAGCACGGCATGAGCGTCGACTTCGACGAGCTGAAGGCCACGCGCATCAAGCTGGGCTGGAAGGATCGCCTCGACCCGATCAAGCAGTCGCTCATGGGCGGGCTGGTCGGTCACGACTTCGTTGCCGTGCACATGGCGTGGGGCGCCGCCAACGAGTGGTCGGCGAACGCCGCGTACATCCGGCTCGCCAAGCAGGAGAACCACCCGGTTCTCGCCGAGCTTCTCAAGCGGATCGCCGCGCAAGAGACCAAGCACGTCGCGTTCTACGCATCGCAGGCTCGCGAGCGACTCGCCGGTTCCAAGAAGGCCCAGGTCATCGCGCGGTTCGCCCTGCGCAAGTTCTGGGCCCCCGTCGGCTCGGGCATCTCCTCAGAGGCCGAGGTCGCCCACGTGATGGGCGAGCTGTTCGCGGGCACCGAGGGCCGCAAGCTGATCCGCGACATCGACTCGCACATAGCGAAACTCCCCGGCATGGAGGGGCTGACGATCGTCGAGAACGCTCTCGAGGGATTCGGCATCCCCGCCGAAGGCCCCGGACGCGAAGAGTCGCGCCGCGTGGCCGTCGCCGCGTAGCGCGCTCAGCCCTGGGGTCGCGGCCTCCGGGTGCCGCGCACAGCGGTCTTCAGCCGTGCGACCTGACGGTCGGTGAACTCGTTCGAGAGCTGCAGGCTCTCGGCGGCCAGATCGCCCCCGGAGAAGATCGACCGGATGGCGCGTAATGCACGCTGCTCCTGCGTCTCGTTCGGCTTCTGGGGCTCAGGCACGAAACCCATTCTGACCGCGGGCTACTCGGCCTCGGGATCCGATTCGGTGCGGGCAGCCTCGACGGTGGTCTCGCGATCGCTGATGCCCTGCCCGGTCAGACTGTTCTCGACGTCGTCCGACATGCCCGAATCGACCGAG
>JAODAS010000191.1 GCA_025463555.1 Schumannella sp.
TCGCCCGCACGATCTCGTCCATTCGCGGTTTCACCGGCTTCCTGGTCGATGAGGGCCTGCTCGAGACGGACCCGGCCGTCGATCTCGTCGCACCCAAGCAGCCCGCCCGGTTGCCGAAGGCGCTGACGATCGAACAGGTGGAGGCGCTTCTCGCCGCGACGGACGGCGACGAGCCTGCCGACCTGCGCGACAAGGCACTCATCGAGCTGCTCTACGCGACCGGGGCGCGCATCTCCGAAGCGGTGGGGCTCAACGTCGACGATCTGCTGGGAGAAACCGGTACCGCCGAGGTGGTGCGCCTGTTCGGCAAGGGGGGCAAACAGCGCATCGTGCCGGTCGGCAGCTATGCGCGTGCTGCGCTGGATGCCTACCTGGTCAGGTCGCGTCCGGTGCTGTCCGCGCGCGGCCGGGCCACACCCGCGTTGTTCCTGGGTCTGCGCGGATCACGCCTCTCCCGCCAGAACGCCTGGCTGCTCATGCGCGCCGCGGCCGAGCGCGCGAAGCTGGATGTCGAGCTCTCGCCGCACAGCATGCGCCACTCGTTCGCCACCCACCTGCTGCAGGGCGGGGCCGACGTGCGCGTGGTGCAGGAGCTTCTCGGACACGCCAGTGTCGCGACGACGCAGATCTACACCCGGGTGACCGCCGACGCGCTGCGTGACGTGTATGCGACCTCGCATCCCCGCGCGCGGTGAACCCTCAACCTGTGGTTGACGCGTGGCGCGAGGGTGCTTCAGGGACGCGCCGTACACTCGGGGCATGTCAGTGCAGCGCGAGGATGTGACCGAGCTGCCGGGGATGGAACCGCCCGTGCTGGGTCCGACCGGGCGCCCGATCACCGACTTCGCGCTGCCGCCGATCCTCAAGTCGCACGGTCCCGCGCGCATCGTCGCCCTCTGCAACCAGAAGGGCGGGGTGGGCAAGACGACCACCACCATCAACCTGGGCGCGACGCTGGCCGAGTACGGCCGCAAGGTCCTCGCCGTCGACTTCGACCCGCAGGGCGCCCTCACCGCGGGGCTCGGTGTTCCGGCCCACGACGTCCTCACGATCTACGACCTGCTGCTGGGCACGACGAAAGACGCCCACGAGGCCGTGCACCACACGGCGACGCCCGGGCTCGACGTCGTCCCGGCCAACATCGACCTCTCCGCCGCCGAGGTGCACCTGGTCAACGAGGTCGCGCGAGAGCAGATCCTCGCGCGCGTGCTGCGCACCGTCAGCGCCGACTACGACGTGATCCTCATCGACTGCCAGCCCTCGCTCGGGCTGCTGACCGTGAACGCGCTGACCGCGGCACACGGCGTGCTCATCCCGCTCGAGCTGGAGTACTTCGCCCTGCGCGGTGTCGCCCTGCTGGTCGAGACGATCGAGAAGGTGCGCGACCGGCTGAATCCGGCGATCGAGCTCGACGGGATCGTCGCGACCATGTACGACCCGCGCACGTTGCATTCGCGTGAGGTGCTCGAGCGCGTGGTCGAGGCGTTCGGCGATCAGGTGCTCGAGACCGTGATCGGTCGCACCGTCAAGTTCCCCGATGCCTCCGTTGCGGCCGCACCGATCACCACCTTCGCCCCGGAGCACTCCGCAGCCGAGTCGTACCGCCAACTCGCCAGAGAGCTGATCGCGCGTGGCGCCGTCGCCTGACGGCGAGGGCGCGGCAGGCGGAGTGGCCCTGGAGCCGGCTCCAGACCCCGCGCCCGGCTTCCGCCTCACGCTGAGCAACTTCGACGGTCCCTTCGACCTGCTCGTCACCCTGATCACGAAACACGATCTCGACATCACCGAGGTGGCGCTGAGTGCGGTGACCAACGAGTTCCTGTCGTACCTGCGCGACCTCGATTCGGATGAGGAACTGGATCAGGCCAGTGAGTTCCTCGTCGTCGCGGCGACCCTGCTCGATCTGAAGGTGGCGGGCCTGCTGCCGCAGGGCGAACTGGTCGATGCCGACGACGTCGCGCTGCTCGAGGCGCGCGACCTGCTGTTCGCACGTCTGCTGCAGTACCGCGCGTTCAAGGAGGCGGCGACCTGGTTCGCCGGACGGCTCGAGACGGAGTCCACCCGGCACGTGCGCTCCGTCCGCCTCGAAGAGAAGTACCGGCGCCAGACTCCCGAGCTGGTCTGGACGCTCAGCGCGGACGACTTCGCCGCCCTGGCCCTTCTGGCGTTCGCGCCGCGCGAGATCCCACTCGTGGGGCTGGACCATCTGCACGCACCGCTGGTCAGCATCCGCGAACAGGCTGCGCACGTCGTGGCGCTTCTGCGCGGGGGCGAGCCCGTGAACTTCCGCACGCTGATCGCCGGGACCGACGTGAAGGGCGTCATCGTCGCGCGCTTCCTCGCCGTTCTGGAGCTGTACCGGCATTCGGCGATCTCGTTCGAGCAGCTGGAGCCGCTCGGAGAACTGATCCTGCGCTGGACGGCGTCCTCCTGGACCGACGATCAGCTGGCCAACCTGGGAGCCGACTATGACCACTGAGGATCTCGACACGCGGGCAGAGCCCGCTATTCGATCGGCGGATGAGGAGCCGGCTCCTCAACCGCCGGTGATCGAAGATCTCGAACGTGCGCTCGAAGCCATCCTGATGGTCGCGGACGAGCCGATCTCGCTCATCTCGCTCGCCACCGGGCTCGGCGCGCCCGTTCCCGCCGTGAGGCAGACCATCGAGCGCCTGGTCGCGGACTATGACGGGACGGAGGGCGGCATCCGCCGTGGTTTCGAGCTGCGGGAGGTCGGAGGCGGATGGCGCATGTACGTGCGACCCGAGCACGATGACGCGGTGCGCGAGTTCGTGCTGACGCAGAACCCGACGAAGCTGTCGCAGGCGGCGCTCGAGACGCTCGCCGTCATCGCCTACAAGCAGCCGATCTCGCGTGGGGCGATCGCCTCGATCCGCGCGGTCAACGTCGATTCGGTGGTTCGCACGCTGCTGGGCCGCGGTCTCATCACCGAGGCGTTCACCGATGGCGAGACCGGCGCCATCCACTACGAGACGACCGACCTGCTGCTGGTGCAGCTCGGCCTCAACTCCATCGAAGAGCTTCCGCACATCTCGCCGCTGCTGGTGGACGGGATCGACGGCTTCGAAGACATCGTCCAGACCCGATGATCCAGACCCGATGAGCGATCCCACCCTGCCCACGGGCGAGAGGCTGCAGAAGGTGCTGGCGGCAGCCGGTGTCGCCTCGCGGCGGGTCAGCGAGCAGTACATCGCCGACGGCCGGGTCACGGTCAACGGCGAGGTCGTCACCGAGCTCGGGCGGCGGGTCGACCCGGCGCGTGATCACGTCGCCGTGGACGGCCAGGCGGTGCAGCTGGATCCCGAGAAGCAGTACGTGATGCTCAACAAGCCCACGGGCGTAGTGAGTTCCATGAAAGACGAGAACGGGCGACGTGACCTGCAGGAGTTCGTGCGGCAGTATCCCGAACGCCTGTTCAATGTGGGCCGCCTCGATGCCGAGACCAGCGGGCTGCTGCTGCTGACCAACGACGGCGAACTGGCGCACGTGCTGGCGCATCCGTCGTTCGGGGTCACCAAGACCTATGTCGCGACCGTGCGCGGGGTCGCCACGCCCGCCATCATGCGCACCCTCGAGCACGGCATCGAGCTCGACGACGGCCCCATCGCCGCCGACCGCGCTCGCATCGTCGGCGAGGCGTCGCAGGGCCGCACGCTGGTCGAACTGACACTCCACTCCGGCCGCAACCGCATCGTGCGCCGGATGCTCGAGCATGTCGGGCATCCCGTGCTCGAGCTGGTGCGGCGCCAGTTCGGACCTCTCCACCTGGGCACGCTCGGCTCGGGCCGCTCCCGCGACCTCACTAAAGTGGAACTCGGCCAACTGCTGACCATCGCGCGTGCGGACAGCGCCGATCCATCAAGCGAGGGACCTGCCCGATGAACGACCGCCGGCTCGCGGAACAGGTCCGCATCGTCGGCAGCGGACTCCTCGGCGCCAGCATCGGGCTCGGGCTGCGCGCCCGCGGCGTCGATGTCATCGTGGAGGACGCGTCCCCGTCTGCCCGCAACCTCGCGATCGCGTACGGCGCGGGCCGGGCCCCGGCGGCAGACGATGCGCCCGGGCTCATCGTGGTGGCCGTACCGCCCGATGTGACGGCGGATGTCGTGGCGGCCGAGCTGGCACGGTACCCCGATGCGCTGGTCACCGATGTCGCCAGCGTGAAGGTCGCGCCCCTGCAGGAGCTGCGTGCCCGTGGCGCGGACCTGAGCCGCTACCTCGGAACGCACCCGATGGCGGGCCGTGAGCGCGGGGGAGCGGTGTCCGCCCGCGCGGACCTCTTCATCGGCCGGCCCTGGATTCTCGCCGGCCACGATTCCATCACCTACCGCCGCGCCGCGGCCATCGAGCACATGATCCTCGACCTCGGTGCGGTGCCCGTCGAGATGGACGCGGCCGATCACGACCGCAGCGTCGCGCTCGTCTCCCACGCGCCGCAGGTCGTCGCCTCGCTGCTCGCGGGGAGGCTCCGCACCGGGTCGGGTGCAGCGCTCGGCCTTGCGGGACAGGGCCTTCGCGACACGACCCGCATCGCATCCAGTGACCCCGCCCTGTGGGTGCAGATCCTCGGGGCGAACGCGGGCGCCGTCGCGGAGGTGCTCCGGCCCTTTCGGGATGACCTCGACGCGGTGCTCGCCGCGCTGGAGGCGCCCGACGAGCCGGGGTCGCGCCGCGTGCTGGCCGACCGGCTCGCTGCCGGAAACGACGGCGTGTCCCGGATTCCCGGCAAGCACGGCCAGGACAAGCGCTACACCTCGCTCGTCGTCAAGATCGACGACCGGCCGGGCGAGCTCGCGCGTCTGCTCACCGAGATCGGCGAGGAGAACGTGAACATGGAGGACCTGCGGCTCGAGCACAGCCCCGAGACCCGCGTCGGATTCGCCGAGATCTCCGTGCTGCCCGAGGCCGCGCATCCCCTCGCCGAGGCGCTCGAGGCCCGCGGGTGGACGCTGATGGAGGCCGAACGATGACGGGGCATCGCCGGTGAACCCGGTCGTCGTGGCCGTGGACGGCCCCGCGGGCAGCGGCAAGTCGAGTGTCAGCAAGGCGGCCTCGCGCAAGCTCGGCTACGCGTATCTCGACACGGGCGCCGCGTACCGGGCCCTGACCTGGGTGGCTCTGGAGAGCGGTGCCGACACCTCGGATGCCGATGAGGTCGTCGCGCTGCTGGAAGATTTCCCGTATGCGACCGAACTCGGCGACGAGGGAACCGTCGTCCGGGTGGGCGACATCGACGTCACGCACGAGATCCGCGAACCGCGCGTGACCGCCGTGGTGAGCGACATCGCACGGATTCCGCAGGTGCGCGCGGCGCTGAACGATGCGTTCCGGCGGCTGATCTCGGCGACCGAGGCTCCCGGAATCGTGGTCGAAGGCCGGGACATCACGACGGTGGTCGCCCCCGGTGCCCCCGTCCGCATCCTGTTGACCGCCGACGAAGCGGTTAGGATTGCCAGGCGTTCCGCTGAGCTCGCGCCGGACGCCGCCTCGACGGCGGACCAGCTGCGTGAGAGAGACAGGCGGGACGCCCAGGTGGTCGACTTCATGACCGCGGCGCCCGGCGTCACGACGATCGACTCGACAGACCTCGACTTCGATCAGACAGTGGATGCCGTGGTGCGCCTGGTGCGCGACACGACTTCCGAATGACAGGACTTTCATGAACGACGAGCGCGAACAGCTCGACGACGAGATCGACGACGAGCTCGATCCCGAGATCGCGAGCCGGCTGGCGGCACTCGATGACGACGAGGCGGAGCAGCGCGCCGCGTCGCTGCGCGAAGGGCTGGCGCAATACGAGCTCGACGACGACGACCTCGGGCTGCTCGAGGCCGCTGCCGAGGGCGCCGACGCGATCACCTACCTGCCCGCCCTTCCGGTGCTGGCCATCGTCGGTCGCCCGAACGTCGGCAAGTCGGCGCTCGTGAACCGCATTCTGGGTCGCCGCGAGGCCGTTGTCGAAGACACCCCCGGTGTCACTCGCGACCGGGTCACCTACAAGTCGGAGTGGCTGGGACGCCGGTTCACCGTGGTCGATACCGGCGGATGGGAGCCGGACGCGCGCGGGATCAACGCGGCGGTGGCCGCCCAGGCCGAAGTCGCCGTCGACCTCGCGGATGCCGTGCTCTTCGTGGTGGACATCAACGTGGGTGCCACCGCCACCGACGAGCACGTGGTCAAGATGCTGCGTTCGGCGAAGCGGCCGGTGATCCTGGTGGCCAACAAGGCCGACGACGCCATCCGTGACCCGCGTGCTGCCGAGCTGTGGAGCCTCGGGCTCGGCGAGCCGTGGCCGGTCTCCGCCCTGCACGGCCGCGGCGTGGCCGATCTGCTCGATCATGTGATGACCGTGCTGCCCGAGGTCTCGGCGGTCGCGAAAGACGAGATCGGCGGTCCCCGCCGGGTTGCGATCATCGGTCGCCCGAACGTGGGCAAGAGCTCGCTGCTCAACAAGGCCGCAGGCGAGGAGCGGGTCGTCGTCAACGAGCTGGCCGGCACGACGCGTGATCCGGTGGACGAGCAGGTCGAGCTCGGTGGCAAGATCTGGACCTTCGTGGACACCGCGGGCATCCGCAAGCGGGTGCACCTGGCGCAGGGGGCCGACTTCTACGCATCGTTGCGCACCAGTGCTGCGCTCGAGAAAGCCGAAGTAGCGGTCGTGGTGCTCGATGTGACCGAGCCGGTGTCCGTGCAGGACCTGCGGATCATCGATCTGGTGCTGGAATCCGGCCGCGCGCTCGTGCTCGCCTACAACAAATGGGATCTGCTCGATGACGAGCGGCGCCGGTACCTGGAACGCGAGATCGAGCAGGACCTGGCGCACGTGGCGTGGGCTCCGCGGGTCAACATCTCCGCGCGCACCGGCCGGCATCTGGAGAAGCTCGTTCCCGCTCTCGAGGTCGCCCTCGACAGCTGGGACACCCGCATCCCCACCGGCAAGCTCAACGCGCTCATCGCGGAACTGACGGCAGAGCATCCGCACCCGGTCCGCGGTGGCAAGCAGCCGCGCATCCTGTTCGGCACCCAGGCCTCGACCCGCCCGCCGACGTTCGTGCTCTTCACGACCGGATTCCTCGACCCGCAGTACCGGCGCTTCATCCAGCGCCGGCTTCGCGAGGTCTACGGGTTCGAGGGCACGCCGATCGTCGTCAACATGAGGGTTCGCGAGAAGCGCAAGCGCTGAGCGGCCCCCATGCGGGGACTGGCCGGTGCCCGGCGCTTCCCGTTACCGTGCAGAGCACGGGACGGAAGGGGGCGCCGTGACCGGAACCGGCGACACGAGCCGGCGCGCTCTGCTGGGAATCGCGGGCGCCGCCGCTGTCGCCGTGCTGGGCGCCCAATCCGCCGCATCCTCGGCATCCGCAGCGCCGGCTTCCGCCGCGACGCGGGTCGCCGCAGCGAAACCCGCCGCTCCGCTGCCGCCGCGGGCGGTCGCCTTCCGGCCGATGCTGGGCGGTGGCCCGTCGACGCTCGACGAGAGCGCCGCGATGGCCGTGCCGACGAGTGCAGCCGCCGTGCCGACGGGCGCGCAGTACCGCACCTTCTCCGCTGCGGCCGCCGCGGCACACCGCATCGCCTCGCCCGTGTTCGACGCCGGGACCCTGCAGTCGCACCTGCTGCGGCGGGCCACATTCGGGGCGACCCCGGGCGACGCCGCAGAACTCGCCACCGCCGGAATCGATGGCTGGCTGGCGCGGCAGCTCGCTCCGGCGAGGATCCCCGATCCCGAGGGAGACGCCGCCTGGAAGGCGTGTGCCCTCGCCGGTGCGCCGCTCGCGACCATCCTGGCGAAGGTGGATGACTACGGCTGGGATGCGATGCTCGACACCGCGTACGCCGCGCTCGGGCGGCAGATCTTCTCCAAGCACCAGCTGTTCGAGATCACCGTCGACATCTTCGCCAACCATCTGCATGTGCCGATCCCCGGCGAGCAATGGGCGACGTCGCCCGACTACCTCGTGAACGTCATCCGCAAGTACAGCTTCGGCAAGTACTCGACCATGCTGCGCGCGGCGATGAAGCACCCGGCGATGCTCAACTTCCTCAACAACGATGAGTCGCGCAAAGAGCACGTGAACGAGAATCTGGGCCGCGAGCTGCTGGAGCTGCACACGGTCGGCATCGCGTACACCGAGGACGACGTTCAGAACAGTGCGCGCATTCTCTCGGGCCGGTCGTGGGAGGGCTGGCTGGAGGGGCGCCGCGCGACCTACGGTCAGTACCGCTTCAACCAGCAGGACCACTACGTCGGCCCGGTGAAGGTGCTCGGTTTCACCCACGCCAATGCGACGGCGAGCGGGGGAGAAGCGGTGGGCGACGCCTATCTCGACTACCTGGCGCATCATCCGGCGACTGCACAGAAGATCGCACGCAAGATCGCGACCCGGTTCGTGTCCGACTCGCCGAGCGCGGACCTGGTCAATCGGCTCGCCGCGGTCTACAAGGCGTCCGACACCGACATCAGCAAGGTCGTGAGAGCCGTGTTCCTGAGCAGCGACTTCTGGTCGGCGACCGGCACGCGCATGCGCCGCCCTCTGGAGGATGCGGTGGGCGCGGCGCGGGTGCTCGGCGTCACCCGCGGTGCGAACGTCAAGACGGCTCTGAGTCATCTGTTCTGGTCGCTGGACGAGTCCGGTCAGACACCGTTCGGCTGGCTTCCGCCGAACGGCTACCCGGATGTCGCCGCGGCCTGGCTCGGCGGCGGGGCGATGATCCAACGCTGGAACATGCACCGGAACTTCATCTGGTGGGGTTTCGAATTCGGCCGGACCGAGGCGCAGAAGATCATCGTTCAGACGCCCACCCTCACCGCCGACGCATGGCTGCGTCAGATCGTGACGAAGCTTCTCGGGGTCCCCATGAGCGAGGCACACCTGGCCGCCGTACTGGCGGGGGCGGATCTGCTGCCCGGAGCGCTGATCCGGAACCAGTCCTGGAAGAGCGGCCGTGCGGTCGCCCTGGTGCTCGATTCCCCCTACTTTCAGCTGCGATAGCGAGGACATCCCATGATCAAGGCAGTGAGCACGGCGGACGACGCGATCCTGCGCTCCCTGCATCCCGACTGCACCGACTGGCAGACGCTGGCCGCGACGCCCCGCGATGCCGCGATTCGTGCCGCGGCCGCAGCGGCAGAAGAGGCGGAGGGCGCCCGAACCGCCGCGTGGTCCACGGGCTTCAACCGGCGGACGTTCCTCAAAGCCGGGATGGGCGTGGGGGTGGCCACGCTCGGCGCCCAGCTCGTGACCAGCCGGGTCTCCTATGCGGCGGCTGCCACGACGACCGGCACCCTCGTCGTCATCTTCCTGCGCGGCGGGCTCGACGGGCTGTCACTGCTCGTGCCCGACAACGATCCGTATCTGCTCGCGAAACGGCCGGGCATCGTGGCTCGCAGCAGCGCGGCCCACCAGCTCATCCCGATGGGACGAGGGTTCGGCCTGCATCCGTCGATGGCCCCGCTGAAGGGCCTCATCCAGCAGGGCAGACTGGCGGTGGTCCCGGCCGTCAGCACCCCCGACCTGACGAGATCGCATTTCCAGGCGCAGGATTGCCTGGAGCGCGGCTCGTCGAACTCCCTCACGACCGGCTGGCTGGATCGGGTGCTCGAGGCGGCCGGTCCCGGCACCACGTTCCGCTCTGTCTCGGTCGGAGGCACCCTTCCCCGCTCGCTGATGGGCCAGTCGGGCTCGCTCGCGATGTACAACCTCGACAGCCTCAGGATCGACGTGGACGACGACGAGATCGGTGTCACGCGTGACGCGCTCGAGACTCTCTACACCGGCATCGGCCACCCGATCGAAGGGCAGGCGGGGCTCGCCCTCGATGCCCTCGACACGGCGAAAGCCATCAGGGATGCCCGCCCTGCCCAGCCCGCGGTCGTCTATCCCGCGGACAGCAACTTCGCCGACGCGCTGTCGTCACTCGCCGAGCTGATCAAGGCGGGCGCGGGGGTGCGCGTCGCCTGCATCGATGTCGGCGGCTGGGACACGCACACCGGCATGGGCACCGTCGACGACGGCGACATGAAGAAGCAGCTCGACGAGCTGGCCCTCTGCCTGAAGGCGTTCACCGATGATCTCGGTGCCGACCTGGACTCGACGACGGTCGTCACCATGAGCGAATTCGGACGCCGTGTCGAGCAGAATGCCAGCGGCGGTACCGATCACGGTCACGGCGGCGCGGTCCTGGTTCTCGGCGGCGGTGTCAACGGCGGGGTTCAAGGCCGGTGGGACGGTCTGACCGATGCGAACCTCGCGAACGATGAGGGCGACGTCCCCGGCTGGAACGACTACCGCGACATCCTGACGGAGGTCGTCACGACTCGGCTGAACATCAGTTCGGGGGCGATGTCATCGGTCTTCCCGGCGTGGAGCCCGACCCCGATCGGGGTCATGGCGTAGGAGTCCGCGCACAACAGGGGCAGGCTGGGGTCATGACGACGATTCTCAATCCGTACCTGCACTTCCGGAACACGGCCCGTTCTGCGATGGAGTTCTACCACTCCGTCTTCGGTGGCGAGCTGACCGTTCAGACCTTCGCTGAGATGGGCGACCCATATCCCGGTGAGGGTGACAAGGTGATGCACGCGCAGCTGGAGACGCCGAGCGGCTTCACCCTGATGGGGTCGGACACCCCGAACAGCATGGGGCACGACAGGGGTGAGAACGTTCTGTCGATATCTCTCAGCGGTCAGAACGCCGACGAGGCGGAGCTGCGTGGCTATTGGGACAAGCTGATCGCCGGCGGCCAGGTGACGCAGGAGTTGCAGACGGCGCCCTGGGGAGCGACTTTCGGCATGGTCGTCGATGCGTTCGGCGTCGGGTGGCTCGTCAACATCAGCGCTGACTGAGCGACGCGTGAACCCCTACAGCGTCTTGCGGTAGAACCGTTCGCCGGGGAAGGAGCCGTAGGGCGGATAGACGCCTGCTCGTTCGTATCCGAGGGATTCGTACAGGCCATGGGCTGCGGGTTGAAGTGCGCCGGTCTGCAGCACCATCGTCAGCATCCCGGCAGTGCGCGCGCGCTGCTCGAGGTCGAGCATCAGCTCTTTGGAGAGCCCGCGCCCGCGGTAGTCGTCAGTGACGTAGACACGTTTGACCTCCCACTCGGTCTCGGGAGCAGCCTGCGAGGGCCGCGCCGCAGCGGTCGCCACCGGCACCTCCCCATCGACGACGAGCAGGGTCACGGCGATCTCGCTCGGTTCGACGGCGAGGGAGGCACGTGCAGCTGCGAGCGTCTCGGGCGGGAGCGCGTCGAGGGATTCCTTGTACAGCGTGCCCGTTTCGGCGAACAGGGCGACGTGCAGCGCGGCGACGCGTGGATCCGTCCACTCGACGGCTTCGGTCGCGGTCATGCGCCCACGTACTTCGCGAGGTGCTCGCCGGTCAAGGTCTTCTGCTTCGCCCCCACCAGTTCTGCGGGGGTCCCCTCGAACACGATCGATCCACCGTCGTGCCCCGCACCGGGGCCTAGGTCGATGATCCAGTCGGCGTGTGCCATGACCGCCTGGTGGTGCTCGATCACGATGACGGTCTTGCCCGCATCGACCAGCCGGTCGAGCAGGCCGAGCAGGTTCGCCACATCCGCCAGGTGCAGGCCGCTCGTGGGCTCGTCGAGGACGTAGACCCCGCCTTTGTCGCCCATGTGGATTGCGAGCTTGAGGCGCTGCCGTTCGCCGCCCGACAGCGTGGTGAGGGGCTGCCCCAGCGAGAGGTAGCCGAGTCCCACATCCGCCATGCGGTCGAGGATCGCGTGCGCCTTCGCGTCCGCCGCCGCACCGGTGCCGAAGAAGTCGCGCGCTTCGGTGACGGACATCGCGAGCACCTCGGCGATGTTCTTGCCGGCCAGGGTGTACTCCAGCACCGATGCCTGGAAGCGTTTGCCCTCGCATTCCTCGCAGACGGTGGCGACGCCTGCCATCATCGCGAGGTCCGTGTAGATCACGCCGTTGCCGTTGCAGGTGGGGCATGCGCCCTCGGAGTTCGCGCTGAACAGCGCGGGCTTCACGCCGTTGGCCTTGGCGAATGCCGTGCGGATCGGGTCGAGCAGGCCGGTGTAGGTGGCCGGGTTCGAACGCCGGGAACCGCGGATCGGTGTCTGATCGACCGAGACGACCCCGGCATCCGACGGGATCGACCCGTGGATCAGCGAGCTCTTGCCCGACCCGGCCACGCCGGTGACCACGGTCAGGATGCCGAGCGGCACGTCGACATCCACGTTCTTCAGGTTGTTCTGTGTCGCCCCGCGGATCGACAGTGCACCGCTCGCCGAGCGGACCGTCTCTTTCAACGCCGCCTTGTAGCCGAGGTGCTTGCCGGTGAGGGTGTCGCTCTTGCGGAGCCCCTCGACGTCGCCCTCGTACTGCAGCCGGCCGCCGTCGACACCCGCTCGTGGACCGAGATCGACGATGTGATCGGCAATCGCGATGGTCTCGGGCTTGTGCTCGACGACGAGCACGGTGTTGCCCTTGTCGCGCAGGCGCTGCAGCAGCTGGTTCATGCTCTGGATGTCGTGGGGGTGCAGTCCGATCGTCGGCTCGTCGAAGACGTAGGTGACGTCGGTCAGGCTCGATCCCAGGTGCCGGATCATCTTGGTGCGCTGCGCTTCGCCGCCCGACAGCGTGCCGGCGGGCCGGTCGAGCGAGAGGTAGCCGAGTCCGATGTCGACGAACGAGTCGAGCGCCTGCTGCAACCCCTCGAGCAGGGGCGCCACCGACGGCTCGTCCAGCTGGCGCACCCATTCGGCGAGGTCGCTGATCTGCATCATGCAGGCATCGGCGATGTTGATGCCTTTGATCTTCGACGAACGCGCGCCCTCGTTGAGGCGTGTTCCCTTGCAGTCGGGGCAGGTGGTGAACGTCACCGCGCGCTCGACGAAGGCGCGGATGTGCGCCTGCATGGCGTCGAGGTCCTTCGACAGCATCGACTTCTGGATCTTGGGAACCAGCCCCTCGTAGGTGAGGTTGATGCCCTGCACCTTGACCTTGGTCGGCTCTTTGTAGAGGAAGTCGTTCAACTGCTTGGCGCTGAAGTCGCGGATCGGTGTGTCCGCCGGAATGAGCCCCGACTCGCTGTAGATGCGCACTGCCCACCCATCGGCCGTGTACCCCGGGATGGTCAGGGCGCCCTGCGCCAGGCTCTTGCTCTCGTCGTAGAGCTGGGTCAGGTCGATGTCGTTCACCTTGCCCATGCCCTCGCAGCGGGGGCACATGCCACCGGTGATGGTGAAGTCGCGGCGCTCTTTGGTGGCATTCGCCTTGGCCACGGTGATGGCACCGGCACCGCTGGCCGACGCGACGTTGAACGAGAACGCCTGCGACGAGCCGACGTGAGGCTGGCCCAGCCGGCTGAACAGGATGCGGAGCATCGCGTTGACGTCGGTCGCCGTGCCGACGGTGGAGCGCACGTTCGCGCCCATCCGCTCCTGGTCGACGAGGATCGCTGTCGTCAGTCCGTCGAGCAGATCGACGTCGGGCCTGCTCATGTTCGGCATGAACCCCTGGACGAAGGCGCTGTACGTCTCGTTGATCATGCGCTGGGACTCGGCCGCGATCGTGCCGAACACCAGGCTGGACTTGCCCGAGCCGCTGACGCCCGTGAACACGGTCAGCCGTCGCTTGGGAATGTCGACGTCGACGTTCTTGAGGTTGTTCTCGCGTGCGCCCCTCACGCGGATCAGGTCGTGGCTGTCGGCGGCATGGCTGTCGGTCGGCATTGTCCGAGCGTATCCGGCAGGGCCGACGCCACGTGGGCTGCTCAGCGGTGATGATGGAGGCATGATCTGCCCGTGCGGTTCCGGTGCTCCCTATTCCGGATGCTGCGAGCCGCTTCACCGGGGCGAGCCGGCGCCCAGCGCCGAGGCTCTGATGCGCTCGAGGTTCAGTGCCTACGCGCTGGGACTGGACGCATATGTGCTGTCGTCCTGGCATCCGTCGACCCGCCCTGCGGATCTCGATCTCGATGACGACGTCGAGT
>JAODAS010000229.1 GCA_025463555.1 Schumannella sp.
CTGCACGAGCAGAGCCTGCGCTCCGCGGACCGAGCCGAGGGGCATGACATCCTCGGGCGATGCCCCATCCGGAACGACGAGAACCAGAGCCGAGAACTTCACGCGCGCCGCCCGGGCGAACGCACGCGCACGCACCGACAGCTCGTGTACGGGGCGCTCCCCCGGCTCCAGCGCCGGGCCGATCAGCTCGCCGCGCTTCGTCCGAACGGGTTCGCCCCAATCCTCGCTGAGCATCGCCCACAGGCCCGTCGGCCCGAGCACGATGTGATCGAGCTTTCCGTGGTCGTTCCGGGTGTCGTTGTGGGCAGGGACTGCGCCCACGGCAGAGGTGCGGACGTCGTGCCAGACCGTGAAGCCGATTCCGAGCGTTGAGAGAGCGCGCGCGGTGTCCTCCTCGGCGACGGCAGCCGCGAGCAGGTGCCGGACCTCGCGCGGGGCAGACCGCAGCAGCGCGGGATCATAAGGATCGGGGACCGCGACCCCGCGTCCGGCCCACTCGTGCAGCAGGTCGAGGTAGCGCTCGCGGTACCAGCCGCCCGGGTGACCGTACGCCCGCGCCTGCGGCCTCGAGCCCGCTCGGCGCGGCGGAGGTGCCGGAGCCCACGTGCGAGAGCCGTCAGCGTCCGTGCGGCGTCCACCGCGGTCGTACGCGGCCCGAGCCTCGGGAGTCCCGATCAACTCCCACGCGTGTTGCACGGCGTGGAAGTGCTGCGCTGCCCCTCCCGTGTCGGGATGCGTCTCCCGCAGCTTGCGACGGTACGCGCGCCGCAGTTCGTCGCCGCTCGCGGTGACGGCCACTCCGAGGATCTCGTAGGGCGAGCGCGCGAGCGGGCTGTCAGAAGCCGCCACCGCCGCCACCGCCGCCGCCACCGCCGGAGAAACCGCCTCCCGACGACCCGCCCGAGAAACTGCTTCCGCCGCTGCCGCTCCAGCTCGAGCCGCTCGTCGTCACGGGCGGCGGGTTGACGCCTGTGTTGAGCCCCGACAGGAGCGAGGAGAACGCGTACCACTGGAAAGCACCCTGACCGGCATACCAGTCGGGCTCGATGCCCGCCTGCTCCAGGTGCACCTCCAGCTCGCGGGACCACGACTCCTCCACGCCCCAGATCACGGCCCAGGGCAGCAGCTTCTCGTACAGCTTCACCACCTGCTTGCCATCGGCGGTGTCCACGCGCTCCGCACCGGTCACGCTCTGCAGCACGGCGAAACGGTCCTTCTCGGCCAGATCCAGGTACATCTTCATCCCGAGCAGATAATCCATGGTCTGCGCGCCGAGCGGGCTCAGGGTCGGGCGCTTCCGCGCTGCGACCGCGGCCACGATGATGCCGATGATCCCGAAGAAGAACACGACCGGCCCCACCAGCAGACCCGCCCATCCCGAGAACCCCGCCCCGACGAAGCCGAGCACCGTCGCGCCCACCGCAGCGAGCACGAACCAGCGCCCGCCGCTCGTCGCAACGCGCTCGCCCTCGAAGCCGCTCGCCGGTATCGCGCCCGGCAGCGAATCGACGATCGGACGCAGGGCGTCCGCGAGATCGGAGTCGCCATCACGCTGCAGGTCGCGTGCGGCACCGACCACCGCTCCCGGACCGAAGAGCGCATCGACGACGGCCTGCTCCCACGGCTCCAAACCGGTCGGATCGGTCAGTTGCACGGCGTAGTCGGCCGAGTCGGCATCCACCACCGGGTAGCCGAGCAACCGGATCTTGCGCTTCACCGCCAGGCTCACCAGCTGCGCCTGCACCGCGGTGTGCCGCTGGTTGATGAACTCGGCCGCGATCATGATGTCCAGATCCTTCGGAACCGAGTACTGCGGAACGATGAACCCCGTCGGATGAACGCGGGGACGTCGCAGCACCGCCGCGCCGACGATGCCGGCCACGAGCGCCACCCCACCCCCGCCGAGACCGAGCAGCACCGCCCAGAGCGGCGGCGGCGGCCCGAGGTCGACAGGCTGCTCGACGCCGGGATCATACGGATTGCCGTTCGGGTCAGGAACGCCCTCGACAAACGTTCCCGAGGCGAAGCCCACCACGATCGTCAGGTTCTCGCCCGGTGCGAGGTTCCGCGCACCCGCCGTGACAATCGACTGGCCCGCCGGCGAGGGCGCGACCGAGACACCCTCCGAGCAGGGGGTCGTCGACTGGTCCGGACCCTGATAGCACGCGTTGTCGCCGCTCAGCGCCGTCGCCAGCTCGGGGTCCTTGATCACGACCTGCGTGCCGACCTCCGCGAACGGCTGCGCCCATCCGGTGCCGTTCACGTCCCAGTAGAACTCGTCATCGCCGGTGTCGGCGAAATGCCGGATCGTGTCGGTCTGCGTGTAATGCAGCACGTAGGTAGTCGCCCCGTGAGCGAACACATCGGCATCGCCGAGCAGCAGGATCGTGAAACCGCCGTCGCTCTGCTGCTGATACGGGATGTCGGCGCCGTTCTCGTCGGTGACGCCGATCACCGTGGTGTCGAGGTTGACGTCTCCGTAATAGTCGGGAATCGAGCGGATGATGCCGTGGTTCTGATCGAACGACGGAAAGACGGCGACGGCGGTCTCCACGACATCCAGCGCCGCGTGCCGATCGGGAGTGCGCGTCAGGGTGTACGTGGCGTCGAACGAGCGGAACTCGAAATCGCTCGTGTCACCCGGCAACGCGGCCCATCCGGGACGGGCCGGAATCTGGGTGGATGCCGCGGCCGGCATCGCGGGAAGCGCGAGGAATGCGAGAGCCGCCAAGACGGTGAGCAGGCGTCGGATGCGCGGCATAGGTCGACCCTAACCGCCCCATGACAGCGCGCGCGCATAGGCTGGAACTCATGGATGTCCCGGGAGTCCCACGCCGCGCCAGCCTCGAGGTACTGCGCGCCGAGGCGAGCGACGAGCTCAGTACCGTCGTGTTCGAGCGGCTGCGCGCCGGCGAAGATCCGTGGGCGTTCATGGAGCAGATCCCGTCCGTCGACGAACTCGTGGTGCTCATGCTGCGCGCAGAGCTGATCCAGGCCGACGGCGGGCGCATCCCCAATCGCGACGTGAATTACCGGATGCTGCGGCAGATCGCCGTCGCCTACCCCGGTCTCGCGCCGACCATCTGGTCGATGGTGGCAGAGCGCTCCGAGCGGCAGAGCGCGTGAGCGCCCCCACGGGAGCAGGCGACGGCCCCACAGTCCTCGCGATGCTGGAGTTCGCGGCCGACGGCGGCGCCACCCTGGGACACCATTTCGTGCCCGCGGATGCGCCTCAACTCACCGTCATGGACCTGGCCGCGACACGCGGAGACGGTGTCTTCGAGACCATCAGCCTGGGCGGCGGACGCGCGCAGGCGCTCGAGCCGCACCTGCGCCGGTTCGCACACTCGGCAGCGCTACTCGAGCTTCCGCCGCCGGATCTCGACGAGTGGCGCATCGCCGTGCTCGCCGTCGCCGCCGCGCTCGGCCCTCTCGACGAGGGGTTCGTCAAGATCGTGCTCACCCGTGGCGTGGAAGGCCAGGACGCCCCCACAGGCTGGGCCTACGGAGCAGCATCCCCCGATCACACGCCTGCACGCACCACCGGCATCCGGATCGTGCTGCTCGACCGCGGGTACCGGCACGACGTGGCACAGACCTCCCCGTGGCTTCTCGCCGGAGCGAAGACCCTGAGCTACGCGGTCAACCGCGCGGCGTTCCGCGAGGCGGCGCGACGCGACGCGGACGACGCCCTGTTCCTCAGCTCTGACGGGTTCCTGCTGGAAGGCGCCGTCTCGAACCTGGTGCTGCTCACCGGAACCCGCATGACGACTCCGCGCACCGACCTCGGCATCCTCGAAGGCACGACCCAGCACGACATCTTCGGCTGGGCTCAGACGCAGGGATACAGCACCTCGTACGAACTGCTGACGCCCGACGATCTCGCCGCCGCCGACGCCGCCTGGCTCGTGTCGAGCGTGCGGCATGCGGCCGCCGTGCGGGCCGTCGACGGCGTCGAACGGCCGGTGGACCGCGACGTGTCCGACGCGATCAACGGATACCTCCGCGGGCGGGTCGAGTAGCGGCGAGGCTCAACGGCACCGGACATACGAACGGCCCCGAGCCGAAGCCCGGGGCCGTTCTGTAGTCGAATCGCTGTCCGGGCCTCGGCTTGCGCCTCGGCACCGGAAGGCCCTCCACCGGCGGGTCCACTCCCATTGCTGGTCGCTTCGTCCGTCCGCTTCGGGCTTTCACCTCATCGGTTGTCTAGAGATTACTCAGCCGCAGCGCGCACACAAGCCGTCAAGTCTCGCTAGAGAGTTGAGGCTTTCCGGTCGATTCAGGCGTCACCCTCATCGTCGTTGTCGTGCTGGGGACGCTCGGACTTCTTCGACTGGCTGAACGCGACGCCGAAGGCGACCCCGATTCCGGCGCCGATCGCGATTCCGGCGCCGATGTTGCTCATCGCCACGCCCAGGGAGACCCCGATCGCGATGCCGACGAGCATGCCGAGCGTCCAGCTCGACGAGTCGACCCACCCGGTCCGCTTGCTCTTCGACGCCATGCCGCGACGGTATCGCCCGAGCATGGGCGCGCGCTGGACACAGAGTGTCAGGAGCCGGTGGGTGGGTTAAATACTGGCGGCGGTGGCTTCTCTGGAATCGAATACCCCCGTATGTCGATTCATTTGGTGAGAAGATCACCGCCGCCGCTAGTCCCCCAACTAGTGCACTCCCGAGATTAGCCAGGACGCTACCCATGTGTATGCCCCCATTGCGGGTGTCCGCGCTATGGGGGACAGAAGCTCGTGGTCGGGGTACAAGGCCCACCTCGCCAGAACGCGCGAAGAAGAGGGCTGCAGAGGGGCAAAACGAAGGGCCCCCGATTCCGCGTTCCGCCCGGCCGAAGCCTGGCAGTTCGTCGAGTCCCGAGGGCCCTTCTGTTACTTCGGAACTTGCGTTCCTCAGTGATGTTGAAGTTACTGGCACCCGAACAGGGTCCGCAAGCCGTCAAGTATCACTAGATAGTTGAAGGTTCGGCGACGGCGTCGCGCAGCAGCGTGACGAGGGCCTGCAACTGCACCGATCCGGCCTCTTCCTCGACCGCCTTCTCGCCGTCCAGGGCGCGCGCGGCAAGCCCCGCCTTGGAGTCGATCAGTTCCGAGATGCGGCCGTCGATCGTGCCGGCCGCGATGATCCGCCACGCCGTGACGGGCAGTTCCTGACCGATGCGGTGCACCCGGTCGATGGCCTGGGTCTGTTCCGCGTTCGTCCACGACAGCTCGGCGAGGACGACGTTGGATGCCACCTGCAGGTTGATGCCCACACCCGCCGTCATCAGCGAGCAGACGGCGACCGCCACATCCGGATCGTTGGTGAACGCGTCGAGCGCCGCTGTGCGTGCCTTGGCGGTCTGCTCCCCGCGGATCGACACCGTCTTGAGCCCTGCGGCGGCGAAGTGCTTCTCGGCCGCATCCATCACATCGATGTGCTTGGCGAAGAACACCACCTTGCCGACGTTGCGCGCCAGGTTCACCGTGTAGTCCGCCGCCGGCGTGGCCTTCGCCTGCCCGATCTTGCGGACCATGGCGAACACGTTGTCGCCGGTCTCGGAGCCCCGCGACTCATCGAGCTCGGCGGAGGCCACCACGCGGATGAGATCCTCCTCCGCACTGTCGGGGCGGGCGGCGGCCAGGCGGCGGTAGCGCTCGACCAGCCGGGCGATGAGCGCGGCCTCCGCCTCGCGGATGGAACGACCCGACTCGCCGTCGAGCTCGACCGGGATGTCGGCGATGCGGCGCGCAGGGATGTCGGCCGCGACATCCTGTTTCTTGCGGCGCACGATGCCCATGTCGATGACCGCGGCGCGCGCGGCAGCGAAGAAGCCCGGCTCCCCCGGGTCGAGCCCGGTGTCTTCGAGCTTGCGCATCAGGGTCGCGAGCGGCTGCTTCTCGTCGATCCAGCCCAGGTACTGCCAGATCATGCGGAAGTCCTCGATCTGGTTGATCAGCGGCGTTCCGGTGAGCGCGATGAACAGTGCGTTCGGCTGCGTGGCACGGATGTTCCTCGACAGGGCCAGCACGTTCTTCGAGCGCTGCGAGTCCTTGTTCTTGATGAAGTGCGCCTCGTCGACGACCATGCCCTTGAAGCCGCGGCGCGAGAGCCAGGCCACGTGGCGGTCGAGCACCTCGTAGTTGACGATCACGACGTCGGCGAAGGCATCGATGTCATCGCCGTCCCCGTGCACCACCGTCGCGGTGCGCTGCGGAGTCCACTTCTCGACCTCGCGGGCCCAGTTGACCTTCACGACGTTCGGCACGACCACGAGCAACGGGTATGAGCCAGTGACGGATGCCGCGATGAGCGCCTGCGCCGTCTTGCCCAGTCCGGGCTCGTCGGCGAGCAGGAAGCTGCGGTGGCCGGCGCGCGCACCCTCGATGAAACGCGCCTGGTGGATCATCAGCTCCAGACCGCGGGGAGCGTCGAGCGAGCGCGGGGCCGGCAGGTTCATCGTCGCGGCGCCACCGCCGGCTCCGGTCTCGAACGAGCGGAACAGCGGCTCGATCAGCTCCCAGTTGTTGAGCCGGCCCTCCGTCGTGGGCTTCGCCTGCGCGGCGGAGAAGTCCGGCGCCAGGAACGGGTTCGACATCTGGAACTGCTTCACCGACTGCGGCACGACCTGCTTCTCGACGTCGGCAGCGACGACGGGCGCCTCGGTGACCACGATCAGGTCTTCGGGGCTCAGCTCGCTGCCCGACTCGAGGAGCATGGCGCGGCGGATCTCCTGGGCAGCGGGAGTCAGCGGCGCGTTGTCCGTCAGCAACTGGATGAGCGTGGTGTCGCGCGACGCCGTCTTCGCCATGATCGTGGCGATGCCGTCGAGGCGGGTGAGTTCTTTCGTGCGTTCAGCGTCGGTGAGCCCGGCATCGGCCTTGATGCGGGCGCGCTCTTCGCGCACGAGCACCGCCACGACGCGGAAGCGGGTGCGGTTGCTCGGGTTGACCTTTCCGCGTTCGGCGGAGTTCTCGATCGTGCGTACCGTACGCGCGAGCACGGGGATGATGCCGGTCTCGTCTTGGTGCTGCCGCCTGCGCGTCTGTGTCGCGGGGCGCTTGGTGCCGGAACGCTGACGTTTGGCGGATGGCTGGCCGGATGTGGCCATGTGGCTCCTCTAGAACCGGCCGAGCAGAGAGCCCCGGTCGGATCGATGCATGTGATCCAGGTCGCGATCCGTAGAAGCCCCGAAACCGGCTTGGCCGGCGGGACGAACCGCACCTGAATACTACCAGAGCAGTCCCCGCTGCGTATCAGACACGTCGTGAAACGCTCAGCGCCGCGAGTCCTCGGCGGTGAACGGCACCTTGATGAACACGCCCGCGAGGACGAAGACCAGGATCGCCACGTACTGGGCACCCACCCACCACGGTCCGTCGATCGGAAGCGGATACACCGGGTTCCAGATCACTGCGACGGCGAGCATCACCGGGATCCACCACCAGTGCTTCGCCTGGAAGGCGAACACCAGCACGATGAGCGCCAGGATCGAGATGACGAACCGGAACACCAGAAACGCCGGGTTCTCGATGAGAGCGACCGCACCGAGCAGGGCGACCCCCGCGAGCAGCCCGGGCGCCAGCGCGGTGCGGCGGAAAGCGGGCCGGCCGTAGCGGTCGCGGGTGCCTGACATCCGGTCCAGACTATCCGGCCATTGCCCGTCGCCTCGCCGCTCCACTAGCTTCAGTTCCACGCGGCCAGGGCCGTCCCGATCCCGACCGGCAAGGAGAGCATCATGGGTTTCTTCGGTGATCTGATCAAAGGTGCGAACGAGGCGCTCGGCGGAGCCGACGCCGACGTCATCCAGAACGGCATTCTCGGGCGCGGCGAGGTCATCGGCATCGACGCCTCGGGCATGACCCTGCAGATCGGCAACGGTCTCGTCGAGCGCAAATGCACGGTCACGATGAACGTCATGATCGACGGCCAGCAGCCGTGGCAGGCGCAGGTGAGCCAGCGGATTCAGGAGGTATACATCCCGCAGCTGTCGGCGGGCGGCGCCATCGTCGCGGTCAAGGTCGACCCGAACGATCACAGCAAGATCGCGATCGACTTCGACAGCCCGGTGCCCGAGGTGACCCTCCCGGCCAGCGAGGGCCAGAACAGCGCGGCGTGGATCCTCGAGCACGGCAAGCCGATCACCGTCGTGCTGGTCGCCAACACCCCGATCGGCGTGAACAACGCCAAGGGCGACCCGGTGCAGGCGCTGACGCTGACGGTCGCGACCGGAGTGCCGACGCCGTATCAGATCCAGGTCGGCAACGCGGTTCCGGCGACGGCGCTGCCGCTGGTGTTCCCCGGATCGAAACTGCACGCCAAGCTCGGCGACGGGCCGAACGACGTCGTCGTCGACTGGGCAGCGGGAGCGGTCAAGGAGTAGCGGCGGCGCGTTGCGACGCTTTGGGCTGCGTGCGGCTTCCCACGGCGCGCCTCATGGAGCGCTTCGCCGGGCCCTCGAGCACGGTTCCGTCGGGGGCGAAACGCGAACCATGCGCCGGGCAGTCCCACGAGCCCTCGAAGTCGTTCCATTGCACGACCGCGCCCATGTGCGGGCAGATGGCGCACAGCGAGTTCGTGGTCCCGTCCACCGTCGAGACCGCCGTCGGCACGACGCCGCGCCGTCCGACTTCTCCGTGACCCTCGATCGTCTCGGTGGGGGCCGGATGCGCGAGCGCCTTCGCCCAGCTGCGTGCGTACCAGCTTCCGACCGCCAGATTCTCGCCGATGCCGACCGCGACGGCCGCCGGAAGGGTCACCCGCCGGTGCAACGCGCGCTGCCAGCTCGTCGACTCGCCCAGGATGTCTCCCACGAGCGTCAGCGCTGTCGCCACGCCGTTCGTCATCCCCCATTTCGAGAACCCCGTAGCGAGGTACACCTTGCCGCCACCGCGCGGCAGCCAGCCCACGAACGGCACGCCGTGCGGTGTCAGGTAGTCCTGTGCCGACCATTCGGCGACGAGTTCGGCTCCCGGCCACCACTGCTGCGTCCAGTCGGCGAGTTCGTCGGCGGCCTCGCGCGGTGAGCGCCGGCGGCCGACGCCGTGGCCGTTGCCGCCGGTGAGCAGCAGGTCGCGTGCGTCGCGCAGGGATCGGGTGGGCTGCTCCACGCCGAGGAACATGCCGCCGGGCAGCTGCTCCGGGGCCACGCGCCACGCCTGCGCGTAGCTGCGACGGGCCGCGAGTTTCGCGAAGTAGAGTCCGCGATCCAGGATCGGGGTGCCCGTGGCGAGCACCACCCGCCTCCCGCGCAGCGGACCCGCGGATGTCTGCACCAGCGCGTGGTCGGCGGAGTGCGCGGCGCCGACACCCGTCACTCGTGCGCCGGTGACGAGCACGCCTCCGCGGGTACGCAGTTCGCCGGCGAGCGCCGCCAGCAGGTGCATGGGGTCGATCTGGCCCTGCTCGTGCAGCCGCACAGCTCCGTACGTGGGGAACGGCAGGCCCGCATCATCCAGCAGCTCGACCTCGAGCCCGTGGGAACGCGCGAGACGGTACTCGGCCTCGACCTTCGCCCGGCCCTCCGGGGTCGCGGCGTACGTGACGGCATCGCGCCGCTCGAACCCGGCACCGGTGACGGCGGCGAATCCGGCCAGCCAGTCGAATCCGGCGGCCTGACTCTCCACGTACGCGGAGAGGGTCGAGGCCGTGTTACGGCTGCGGATGCGCTGCAACATCGTGCCCTGCAACTGCGACACCTTCGCGGTGGTATGCCCGGTCGTCACCGACCCGGCCTCGCGCGCCTCGACGACCACGACATCCTGACCCCGCCGTGCGAAGAGCACCGCCGCGGTCAGACCGGTGATGCCCGCGCCGACGACCACCAGGTCGTGCACCCGGTCGTCGCCGGGGAATGGATCGCCGCCGATCAACGGCGCTCCGGTCTGCCACAGGGACGCATGATCGCTCATATCCCCACGCTAGGCCGGGCGCGGAGGAAGCGGCGGGGACTTGCGTAGCATCGGCGTGTGGGTGACGATGCGGCGGCGATCGAACG
>JAODAS010000202.1 GCA_025463555.1 Schumannella sp.
ACTTTTCCTAGCTCGTCAACGCGCTCCGACTCCGGCAATGTTGAGAATTGACCAAGGAGCGCGTCATAGATTGCGCGATGTAGCGGCGGAAGCGTGACGTGGCTGATGGTCGGGATAACCTTCGGAAGGCCCAGATCCGATTTTGTGGTGCGAACAAAGGCTGGCTTCAATAGGCCCGGTTGCCGTTGAGCGCTTGCAACAAGTCGCGCGCCGCGCCCCGGCCAGACAAACTCAAGCAGGGACTGGAGGTCCTCAGGACCGTTCGGTGCCGGCGTTCCGCTGAGGATCATGCGCTTCCGGGCCAGAGGCCCCAAGGATAGGAGCGCGCTACCGTAAGCTCCTTCGGGCCCGCGTTTCATGCGGTGCGCCTCATCGAGGACGAGCAACGTCGGTGCGGCCATCAGGTAGTCAGCAATCGTGTTCCTGAGCGCGGGTAGTCGCTCGTAGTTCACTAGCAGTATGTCTGCGCTCTGGAGTCGATCGGAATCAACGATCCCAATCGACGGGGAGCTCGAAAATACCTGAGCGGCCTCGTCAACCCAGCTGCCGTGTGCCGATTTCGGCGCGACGACGAGCATCCGTTTGACAGTTCCGTCGGCCTTCATCGTCGCAAATGCCGCAAGCGTGACTCGGGTCTTTCCTGCTCCCGGCACGCTGAAGTTCGAGCCATGTTCCATCCCGCTCAGGCGCTGAAGGTTGTCGATCTGGAAGTCGGTAAGGTCTGCGCTCCAACCCCAGTCGGAGGTCGCCTCAAGCTGTGCGCGATCAATATCCGATCGAGGAGCCTGTCCTTTAAGCAGCTCGTCGAGGCGACCACCGTCGCCGACCGCGCGGCGCACCATTTCCGCGATAGGGCCTGCCCATTCGACCGGCCCTGCCGTCCATTTCGCCAGCCCTGCGACGTTTGCGAGAAAATGTCCGAGGTCCAGAGAGACGGTGCGCGGGCCGTCGCGGTGAGCTAGCGGGAAGGCGAGGAGCATTCTCCCCAGCTGGTCGCGTGACTCGATGTCCGTGACAAGGCTGACGCGCCCACGCGCATCCGATTCGATCCTCAGCCCACCTTGTTGAGTCAGGATTCACCGTCTTGCTGCGAAGCTCGAAGCCACCGAACGCCTTCAATGTCCTCGCTCACGACCCGCAGGGTTGCGGCGGCGAATCTCTCGAACACGCCCTGGAACGAGAGAAGGGCATCGTTGAGCGCCACCTCGTCGAGGGCGTTCTTGCTCTTTGCGATCTGAATTTCTGCGATACAAATCTCGAGCGCATCCGCTGCGGTGTTGAGTCGGTCGATGGCCGCGGCTTGACTCTTCTTTAGCCGCTTGACCCGGCCTGCAGCGTCCATGGCCTTCTCGACCTGATCTGACGTCTGTGCCAGGAACGCTTCCATCGCACTGAAGTCGCCGCCTTCGGCGGTGCGAATCTGGGTCTTCGTCTTCGCAACCTGATCGATTAGCACGCCCAGTTGGGAGTCGTTCCCACCGGTCGAGGAAGGTACCTCGACGTCGAGCCCTGGGATTGTCACCGTGGCCTGCGTGGACGACCCGCCTACCTCAACAAATCGTGAAAGATATGTGTCTGCAAAGTCGTCTTCGACCCAACGCATATCCGTCTTCGACTTGTCAAGGAGCAGGGCGAGGACACGGGCGTCCTTCAGCCTCTCGGCCGCAACGGGGTCGCTCCGATGGAGCGCGAAATACGCCCGCTGCAGCTCATCCAACTTTCCTTGATCTGTCTCAAAGTCTCGGAGGTTAAGGGACTGACCGTCTACCTTGCTGCGATCGACGATGTCTCTCAAGAGCGCGAGAACCCAGAGGTGGGTCTCCAGCGTCTTCTTTGCAAGATGAAATGCCTTGGCGGTCTGGTCCGCGCCTGCAACGCCGACAGACTCGCTGAGCGCAATTAGCAAGTTGACGTACGAGTAATCGCGTTTGTAGTCCCGACGCATCTGAAGGTCGAGTTCAACGAGGGCAACGTCGTCCCAGTTCCAGTCGGTGGGCAACACCGCGACCCGCATGTTAGTTTCGCCGTTCTTCCGCAAAGCGGCGCAGCGGGTGTTCCCGTTTATCAGAATTCCCGAGGGGGTGATGATGCCAGGTTCCTTTTGACCGTACTCGCGGAGGTTCTCCTGCAGTTTGAGAAACTGCGGATCCTCACGACTTGGGTCGAGGGGTAGAGCAGCGAGCAACCGCCCAAGGTACTCTTGTGCCGCTTCGCCCCACGGATCGTCAACTATCGCCTTGTCGCCGAGGGGATCAAAGTCACGTTGAGCTTTGATTCGATGTGTTTCCGGGTTGTAGCGAAGGGCGTCAATGGGCATCACTATTACCGGGAGTCGTTCGGATCCGTTGCGCCATGCAACCTCGATAGAGGGCTGGATACCCTTCGCTTCATCGGCTGCGCTGATCCGCTTCTTCGCCATTTCAGCAATATCGGCCGCGTTGGCGGGCTCGTTTCGGGACAAGCTCTGCTCCTGATCTACCTGGGAATACTTCAGTTGGACCGATACTAGAGAGAACGAGTGAGTCTGAGGCAGATTGGGTCCCATGTCGCGCGACCGGAGCAGCGAGAGCACGATGGTGCAAGTTGCGCGCTGGCTTCAATCCGAAGTTGGAATCGGCGCAGTTTTCAAGAAGCAAGAACTTCGGGCGGCATTCCCGACGGTTGGGCAGGTCGACCGGCGTATGCGCGACCTCCGTGACTTCGATTGGGTGATCGACACCAATCGTGAGGACGCGAGTCTTCGTCCGGACGAGTTGAGGTTTGTCGCAGAGGGCCAAGCGGTTTGGAATCGATCTGCCGTTACGAGGTCTCTTCCCGCAGCGTTGCGACGACAAGCACTGTTGGACGCGGACTTCTCATGTAGGTACTGCGGAACTCCCGCCGGCGAAGCATTTGCAGACGCCCCCTCGCGGAAAGCCATACTCAGCGTCACCCGCGACTCCAGCAGATCGGCGCTAGTCGTCGCGTGTCAACTATGTCGAGAGCTCGCGACTGGTGTCGTTGAGGCGCGTTTCGTCGTGCTCTTCACGTCCCTTAGTCCAGCCGAAAGAGCCCTCGTTCGCGAAGCCCTTGCCGGCTCGGGTGGGCAACTTTCAAGAGTGAGAACTGGTGTGAACCTCGCACGCTCAATTCCTGCAGCGCGCCGCGTTGCCCTAATGAACGTGTCCACCTAGCGACGAATGGTCCCGCGTCCGGTTGGCGTTGAGAGCCAATCGAATGTTTGACCCGATGCCCTCGGCAACCGGGGGCGGGAACGCATTGCCGATCTGCCGGTACACGGACGTCTTTCGGCCCGAGAACCGCCAAGACTTGTCGAAGCCTTGGACGCGAGCGACCATCTCGTTTGTTAGACGCGGAATGTGGTCGACTGGCGCCTCTTTCGATGGAGCCGAGTCAGCAATACCTCGACCATCAACAGCTAGGCGCTTCCAAGCGGCCTTCGCTCTGGTCGGGCCAAGGTCCGCTCCGCCATGTTTCTTCGAGCCTCCCACGATCGTGGGACCGATCCCGTCAGCCAACTTTGCCCATTCCTCGGCGCCAGCCCAGCCGTTGGCACTCATCTCCGATTTCAAGACTTCGCCCACGGTCGACGGGCTCCCAACTGGAGCTGGCCATTTGAACGGCTCATCGCTTCCAAGAAAGGCCACGAGTACGAAACGTGGCCGTAGCTGCGGCACCCCAAACTCCGAGCTGTAGACGAGTTGCCAGTCTGCGTGATACCCAAGCCGTGTTAGTTCGCTCAAGATTGCTGCGCGATAGTCAGCGAACCGTGCGGACGCGAGACCCTTGACGTTCTCGAGTAGTACCGCTCGCGGCTTGGATTCCGCAATCAACCGCAACGCCTCAGGAAACAGATCACGCTCGTCGTCGGCTCCCAGCTGGTGACCTGCGACGCTGAATGGTGGGCATGGCACGCCGCCTGCGAATAGGTCAATACCCACGTAGTCGGTGCCGCGAATCTCCCGAACGTCGCCCTCGAAGACGTGCCAATTCGGTCGGTTGGCCCTCAGCGTTGAGACCGCGTCTTTGTCGATCTCAACGCTCATGACATGTTCGAATCCAGCACGTTCAAGCCCGTAGGACTGCCCGCCCGCACCTGCGCAGATTTCAAAGACAGTGAGGCTGTCGGCCAAAATGAGGTCCCGTCGCTCGATGAATTACATCAATGTAGTTTCACCGGCCGACAATAGTGAAAAGGCTCGCGGAGACAAACGTGTGCTGTGAGGCGTCCCGCGGCGATCCGAACCACATGTCGGCCTGGTGCAATTGAGACCAGGGCGCGCAGACTAGGGACAGTTCGCACCCGATCGAGGGAGATCGCCAGTTGTTCAAGTCCCCGTACCCCGACGAGACGATCCCCGCGCAAAGCGTCTTTGACTTCCTCTTCAGCGACCTGACCGCTGAAGAATCCGAGCGCGTAGCCCTCATCGACGGCACCACCGGCACCGAGACCACATACGCCGCACTCAAGCAGCAGTCCGAACTCCTAGCCGGCGCACTCGCCAAGCGCGGCATCGGCCCCGGCGACGTGGTAGCCCTCCACTGCCCCAACGTGCCGGCATTCGCGACGGTGTTCCACGGCATCCTGCGCTCGGGTGCGACGGCGACGACCGTCAACGCGATGTACACGCCGAACGAGATCGAGACGCAGCTCAAAGACAGCAACGCGAAGATGATCTTCACCGTCAGCGCTCTGTTCACGCACGGCAAGATCGCGGCCGAGCTCGCGGGCATCCCGCAGGACCACATCATCGTGCTCGATGGGGCCGAGGGCTACCAAAACCTCAAAGACCTGCTGACCGAGGGCAACCCTGCCCCTGACGTCACCTTCGACCCCGCGACCCACGTCGCCGTCATGCCCTACAGCTCCGGCACGACGGGAATCCCGAAGGGCGTGCAGCTCAGCCACACCAACCTGGTCGCGAATGTCGTGCAGACCTACCCGGTGCTCGATGTCACCCAAGACGACCGGGTGCTCGCGCTTCTTCCCTTCACCCACATCTACGGCATGACGGTGCTCCTCAACATCGCACTGAAGAAGCGGGCGACGCTGGTGACGATGCCGAAGTTCGACCTGGCGGAGTTCCTGCGGATCATCCAGGACTACACGTGCACCTACCTGTTCATCGCGCCTCCGATCGCAGTGGCGCTCGCGAAGCATCCGCTGATCGACGAATACGACCTGTCGAGCGTGCGCGCGATCCTCAGCGGTGCGGCACCGATCGACGAGAACCTGATGACCGCCGTCGCGACGCGGCTGAAGACCCGGATGCGCCAGGGCTACGGCATGAGCGAAGCAAGCCCCGTCACGCACGTGCACCCGCCTGAGCGCGATGACATCTCGATGGGCTCGATCGGCTTCCCCATCGCGAACCTCGAGGCGAAGCTGATCGACACCGAGACCGGGGCCGAGATCACCGAATCCGATCAGCCGGGCGAGATCTGGGTCCGCGGGCCCAACATCATGCTCGGCTACCTCGGGCGCGACGACGCCACGCGCGAGACCATCGACGCCGACGGCTTCCTGCACACCGGCGACATCGCCACGGTGGGCGCGCAGGGCGAGTTCTACATCGTCGACCGGCTGAAAGAGCTCATCAAGTACAAGGGCTACCAGGTCGCACCCGCCGAGCTCGAAGCCTTGCTGCTCACGCATCCCGACATCACCGACGCCGCCGTCGTGGGGGCTCAGGATGACGAGGGCCAGGAGATCCCGAAAGCGTACGTCGTGCGCCGCGAGGGCAGCGATCTCGACGAGCAGGGCGTCATGAACCACGTCGCCGAACATGTCGCGCCGCACAAGAAGGTGCGCGCGGTGAAGTTCATCGAGGTGGTGCCGAAGTCGGCGTCGGGGAAGATTCTGCGGAAGGACCTGAAGGGGACGTAGGTCCGATGGGGGTCTCGATACACCGGTACGTGGCACTCGACCGGCGGTGAGAGGGTCTCGATACACCGCTTCGCGGCACTCGACCACCTGTGAGAGGGTCTCGATACACCGCTTCGCGGCACTCGACCGGCGGGCGCGGTAGCCTGAAGTAATGGCTGACGAATGCATCCACGGGTTCGAAGCCGGTTTCTGCGACATCTGCTATCCGGCGCCGGTGCCCGAGCAGGTCAAACCGGTCCGCGCACCGGCAGGAACACGTAAGCCCGCGGCACGCGTCGCCGGGGCTCCGCACGTCGCGCCGTTCAGTCTCGCCACGCAGCGCTTCTTCCACGTGACGCACCTGCGCAACCTCGAAGCGATCATGAACACCGGCGAACTGCGGGCCGACGTCAGCCCCGTCGTCGACGTCAGTTCGGCGGTCACGCGCGAGCTGCGCGCGGGTGCAGACCTCGCCGACGGAACCACGGTCTCGCAGCACGTCGCCTTCTACGCCTCCCCCATCGCCGCCCGCTGGGCCGAACTGCGCGACGGCGCCACCGGCCCGCACTGGTCGGACGAGGCCCGCGAAGCCAAACCCGCCGACTTCGTGCTGCTCGCGGTGCCCGCGACCGTGCTCGCCGCCGAGATGATCGCGGCCGACGCCGACGCCGCGGCACCCGCAACGCGTTTCGCGCACGGGCAGACCGACGCCACCCAGCTGTTGCGCCGGGTCCGTACCGACGACCCCGACTTCCTCGCGGCAGAGGTCCTCATCCCGCACCCGGTGCCGTTCGACTGCGTTGCGCTCATCGGCGTCGCCAACGACCGCATCCGCGACCAGGTTCGAGCCATGCTGTCCGAGGCCGGCGGCTACGCCCCCAAAGTCGCGGTGTACCCGCCCTGGTTCGCCGCAGAGTGACCCACCTGTCTGACGAGTCGCGCGCGGCTCTGCAGGCTCTCGCAGCTTTGGACAGCGCAGAGGCGACGCGCCCGCTCGATCGGCTCGCCGGCATCCGCGGCCTGATCTCGGCTCTCGAGAACGATCCGGCGACACTCACCGCCGTACGCGATGCGCTGGATGCCGGGGCAGGCTGGGATGAGATCGCCGCGTCAGCGGGCCTCGGCCTCGCCGCCGCCAAATGGCGCTGGCAGGGCAGCGACGCCGAGATCGCTGCACGGCACGAAGCCGGTCGCAAGCGTGCTGCCCGGCCGAGTGCCAAGCCGACGGACCTGCCCGGCCTGAGCGTCGCCGAGGCGGCGGCTCACCTGGGCATCAGCGTTCAAGGTGTCTACCAGCGCGTCACGCGAGGTCTGCTGAAGTCAGAGACCGTGACGCTCGAAGACGGCCGCAGGTACAAGCGGATCTTTCCCGAGTAGGTCGGGTCTGTTTCTGGACGGTGGGGCCGGGTGTTCAAGCCGGCCCCACCTGGTTCAGAAGAAGCGGTTCGGGCGCAGCATCCGCGATGAGTCGGATTGGGGGGATGCGCCACCGATTACCCGGTCGGTGACACGCGCTGCAGGCCCACGCTGTTGGTCTTCCTCGTCCATCATGCGGGCATACTCGAAAACCAGCACGGGGTTGATTTCCCAGCCTCGGCGTGAGCTACTGCACGTCGCGTTCGGCGTCTTCGGGCGCTGCGTCCTCATCCAGCCCCAGGTCGTCGGGGTCCACACCCGATGCGAGAGCGTCGGCGTCGGCGCCGGTCAGCTGGTCATCGGGGTTCACGTCGGCGCGGTCCGGTTCGAACGGGATCCTGCCCATCGAGTCGCTCACTGGTCGTCCTCCTTGTTGGGATCCGCGGGATCCATGCCATTGGGGTTGGTGGGACGCGTCACGGGCAAGGCGTCGTCCGTGGGCACGCCGTCGTCGGTGACCTTGTCATCGGGTGAGCCCGACTCCTCTTCGCGCGGGCTCGGGGTGTCGTAGCTCATCAGAGGACCTTCGCTCCGCCGGCGCCGCCCGGGTCGTCCTGACCGGGCACCGCGCCTCCGTTGTCGATGAAGGGCTCCGGCTCGGAGGGGTTCGGGGCGAGAGGCTCGGGATCCGGTGCCGACGGTTCCGTCGGCGGGTCGGTGGGCATCGGCGCTTCTGGCGGGGAGGGCTCGTTGATACTCATGCCTCCAGGACACGCCTGTCTCGGGTATCGGGCAAGGATGTGCGGGCTACTCCCAGGCAAGGGGGAGGCGCCGGGCGCTCATGCGTCCGCGTCGCCTGTCGGGTCGGCCGCTGCCGCATCGGCCAGCTGACTGCCGCCGACCGGCTCGCCCTCCCAGGTCTCCACGACCCAGCCGCCGGCGGGGGAGCCGCTCAGCACCACGACACCCGTGTTGTCCAGGTGCCGGATCAGACCGGAGTCGTGGCTCAGGTTCGACCCGCGCGCCACCGCCCACACCCGGATGGCCGCGCCATGCGAGAAGACCGCGACGGTGTGATCGGGGTGGTCGGCGGCGATCCCGGCGATCGCCGCGTCGAAGCGCGCGAAGAACTCGTGGCCGTCGATGGCCCCGGGGATGCGGGCGTCGAGCTTTCCCTCCGCCCAGCCGAACGCCGCCTTCACATAGATCATGACCGACGGCATGTCGTTGCGATCTTCGAGGTCGCCCGCCTCGATCTCTTCCAGACCCTCGAGTATCCGCACCTCGAGTCCGTGCTCCCGCGCCAGCGGAGCAGCCGTCAGCCCGGTTCGAACCAGCGCGGAGGCGTAGACCGCGGCGATCTGCTCACCGGCCAGGGCATCCACCACCGCCTCGGCCTGCCGGATGCCCAGGGGAGTGAGCGCCGGACCGGGGCGCGCCGTGGCGAGTTCGCCGCGCACGTTCGCGGGGGTCTGGCCGTGGCGGATCAGCAGCAGTCGCACTCCGCCAGCCTAGGCAGGACGGCCGACGGCGCCGGGAGACGAGTCGGGTACGACTAGTCCTGCTCGACCTCGTCGTCGTCGAGCGCCGTCTCGTCGGCGTTCTCGGGGTCGTCGCTGCCCAGGAACCGCTCACCGCTCGTGAAGCCCTGGGCGCTGAAGTCCACGTCGCCGTGCGCGTCGTTCTCGAGCGACTGGCGGGCGCGGATCGCGTCGGCTGCTTCGTCGCGCTTTTCGTCGCTCATGAGGGGGATCCTTTCGATGGGCGTGCCTGCAGGTCGGCATCGGCCGGCACCGAGCCGTCGCCGATGTCGCCCTGGGGGTCGACGGGTGCCCGATGTGCGCCGGGCTCGCGCGGCAGTGCTGCCAGCGCCTGGTCGTCGACGTCGTCCGTGGAGGCGTGTCGTCCAGTCATGCCGCTACCGTACGCGGAGCCGGGCGCGCATCGAGAGGACACTCAGGAATCAGGCAGCGTCCGGACATGTCCGTGGGGAGCGGCTTCGGGGCCTAGCGGTTCGCCAGAGCCCAGCTGAACTCGCCGGCATCGTTGTCGATGCTGACCCAGACGTGCGCGGGACTGCCGTCGGTGAGGACGGCGTCGCAGGTGAAGATCGCGCCGGTGATGGTCGAGTCGAGAACCGGCGGGCAGCTGACGCTGCTCGCGGATCCGCTGTCGACCAGGTCGGCGCGGACCGCCTGCTGGATCTCGAGCGCCTTCGTGACGGTCTGGGCGTTGCCGGTCACTCCGAGCGCGACGGGCGCGCCGAGCGCGAGAACGAACACGGCGACGAACGCGATCAGGGTCGCCGCCGCACCGACGGCGCGCGCACGCACCACCAGGTAGAGCAGCGGGCCGATCACCGGAAGCGCCAGGGCCCACAGGGGGCTCGGTGCCTTCAGGCCACGGGCCTGCAGTGCGCGGCTGTCGCCGACGGCCCACAGGAACCCGATGATGTACAGCACCACGGCGACAGCCGCGACGAGCGGGGTCGGCGTGACGTAGAAGTAGACGTAGCCGGCGACGACCGCCAGCAGAGTCGCCATGAGGGGCGTGGCGGCCAGCAGCCAGGCCGACGCGGTGCCGGTCTTGGCTGGCTGGAGCGGCCTGCGCGGGATCGCGACGCCCTGGATGGGGATCGTGCCCGTGTCGGGTCCGCGGTGGTCGAGGTCGATGGACGCGCGACGCGTCATGGCTTCGGTTCCGTCGGTGCTGAGGCCGTACTGGCGCTCGAGCTCGCGGGCCTCGGCGGCACGCTGCTCTGCGGTGAGCCCGGCGCCGCTCTCGATGGCGAGTGCCCCGGCGACGCCGACGCCGGCACCGTCCGGCTTGGACTCGACGTGCTCGGTCCAGGTCATCCCGTTCCACCAGCGCACTTTGGCGTCATCGGCCGGGTCCTGGTACCAGCCCGCAGGAATCACGCGGGTCGTCTGTTCGGTAGTCACACGCTTCTCCCTTCGGGGTGCCGGATTCGGTTGGTACTGAGCTTAGAAGTCGGTCCCCTGAGAGTCATGACCCCAGTAGGGGTATGTCGCATTCGGGGGTAGAACGGTGAGCCGTGGCTCAGTTGTTCGAGCCGTAGATGCCCCAGTTGTCGACACGCCACTCGATCCAGCCGTTGGCGCGCTGCAGGCTGACGGTGACGTTGAAGAACTCCTGGTTCTGGTTCGTCGCCGAGCACTGGAAGCTCTGGCCGATGAGCAGAGGAGGCGTGTCAGGGCAGTTCACGACCAGCTGCGCATCCAGGATCTGGGCGTCGCTGCGCACGGACTGCTGCGCCTCGACCGAGAAGTATCCGGGGTTGAGCTGGATGATGAGGCCGGGCGCGGCCAGGGCGGCACCGATCGACACCGCACCGAGCGTGAGCAGGGTGATGAGGGGCCCGAAGCCCTGGCCCGAGAGCCGGACGGTCTTGGTGAGCCGGGCGATCAGATAGAAGGGGGCGCCGAGGATCGACCAGATCCAGGAAGCCGGCTTCTCCATGCCGCGGCGCTTGAGCGCGCGGTAGTCGAGGACGCCGAGGACGATGCCGACGACGTGCGGAACGCCGTACAGGATGGCGATCGCGAGCGCGGTCGGCTTCACGGACATGCCCGACAGCAGCAGCAGAAGGCCGGCCATCAGCGCGTACACCGGGATCAGGGTCATGACCCAGGCCGGTCCGGTGTTGGTGTCGATGTCGTCGTCGGCGAGCTGGGTCGTGACGCGGCCGGCGTAGCCCGAGTACATGGGCTCGGCAGCCGGCTCGGGGACGAACCCGGTGGCGGACTCGCCGATGTGCGCGAAGGCGGAACGAGGTCCGGCCGGCTGGCTGACGCTGTCACCCAGCAGGTCGTCGTAGCGGACCCCCAGGTCGTATGCGCCGCTGGTGGGCGCGTCGTCGAGAACGTGGGTCTCGGCGAACTTGACGGCCGGCGAGGGCTCGTCGACGATGACCTCGTCCTTGGCCGGAGCCTCGAGCGAGAGGACCGGGTCGGCGAAGGCCGCAGCCTCTGCGGTCGCGCCGCCGGCGCCGGCGCTGGCGACCTCGGGGTCGACGTCCTCCATGCGCTCGCGTTCGCGACGCTCGCGACGGGTCAGGCCGTCGTCGCTGAGGTCATAAGCGCCGGTCGTGATGTCGTCGTACTCGTCGTCGGCGTAGGCGAGGAGGGGAGTGGTGGTGGTCACCGTCTCCTGGGCGACCATCGGCTGGCGCGCGTCGGAGGTGTGCTCGGTCCACGCGTGGTTATCCCACCAGCGGAGCTGCGGAAGTCCCAGCGGGTCGGGATACCAACCTGCGGGCACACGCACGTCATCGTCAGCCAAGACGCACGCTCCTTAGTAGGTCCCCCGGTGCATTTCACCGATCCCCAGCAAATAGTAAGGGAGGGGTGTATGCCAGGGGAACCCTTGACCCATACCCCATAGAGGGGTACAGCGACAAGCTAAGGCAGACTCGGCATGTGCCCGGTTTCCCTCTCACGGACCGCCTCCCCTCGGTCTGGGATGCGGACGCCTTCGTCGGCACCTTCGACGACTGGGTGCGCGACTCCGGGATCCGGCTCTACCCGGCCCAGGAGGAGGCGGTTCTCGAGCTCGTGCTGGGGCGCCACTTGGTGCTCTCCACGCCGACCGGCACGGGAAAGTCACTGGTCGCGGTAGCGGCGCACGCTGCCGCACTGGCCCAGGGGAAGCGGAGCTGGTACACCGCTCCGATCAAGGCGCTCGTGAGCGAGAAGTTCTTCGCGCTGGTCGACACGTTCGGCGCTGCGAACGTCGGCATGATCACGGGCGACTCCAGCGTGAACCCCGATGCGCCCATCATCTGCTGCACGGCCGAGATCCTGGCGAACCTCTCGCTGCGTGAAGGCCCGTCGACGCCAGCAGAGGTCGTCGTCATGGACGAGTTCCACTTCTATGCGGATCCCGATCGCGGGTGGGCATGGCAGGTACCGCTGCTGCAACTGCCGCACACCCAGTTCGTGCTCATGTCGGCGACCCTCGGCGACATGTCGGCCATCGCATCCGACCTCGAACGCCGCACCGGCCGCGAGGTCGCCCAGGTGACGGGCGTCGAACGCCCGGTGCCGCTGCACTACCGCTACGTGATGACGCCGGTGCACGAGACGGTCGAACAGCTTCTGGATGACGGCCTCGCCCCGGTCTACATCGTGCACTTCTCGCAGGCGGCGGCCGTCGAACGCGCGCAGGCGCTGTCGAGCGCGCGGGTCGCGACGCGTGAGCAACGGGATGCGATCGCGGCCGCGATCGGCGGGTTCCGGTTCTCGGCGGGGTTCGGTGCCACCCTGTCGCGGCTTGTCCGCGCCGGCATCGGCGTGCACCACGCAGGCATGCTGCCGAAATACCGCAGGCTCGTCGAGACGCTGGCCCAGCGCGGGCTGCTGCGCGTGATCTGCGGCACCGACACGCTCGGGGTCGGGATCAACGTGCCGATCCGCACCGTGCTTCTCACCGCGCTCACCAAATACGACGGCGTGCGGATGCGGCAGCTGAGTGCGCGCGAGTTCCACCAGGTGGTCGGACGTGCCGGCCGCGCGGGGTTCGACACCGCCGGCGAGGTGGTGGCCCAGGCGCCCGAGCACGAGATCGAGAACGCCCGCGGAGAGGCGAAAGCGGGCATCGACCCGAAGGCGCGGAGAAAGCTGGTCAAGAAGCGCGCGCCGGAAGGCTTCGTCAACTGGGGCGAGGGCAGCTTCGAGCGGCTGATCGCCGCGGAGCCGGAGACGCTCACCTCCTCGATGAAGATCACGGCAGCGATGCTCATCAACGTGATCGGCCGCGAGGGCGGCGAAGAGAATCCGGCGCAGGCGTTCGCCGATGTGCGCTCCCTCGTGTTCGACAACCACGAGCCGTGGCCGCGCCAACTGGAACTGGCCCGCCGGGCACTCGGCATCTTCCGCACCCTCAAAGACGCCGGAGTCGTCGAGGTGGTCGACGGCCGCGCACGCCTCACCGTCGAGCTGCAGCCCAACTTCGCACTCAACCAGCCCCTGTCGCCGTTCGCGCTCGCCGCCTTCGACCTGCTCGACCGCCAGGAGCCGACCTACTTCCTCGACATGATCAGCATCGTCGAATCGACCCTCGACGACCCGCGCCAGGTGCTCAGCCAGCAGCAGCACATCGCGCGCGGTGAGGCGATCGGCCAGATGAAGGCCGACGGCATCGAGTACGACGAGCGCATGGAACTGCTGGAACAGGTCACGTGGCCCAAACCGCTCGAGGACCTGCTCGGCGAAGCCTTCGAGACGTTCGCCTCGAGTCAGCCGTGGGTGCGCGACTTCGAGCTGTCACCGAAGAGCGTCGTGCGCGACCTCTACGAGCGGGCGATGACGTTCTCCGAATACGTCGCGTTCTACCAGCTGGGGCGCAGCGAGGGTCTTGTGCTGCGATACCTCTCCGACGCGTACCGTGCGGCGCGGCAGACGATTCCGGAGAACGCCAAGACCGACGAGCTGCGGGACCTCATCGAGTGGCTGGGCGAACTGGTCCGTCAGGTCGACTCGTCGCTCGTCGACGAGTGGGAGCTTCTCGCCGGTCGAGTAGCCGGCGGAGTCGGCGTGCCGAGACCCGACGATCTCGACACGCGCCCTCCAGGCGCTGCTCAATCAGCCGTGACGGACAACCGGCGCGCGTTCCTGGTGCTGGTGCGCAACGAACTCTGGCGCCGCGTGCGGCTCGCGGCGCTCGACCGGGACGACGAGCTGCTCGCCATCGATCCGGGCGTGCCATGGGCGGCGATGCTCGACGACTACTACGCCGAGCACGATTCGATCGGAACGGGACCCGACGCGCGATCGGCCGCGCGCATCCTGATCGAGGAGGAGCCGGACGTCTGGAAGGTCCGGCAGATCATCGACGACCCGGAGGGCGACCACGACTGGGGCATCCGCGCCGAGGTGGACCTGGCCGCTTCAGCGGAGGAAGGCGTCGCGGTCGTACGCGTGCTGGGGCTCGACCGGCTCTAGCGGGGCCTTCCAGCGCAGGCGGCGAGCCCGGTGCTTCGGGAGCGAGCGGGCGCGCGGTGTCTGCACGGCATCCGCCCAGGCCCCCGGATTCACATCGGACGAGGCGGTTCGGTGCGCGCCCGCGACGGACAGCAGCAGCGGCTCGTCGTTCACAGGTCGTCCTCTTCGTACTCGTCGAGCACGGCAGCCACTCGCACGGGGATCGGGTCGATGTCGGCCTCGTGACGCGGATGCTGGATCGATGTCGTGAACCACAGGAACGCGGGGACGATGCTGACCAGCAGCGCGATCGTGCCGGTCACCGCATACGCCACAGCAGGCAGCGGAACGGCACCGCTCAGCCCGGCATCGGCGATGGTCACGTCGACCGCGGCGAAGCTGATGGCTGCGAGGATCACCGCACAGAGCGCGAAGACCCCGAGCGCACGTGAGTGCATGACTGATCGATCCCTTGTCGGCGACGGCCGTGATAGCTGAGACGGAGCCGGTTGGGCTCCTGATGTCAGGCTAGGGAGAACCACCCACTCACCGTCATTCCCCATTCACGGGGGACCCCCTTTGGGGCCATGATCATTCCATGGTTCCTGAGATCAATTGGCTGGCAGTGCTGCTGGCGGATATTTCGAGCATGGTGGTCGGCGCGATCTGGTACGCGAAGCCGGTATTCGGTCGCCGGTGGATGAGGTTGACGGGCATCCCGGAGGACGTTCCCCAGAAGGGCGCCGCGCTTCCGCTGATCATCACCTTCGTCGTGAGCTTCTTCACCGCTGCCGTGCTGGCCGGTTCCGCGGCGATCGCGCAGCACTTCTACGAGGGCGGCTTCTTCCTGAACGCGGTGCTGACGGCCGTCATTCTGTGGATCGGTTTCACCGCCGCCCGCCTGATCACGCACGACCTTTTCGATCGCCGCCCGTCGTCGTTGACGGTGCTGAATCTGGCGCACGAACTCGTGACGGTCCTAGTCATGGGCCTCATCATCGGCGCCTTCGGCTTCCCGGGCTGAGGCCCGGAATTAAATCGCGGCCCGGGTTAACGGAAGCCAAACCGGGCCGTTAGGCTCATCGGCAGTGGACCTCACCCTGCTGGTCGTGCTCGTCATCGCACTGGCCCTCGTCTTCGATTTCACCAACGGCTTTCATGACACGGCCAACGCGATGGCGACCCCCATCGCGACCGGTGCCCTCAGACCCAAGACCGCTGTGGCGATCGCCGCGGTCCTCAATCTGGTCGGTGCGTTCCTCAGCACCGAGGTCGCGAAGACGATCTCGGGTGGACTGATCCGCGAGGGCGGCGACGGCCTGCAGATCACGCCGACGATGATCCTCGCCGGCCTGATCGGCGCCATCGTCTGGAACCTCGTCACCTGGCTGCTGGGTCTGCCCTCGTCCTCCAGCCACGCCCTGTTCGGCGGGCTGATCGGCGCCGCGATCGTCGGCGCGTGGAGCTTCGACCCGATCGACGGCGCGGTGCTGGTCTCCAAGATCCTGATACCCGCGGTGCTGGCGCCCCTGCTGGCGGGGACGGTCTCGTTCCTCGCGACCAAAGTCGCCTACGGCATCACCAAGAAGCGGCACCGCGACCGCTTCAAGATCGGCCAGGTCTTCACCAGCTCCCTCGTCTCGCTCGCGCACGGCACGAACGATGCGCAGAAGACCATGGGCGTCATCACGCTGGCGCTCATCGCGGCGGGCATGCAACCTGTCGACTCGGGACCCCAGATCTGGGTCATCGTCGCCTGCGCGATCGCCATCGCCGCGGGAACGTACTCCGGCGGCTGGCGCATCATCAAGACCATCGGCAAGGACATCACCGACGGCATCGAGCCGGCGCAGGGGTTCGCCGCCGAAGCATCGACGACCGCCACGATCCTGGCGTCGTCGCACCTCGGCTTCGCGCTGTCGACCACCCAGGTCGCTTCGGGCTCCGTCATCGGAACGGGCATCGGCCGCAAGGGCGCCTCCGTGCGCTGGAAGACCGCCGGGCGCATCGCCCTCGGCTGGCTGATCACGATTCCCGCTGCGGGCGCCGTCGCCGCGCTGATGGCGCTCATCGCGAATGCGGTCTGGTGGGGCGTGATCCTGGATGTCGTGCTCGCCTGCGCCGCAATCCTCACCATCTTCCTGGTGTCGCGTCGCAGCAAGATCGGGGCGGGTCACTTCCACCAGCCGCAGCCGACCGCCTTCGTCCGTCCGAAGCGCAAGAAGAAGGCGAAGCGATGATCGACTGGATGGCGTTCGTCACCGTGGTCATCGCAGCCCTCGTCGCCGCGGGCCTGCTGGTCACCGTGTTCTCTCTCGCGCTGCGGGTGGGTGACAACGAGTCACCCGGGCGACGCATCGCATCCGTCGCCCTGTTCGCGGTGTGCGCGTTCGTCGTGCTCTTCGGGATCTTCCTGATCGTGCCCGCCCTGCACGCTCCCTTCGGGCTCTAGACCGGCCTGAGTCCCTAGATAGGCTGGGTACACCACAGTCAAAGGAGACTCGGATGCCACAAGCACCCTCCGAGCAGGCCAGCACCACGGCGATCGACAGCGCCGGGGCGGAGTCGCTCATCCACGGTGACGAGAACGTCACCACCACCGGCCCCGAAGGGGCGAACGAACTGCTCTCACGCGGCGGACCGACCCGCACCGAGAGCGACTCGCTCGGCTCCATGGAGATCCCGGCCGACGTCTACTGGGGCATTCACACGGCGCGCGCGCTCATCAACTTCCCGATCACGCGCCGCGCGATCTACAACTATCCCGACCTGGTGCGCGCTCTGGCCCGCGTGAAGCAGGCGTCCGCCCGCGCCAATGCCGAGATCGGCGTGCTCGATCAGGGCAAAGCGCAGATCATCGACGACGTCTGCGAACGCATCGTCGCCGGCGAGTTGCACGACCAGTTCGTGGTCGGCGTCATCCAGGGCGGTGCGGGCACCAGCACCAACATGAACACGAACGAGGTGATCGCGAACGCCGGGCTCAAGGTGATGGGCAAGGAGTTCGGCGACTACACCGAGCTACACCCCATCGACGACGTCAACCGCAGTCAGTCGACGAACGACGTCTACCCGACGGCGATCAAGCTGGCGATGGTGTTCGGCGTGATCCGCCTGCTCGAGGAGCACGCGCTGATGACCGAGTCCTTCGCCGCCAAGGGCCGCGAGTTCGCGCACATCCTCAAAGTCGGGCGCACCCAGCTGCAGGACGCTGTGCCGATGACCCTCGGCCAGGAGTTCATGGGCTTCGCCCACACTCTGCAAGAGGACTACGACCGGCTCACCGAGGTCGTGAAGTGGCTGAACGAGATCAACATGGGAGCGACCGCGATCGGCACGGGCATCACCGCGGACCCGCGCTACGCGGAGGCGGTGCGCAAGCACCTGGAGGATGTGACCGGCATCCCGCAGGAGACCGCTCCCGACCTGATCGAGGCGACCGCCGACGCCGGCATCTTCATGACGCTGTCCGGCACGCTGAAGCGCGCCGCGGTCAAGCTGTCGAAGATCTGCAACGACCTGCGACTGCTGTCGTCGGGGCCGCAGGCCGGATTCGGCGAGATCTTCCTGCCCGCACGCCAGGCCGGATCGAGCATCATGCCCGGCAAGGTCAACCCGGTCATCCCCGAGGTGGTGAACCAGGTCGCGTTCAGCGTGATCGGCGCGGATGCCACGGTGACTGCCGCCGCCGAGGCCGGCCAGCTGCAACTCAACGCATTCGAGCCCGTCATCGCGCATTCGCTGCTGCAGTCGATCGCCTGGATGACGAACGCGTGCCACACGCTGCGGGTCAACTGCATCGACGGGATCGAGCCGAACCTCGAACGTCTCACGATGCAGGTCGAATCGAGCGTCGGAGTGGTCACCGCCCTCACGCCGTACATCGGCTACGCCGCATCGGCGACCCTCGCCCACACCGCTCTCACCAGCAACGCCTCCATCGCCGAACTGGTCGTCGACGCGGGCCTGATGTCCGCGGAGGAGGTCGCCCGGGTGCTGTCACCCGAGCGGCTGAGCGGCATCCTGCCGGCGACCGGCGTGATGGACCTGTCCGCATTGTCCGGCAAGGCGACGGCAGCGGAGGCGCTCGCCGAGGGCCGGGAGAAGTCCGACCTGACATGAGCGCCGTGTCATGACCTTCGGAGCGGGTGTGATCGCCGTGCTGCTCGTGGGCAGCACAGCGGTCGTGCCCGCTTCCCCCGGCCCGCACGCCTGGGTGCCGGGGGAGCACGGTGGCCCGATCATCCACATGTCCATCGAGAACTGGGGCGACGACGTCGATCTTGCCGGCCCCGTGGCCGCCTATGCGCACCTCGGTGCCAACGGGCCCGTGACGCATGTGAAGGTCGAGATCCAGCCGCCCTCGAGCGGCATGCACGGCTTCTACGGCCGGCTGACCGCTCCCGAAGCGTTCGGCGGCGAGCTGAAGCTGTACTGCGGGGACGAGTACCGGCGCATCGACATGACGCAGCGCTGCTTCTTCGACGTGCCGATGTCGCGTGGGATCAACCACCTCACCTTCGACCTGCAATCCGCGAGCTGGGCGGGCATCATCACCGAGGAGGGGATCGTGCACGCCGGGTCCATCGGTATGGTCACGGTTCTGGAGGCGATGCTGCCGTACCGCAACTGGGAGCTCGTGCCGTCCGGCGAAGCGGTCGAGATCCGCGGCGAGGTGACGAGCGCGCTGCGCTATCGCATCATGAACACCGGCGATCTGCCGTTCCGGGCGCCGGACTCCTGTCTTCCGGACGGGATCGTGTGGCCGTACCAGCAGTTACTGTGCCAGGTGCGAGGCCCGAGACCGGTGTACGCGCTCGCCGGGGACTACTCGTTCCCGATCCAGCTCGTCGATCCGGCCGGGGGCACGAGATCGTTCTCGCTCGACGGTGGTGTGCGGGTCAAAGGCATCGACATGCGGCCCAACGCCCGTCCGAGGCAGCTCGACCGGCTGACCGGCACGCACGCGTGACCCTGTCGAGGCTCAAGCTCCTGCCTGCTGCGGGAGTCTCGCTCTCCGCGTTCATCCTGTTCGGCTTGCGTCTCGCGATGCCCGACCTGGCCATCGCCGGACTTGCGATTCTCGTTGCGAGCGTGCTCGCCGGCATCCTGATCGATCGCGAACTGGGTCGCGACCTGGCGCTGATCTCAATCGGCATCGCCATCGTCAGCACGACGTCCGTCGAGGCGGATGTCTCCTGGCCGTCGTTCGTGCGCATCGG
>JAODAS010000283.1 GCA_025463555.1 Schumannella sp.
TCGGCGAGCACTCCCACCGGGATCTGCAACGCGGCGTAGACGACGATCTGCACCACCGCGACGGTCGAGATGGTGGCGGCCGCGACATCGAAGCGCTGGGTCGCATCGACGCCCAGGACGCCGAACGAGGTTCGTTGCGTGACACCGACGATGTATGCGAACACCGCGCCGCCGAAGACGACCCAGGAGCGTGCGGAGTTCACATTGTCAGGCTACGGGGCGTGGTTTCGATACGCGCCTTCGGCGCTACTCAACCACCGGGGCACAGCGCTAGTCGTCGCTGCGCTCGGCGAGGAAGCGCTCGAGTTCGGCGGCGATCGAGTCGCCGCGCGGCAGCTCGCCGTCCTCATCGACCAGGGGCGACGGCAGCGCGTTGTCCTCCATATAGGAGTCGTGTCGCTCCTCGAGCCTGCCGACCAGGGTCTGCAGCTCCGAGTTCTTCTGGATCTGGTCGTCGACCTTCTGCAGGAACTCGCGGTTCTCTTCGCGCAGGCGGTCGGTCGGGAAGATCAGCCCGGTCGCCGCGCTGATGCTCTCCAGTGCACTGACTGCCGCCAGGGGGTATTCGGTGTCGGCGAGGTAGTGCGGGATCAGCAGCACGAACCCGGCCGTCGGGTGACCGGATTCGGCGAGGCGGTACTCGAGCAGGTGCAGGGCGTTCGTCGGCACCTGCGTATGCGGGCGCCAGATGGACATCGCGTCGATCAGCTCGGTGCGGTTGCCGCTCACCGTCACGCCGATGGGGCGCGTGTGCGGCGTCGGCATGGGGATGGCGTGTACCCACGTGGTGTCCTTGACGGCGTACCGCTCCACCAGCTGCATGACGGCCTGGGTGAAGCCCTCCCACTGGAAGTCGGGCTCGAACCCGGTCAGCAGCAGAAACGGCTGCCCGAGTTCGTCTTTGACCAGGTACAGCGAGAGCTTGGCGGGCTTGTAGTCGGTCAGGTGATCCTGATCGAAGTACATCGTGGGTCGCCGCGCGCGGTAATCGAGCAGCGCATCGGTGTCGAACTGCACGATCTCGCGGACCTCGAGCGTGTCGAGCAGGTACGAACTGAACTGGGTCACGGCCGAGCCGGCGTCCGAGAACCCGGTCAGGCCGGCGACCAGGTGCAGCCCGCGGGGCACCGTCGATCCATCGATCGACAGATCGTAGAGACTGCCCGGGTCGCGCATATCCCGATTTTACGGCCGCAGCGGACGCACCGCCGGATCGCCGGGCGACGCGGGCCATGCTCAGAGCGAACAGCAATACGCTGGCGGCATGGCCGTCCCCACCCTCACGCTCACCCGTTCCGCTCCGGCGACGGGCGGCGCGGAGGTGCTGTTGCTCGGCGTATACAAGACCGACGACGGCCCGCGCCTGGCTTCCGACGACCCGGCGTTCGCGGGCATCCGGTCCGCCCTCGGTCAGATCGGGATGTCCGGGTCGACCGACGAGGTCCGGCGGCTTCCGGCACCGGGCGACGGCTCGCCGATCGCGCTCGTGGGCCTCGGAAGCGCCGCACCCGACGCCGACGCACTGCGCTACGCCGCCGGGTCCGGTGCCCGCCAGCTCACCGGGATCGAGCGGCTGGCGATCGCACTCCCCGCCGCATCGGCGGCCGACGCCGCGGCGATTCTGGAGGGTGCCGGCATCGGCGCCTACTCCTACACCGGCTACCGCGTGGACTCCCTCGGCACGACCAAGACGCCCGCGGACGAGATCACCGTGCACCTGCCTGAGTCGCTCGACGCCGACGACGACGCACTCGTCGAGCGCGCGACGGCGATCGTGACCGCCGTCCATACGGTGCGCGACCTCGTCAGCACCCCGGCATCCGACCTGTACCCGGAGACGCTGGCCGCTGCCGCCACCGACCTCGCGCAGGGTCTGCCGGTGGAGGTCGAGATCCTCGACGAGACGGCCCTCGCCGCCGGGGGCTACGGTGGCATCCTGGGAGTCGGTGCGGGATCGGTCCGGCCGCCGCGTCTCGTCACCCTGCGGTACGCGCCCGCCGGCGCGACGCGGCATCTCTCGCTCGTCGGAAAGGGCATCACGTTCGACACCGGCGGACTGCAGGTGAAGCCCGCCGGCTCGATGATCAACATGAAGTACGACATGACCGGCGCCGTCACCGTGCTGGCGGTCATCGTCGCCGCCGCCCGCCTCGCCCTGCCGGTCAGGATCACCGCGCGCATGTGCATCGCCGAGAACATGGTCTCGGGCTCGTCGATGCGACCGAACGACGTTCTCCACATCCGCGGCGGCACGACGGTCGAGGTGCTGAACACCGATGCCGAGGGGCGGCTGGTCCTCGCGGACGGGCTCGTCGACGCGTCGGCCGAGGCGCCGGACGTCCTGGTGGATGTGGCGACCCTCACGGGTGCCGCCCGCACGGCGCTGGGCGAGCGTTTCATCCCCGTCATGGGCGACGAGGGCATCGCGCGTCAGATCATCGAGGCTGGCGCCGGTGTCGGCGAAACCTTCTGGTACATGCCCATGCCTGCGGAACTCCGCAGCCAGCTGGACAGCGACATCGCCGATATCGCGAACGGGCGTCCCGCGCAGCCGGTGGGCGGAATGCTGGTCGCCGCGCACTTCTTGAAGCACTTCATCGGGTCGCGCGGCCGGGGTCCGGATGCCGTCCCGATTCCCTGGGCTCATCTCGACATCGCGGGGCCGGCCAACAACTCCGGCGGTGGCTGGGGCATGACGCCGAAGGGCGCGACGGGCATCACCGTGAGGACCCTCATCGCCTTCGCAGAACTCTTGTCGCGACCGTAGTAGGGTCGTTTCGGCAAGGAAATCCTTGCTGCAGCACAGCTCCGCGCACCACCCCTGATGCGGTGCTGGACGATGCACACGCACAAGGAGTCGCCGGGTGTCCGAGCAGAACTTTGACCTTGTCGTGCTGGGAGCCGGGAGCGGCGGATACGCCGCCGCTCTGCGCGCGAGCCAGCTCGGCCTCACCGTTGGCCTGATCGAGAAGGGCAAGGTCGGCGGCACCTGCCTGCATGTCGGCTGCATCCCCACCAAGGCGCTGCTGCATGCCGCCGAGGTCGCCGACGTCACGCGCGAAGCCGCCAAGTACGGGGTCACCGCGAGCTTCAACGGCATCGACATCGCGGCGGTCACCGCCTACCGCGAAGAGATCGTCGCCAGCAAGTACAAGGGCCTGCAGGGCCTCATCAAGGCCCGCGGCATCACGACGATCGAGGGCGAAGGCCGCCTCACCTCACCGACCACGGTGCAGGTGGGCGACATCAGCGTCACCGGCAAGAACATCATCCTGGCGACCGGGTCGTACTCGCGCTCGCTCCCCGGCCTCGACATCGGCGGACGGGTCATCACGTCGGAGCAGGCTCTGGCCCTGCCGTTCGTGCCGCAACGCGTCGCGGTGCTCGGCGGCGGCGTCATCGGCGTGGAGTTCTCGAGCGTATGGCGCTCGTGGGGCGCCGAGGTCACGATCATCGAGGCGCTTCCCCATCTGGTGCCCAACGAGGATGAGTCCATCAGCAAGTCGTTCGAGCGTGCGTTCCGCAAGCGCGGCATCGAGTTCAAGCTGGGAGTCCGCTTCCAGAGCGTCACCCAGAACGACAACGGGGTCGTCGTGACCCTCGAGAACGGCGAGACCGTCGAGGCCGATCTGCTGCTCGTCGCCGTCGGGCGGGGACCGTCGACGGCCAACCTCGGCTACGAGGAGGCCGGGGTGAACATGGACCGCGGATTCGTCCTCACCGACGAGCGCCTGCGCACCAATATCCCCGGAGTCTGGGCCGTCGGCGACATCGTCCCCGGCCTTCAGCTGGCACACCGCGGCTTCCAGCAGGGCATCTTCGTGGCAGAGGAGATCGCCGGACTCAACCCGGTCGTCGTCGCCGACGTCAACATCCCGAAGGTCACATACTCCGACCCCGAAGTCGCATCCGTCGGCCTCACCGAGGCCAAGGCCGTCGAGCAGTACGGTGCGGACGCCGTGAGCAGCTACGACTACAACCTCGCCGGCAACGGCAAGAGCCACATCATCGGCACATCCGGCTCGGTGAAGGTCGTCCGGGTCAAGGACGGCCCGGTGGTGGGCGTCCACATGATCGGCGCGCGTGTCGGCGAACTGATCGGCGAGGCGCAGCTGGCCGTGAACTGGGAGGCGTACCCGGAGGACATCGCCCCGTTCATCCACGCGCACCCGACCCAGAACGAAGCACTCGGCGAGGCCTTCCTGGCAATCGCCGGGAAGCCGCTGCACGCGATCTGACCGCGCACGGCACCCCGCACCTAAACTGGAACGTGAAACCCGCTAAGGAGCATCACCGATGAGTGAATCCGTCAGTCTTCCGGCACTCGGCGAGAGCGTCACGGAAGGCACGGTGACCCGCTGGCTCAAGAAGGTCGGCGATCGTGTCGAGGTCGACGAGCCGCTGCTCGAGGTCTCGACCGACAAGGTCGACACCGAGATCCCGTCGCC
>JAODAS010000002.1 GCA_025463555.1 Schumannella sp.
CTGTGGATCTCGCCGCACACCGAGAACGAGGAGGCGGCGCTCAAACTGCTGACCTCGGTAGAGGGGCCCAAGGGCGCGTACGTCTTCACCGGAGCCCGGCCGGTCGCCCACTCCACGCGCGAGGTCGCCTCCGCCGCGTGGGACCTGGACAACCTGCGCGAACGCTACGACGCGTTCTGCCGACGCTTCGAGTCGCGGTCACCGCGCACCCCGGCACAGACATTCGATGCCTGGATCGACCTGTACACCAGCTGGCGCCACTTCCCCCTCTTCGATCCCGAACTGCCCGACAATCTGCTGCCCCGGGATTGGCCACGCCATCGCGCGTATCAGCTCTTCCACGAGCGCATCGCGGAGTGGTCACCGGGTGCCCTGGAGTACTTCGCGAGCCTCGAGGAGACCATCACCGCGGCATGAGGCTTCGTGTGACACTTGCGCGATCATCGTAAAGCGTGTGTAATACGTCGTGTGACCAGGTCTCCCGCAACGGTGCGCTCGGAGCGCATCGACGATGTGCTCGTCCTGACGCTCGACGGCCCGCCGGTGAATCTGCTGGGCCGTCCGATGCGGCGGGCGCTGTTGCGCGAGATCGAGAACGCGGCATCCCAGGCGGGCGTCGTCGGCATCGTGCTCGCGGGATCGCCGACCTTCAGCGCCGGCGCCGACCTGGCCGAGTTCGACTCGGGCGACGGCCTGGCCGAGCCCACGCTGCACCTCACGATCACCGGCGCGCTCGACGCCCTCGCGATCCCGAGCGTCGCGGCGATCAGCGGGGCGGCGCTCGGGGGCGGGCTCGAACTCGCCCTGGCCTGCACGGCGCGGGTCGCGGATCCCGGCGCGCGCCTGGGGCTGCCGGAGACGACTCTCGGATTCATGCCGGGTGCCGGAGGCACGCAGCGGCTCCCCCGCGCGATCGGGATCGAGGCCGCTCTCGATCTGATCGTCACCGGGCGCGCGATCGACGCAGCCACCGCGCTCGAGCTCGGTCTGGTCAGCGAGGTGTCAGCGGATCCGGTCGCGGCGAGCGTCGCCCTGGTGCGGAGTCTCGCGTCGTCGGCCGAGCCGAGTACCCGCCTGCGCGACCTCGTTCTCGACGAGCCCCTCGCGGAGCCGTTCATCGATTCCGCACGCCGCGCCGCCGCCCGCAACCCGCGCACGAGCGCGGGGGTGCTCGCCGCTCTCGATGCCCTGCGGGCCGCCGCCACCCGGCCGTTCGACGCGGGCCTGGCCTACGAACTGGAGCTGTTCGAGCGGCTCGCGGCCTCTCCGCCTGCCCGCGCGGCTCGCTACCGCTTCCAGTCGGAACGCGGCGCCGGGCGAACGCCCCTCGGCGCGACTCCGGCCGTCGTCGACTCGGCCGCCGTGATCGGAGCGGGCACGATGGGGCGCGGCATCGCACTCGCCCTGCTCGCGGCCGGCATCCCGGTCGTGCTGATCGACACCGCCGACGATCGCGTCGAAGCGGCGCGCGACGCCCTGACCGCAGAACTCGAACGCTCGGTCGAGCGCGGTCGGCTGTCGACGGCGCAGAAGGACGATCAGCTCGCACGGTTCCGCGCCGAGGTGGGGATCGAGGCGGCCGCAGACGCCGCTCTGATCATCGAAGCCGTCTTCGAGAACCTCGACGTGAAGCGCGACGTGTTCCGCCAGCTCGATGCGATCGCGAGGCCCGATGCCGTTCTCGCCTCGAACACGTCCTCGCTCGACCTCGACCTCATCGCCGCGGCGACGGCGACCCCCGAGCGCGTTGTCGGGATGCATTTCTTCAGCCCGGCCAACATCATGCGGCTGGTCGAGGTGGTCGACGGAACGCGCACCTCCGAGCAGACCCTCGCGACCACGATCGGTCTCGTGAAACGGCTGCGCAAGCTGCCCGTCGTCGCGCAGGTCGGCCCCGGCTTCATCGGCAATCGCATCTTCGATCAGTACATCCGGCAGGCGAACCTCCTGCTGCGCACCGGCGCCGGTCCCGAGCGCATCGACCGTGCTCTGGAGTCCTGGGGCATGGCGATGGGCCCGTTCCGCGTCCTGGACCTCGTCGGCAATGACATACCCGCGATGGCCCGCGCCGCCGCCGGGACATCCGATCCCGCATTCGCGGTCGCCGATGATCTCGCCGCCCGCGGCTGGCTCGGACGCAAGACCGGCCTCGGCTGGTACTCGTACGAGGGGGATGTCCCGGTGCCGAATCCCGGTCTGCAGATCGAGGCGAGCCTGCCCGCCGTGGACGATGACGAACTGGTGCAGCGATGCGTTCTCGCGCTGGTGCGGGAGGCCGCCGCCGTCCTGGACGACGGGATCGCTGCGAGCGCGGCGGACATCGACACCGTGCTGGTCCACGGCTACGGCTTCCCGGCCGAACGCGGGGGTCCGTGGTTCTTCGCCGAAGCGACCGGGTGGGACCGTGTCGTGCGCGCGATGCGGCGATGGCACGAGACGACCGGCGACGAGTTCTGGGCCCTGCCACCGTCGCTCGCCGAACGGGATGCCGCATGAGATCGGCCGTCGTGGTGTCGACTGCGCGCACCCCGCTGACGAGATCGTGGACCGGAGCCCTCAACCTGACGCACGGTGCGTCCCTCGGTGCGCACGTGATCTCTCAGGCGATCGAGCGCGCCGGTGTGGATCCGGGACTGATCGACGACGTGGTGCTCGGCTGTGCCAACCCGGATGGCGCGACGGGCGGCAACATCGCCCGGCAGGCGGCGCTGCGGGCGGGCCTCCCGGTCACGACGCCGGGGGTGACCGTCAGCCGGTTCTGCGGCTCGGGCCTGGAGGCGATCGCGAGCGCGGCGCAGCGCGTGATGACGGGGCAATACGACGTCGCGGTCGCCGGCGGTGTGGAGTCGATCAGCCTGGTGCAGGAGCACCTCACCGACTTCTTCGTGGAGGATCCGGCGCTGCGCGAGCAGGTTCCCGCCGTCTACTGGCCGATGCTGCGAACCGCGGAGACGGTCGCGCAGCGCTACGGCATCTCGCGTGAACGGCAGGACGAATACGGGCTCTCGAGTCACCTGAAAGCGGCCGCTGCCCAGCGTGAGGGCCGCTTCGACGAGGAGATCGCCCCTCTCACGGCACGCACCGCTGTCGTGGACAAGCGCACGAGCGTCGCGACCCTGGCCGAGGTCACGGTCGGTGCCGACGACGGCATCCGCGGGGATTCGACGCTGGAGGGCATCGCCGCCATCCGGCGTGCCGTGCCCGGCGGAACAGTGTCCGCCGGCAATGCCAGTGGATTCTCCGACGGCGCTTCCGCCTGCGTCGTCATGTCCGAAGACGAGGCCGGCCGTCGGGGCCTGCAGCCCCTCGGGCGCTTCGTCGCCTACGCCGTCGCCGGCTGTGAGCCCGACGAGATGGGGATCGCGCCGGTGTTCGCCGTGCCGCGCCTGCTCGAGCGCGAAGGACTGTCGGTCGACGACATCGATCTGTGGGAGCTCAACGAGGCGTTCGCGGTTCAGGTCCTCTACTGCCGGGACACGCTCGGGATCGATCCCGATCTTCTGAACGTCGACGGCGGCGCGATCGCTGTGGGTCATCCGTACGGCGTCTCGGGCGCACGACTGACCGGTCACGCCCTTCTGGAGGGTCGCCGCCGCGGCGCGAAGCGAGCCGTCGTGACCATGTGCATCGGCGGCGGCCAGGGTGCCGCCGCGCTGTTCGAACTGTTCTGATCGAAGGAGACACGACATGACACTGCTCACGGACGGCTGGACGGACTCGCTGTACTCGGGCGGCTGGCGCGCCGGAGGGGGCGGCGTCTCAGATGTGATCGAGCCGGCGACCGGCGCGGCACTCGGCTCGATCGGCGTGGCCTCGGCGGAAGACGTGCACAGCGCGGCGGCCGCAGCCGCGGTGGCACAGCGGGACTGGGCACGCCGGCGGCCCGAAGAGCGCGCGTCCGTGCTGCGTCGCGCCGGCCTGCTGTTCGAGCAGCATGCCGCCGAGATCGAGGACTGGATCGTCCGCGAGACGGGTGCCATCGCGCCGAAGGCGCAGCTGGAGACCCACATCGCGGCAGCCGAGTGCTTCGAGGCATCCGCCCTCCCCTCGTACCCGCACGGCGATGTGCTCACCAGCAACGACCCCCGCTGGTCGTTCGCCCGACGGCTGCCGGCGGGGGTCGTGACGGTGATCGCTCCGTTCAACTTCCCCCTGATCCTCGCCATTCGCGCCGTCGCACCCGCTCTCGCCCTGGGGAACGCCGTACTGCTCAAGCCTGACCTGCGCACGGCGGTGTCGGGCGGCGTCGGCATCGCACGCGTCTTCGAGGAGGCGGGGCTGCCCGAGGGGCTCCTGCATCTGCTCCCGGGTGGGGCGGACGTCGGCGAAGCGGCCGTCGTGGCCTCCGAGGTCCGCATCATCGCGTTCACGGGTTCGACCGCGGCGGGCCGGGCCGTCGGCGCGCTCGCAGGCACACATCTGAAGCGGGTGCACCTGGAACTGGGCGGCAACAATGCGCTCGTCGTGCTGCCCGGCGCCGATCTGCCTCTCGCGGCCTCCGCCGGGGCCTTCGGTTCGTTCATGCACCAGGGTCAGATCTGCATGACGACCGGACGGCACCTGGTCCACGAGAGCCTCTACGACGACTACGTCGCCGCCCTCAGCGAGAAGGCGACCCGCTTGCCGATCGGCGATCCGGCGGCGGGCGACGTCGCGATCGGGCCCATCATCGACGAGAAGCAGTTGCTGCGCATCGACGACATCGTGAAACGCACCGTCGAGGCCGGCGGCAGAGTCGCCGCGGGAGCAACGCACGAGGGGCTGTTCTATCGCCCGACGGTCTTGACCGACCTCGACGCGAACTCCGCCGCGTGGACCGAAGAGGTCTTCGGACCCGTCGCGCCGGTCCGCTCCTTTGCCACGCTCGACGAAGCCGCCGCGCTGGCAGGCGAGAACGACTACGGGCTGTCCCTCGGCATCCTGGGCGATGTCGGCACGGCGATGGATCTCGCCGACTTGGTGCCCAGCGGAAAGATCCACATCAACGAGCAGACGGTGTCGGACGAAGCCAACGCCCCGTTCGGCGGTGTGGGGTGGTCGGGGAACGGGTCACGGATCGGCGGGCTCGAGACCAACCTCGATGCGTTCACCGACACCCAATGGCTCACGGTGCGGTCCTCGATCGCGCCGTATCCGTTCTGAACGACTGCCCGCGCAGACGCCCGCGTGTGGTGTTGCCCGAGCGCAGAATGACCCCGCTTCAGGCGTAGGCGAGCGCCAGAGTCGCGAGCGCGACGGTCGCCGGCGCCACCGCCACGCCCAGCAGCACGTAGCGCGACCACCGCAGCTCGACGCCCAGCGCGACGAGGCGCTGATGCCAGAGCAGCGTCGCGAGCGAGCCCCACGGCGTGATGATCGCGCCGGCGTTGACGCCGATCAGAAGCGCGCCGATCCTGATCGGCGAACCGGCGGTCGGCTCCA
>JAODAS010000064.1 GCA_025463555.1 Schumannella sp.
TGAGCACCTCGCCGAGCAGCGAGTAGATCGCGTAGAACAGGATCTGCGGCAGGCACCAGTAGGCGAAGGCCACCGCGAGCCCCAGGCCTCCGCCCTGCAGCGCCCCCGCGTCGGAGTCGTACGTGTAGAGATCGACGAGCAGCGGCGCGCAGAGGGTGGCGATGGCCGTCGCGGCGACGAACACCACCACGCCGAGCGTCACCAGACGGTTCACGAAGTCCTGGCCGCCGTCGGCATGCAACCCGGCGCGTACGATCTGCGGCACCAGCACGGCGCTGAGCACCCCGGCGGCCACGATCGCGTAGATGTTGTTCGGCAGCTGGTTCGCGAGCGCGAACGCGTTGGCGCCGGGATTGGTCGCGCCGATCGTCCAGGCAAGGACCGCGATGCTGAGGAAGCCCAGCACCCGCGACACCAGGGTGCCGGCCGCGAGCGCCGCGCTGGCGCGCCCGAGGGACGGGGCGGCCGGAGCCTCAGTCATCGGCCTGCGCGGCCGGCTCGCGCGCGGCGGACTCGCGCCGTCGCCGCAGGAACAGCCGCACCAGGCCGCCCCCGAAGATGAGGAACACGAGGCCCCCGGCGATCAGTGTTCCGGCCGTCTCCCATCCCGCCTGCAGGATCACCTTGAGGAAGCGCGGCTCGCCGAGGCTCTGACCGCTGGCGTTGCGCAGCTCTGCCCGGACGGTGACGTCTCCGTTGGTGATCGACTGCACGGGGATGGAGGCGGTCGCGCTGGAATCGGGCTCGATCGCAACCTCGACCGATGCGTTCTCCACCTGCAGCAGCGGTCGGAGCGGCTGCACCCTCACGTACACGGTGACGGCGACCGGCAACGCATTGCTGATGTGCAACCGCAGGCTGGAGATGTCGGACAGCACCAGCTGGTCACTGCTCTCGGTCACCTGCACCGCATCGAGGGTCGACTCGGAATCGGCGAGCACGCCTGCGGTCGCCGCATCCCATCCGACCCCGTCGTCGCGCCAGCCCACCGCCGACAGGGCGAGCACGGCGAGCCGGCGCGGCTGGGTGATGACCGTGGCGTCCTCGGCGATCTGCAGGTAGCTGGTCTCGGCCCGCGCCGCGGAGGCGAGCGCTGTCAGCGTGGCGGCGCGCTCCGCGTCGACGTCGCTGTCGGGAGCGACCAGGGTCGCGGATGCCTTCGCACCTCCCAGCACCGCGCTCAGCGGGATCAGCTGGGAGGCGCTCTGCGACTGGATGGTCGCGAGCACCGACGCGAGGCGTGCGGTGCCGAACGGCCAGCGACGGTCGAGCGTGGCGATGAGGGTGCGGCCGGGTGCGGTGATCGACACCGATCGCAACGCAGCGGCGAGAGTGATGGTGGCGGCCTGGTAGTCCGTCTCGGTGGGCGCGTACACCGCGCTCCGTACCGCCTCGGTGATGTCGTCGTCGACGACGAGCCCGTCGATGTCGCCCAAGTCGACCAGTGCGGTGCCCGTCGACGTGGTGTTGGCCGCGCCGATCAGGGTGTCGGCGTAGCCGAGCGTTGCGAGACCGGCCAGCCCGGCGGCATCGATGGTCCCCTCGGACGGCCACGCGATCGACGGGAGCGTGGTGGGCCAGGCGAGCAGGTCCTCCGTCGACGGCAGAGGTGGCGGGGTGCCGTCATCGGGCGGAGGCGTCGCATCGGTCGTCGCGCCCGCGTCGGAGTCGGCGGTCGCGTCGGGTGTCGGCGTCGCGCTCGGTGTGACCGCGGGCCCGAAATCCGCGGGATCGATCGCGAAGTCGAATCCGAGCGGGGCCAGCTCGGCCTGGGTGCCTGCCACGGCGGCGAGCGCGGGGTCCGCATCCGCGTAGCCCAGCAGGAACATCTCGTTCGGCAGCGCGTGCAGCCGCGACAGGAAGTCCAGGGCCGAGGCGGGCGCCGCGGAGCCGAGGACGCGGATGGACGCGACGATCATGGGGTCGAGGCCGATCGCGGCCGACGTGCCGGCTACAGCGTCCAATTGCCGGTTCAGCAGGCCGCCGTCCTGCGTGTAGGTGGTGAGGGCGTCCGCGTTGAGCAGCCCGCTGGTGGTGGGCGGCACCGTCAGCGGCATGACGACGGCGACCGACACCGGACCAGAGCCGGCGCTGATCGCCGGCGCGGCCGGTGCGTCCGGCTGTGCCAGGGCGGATGCCGGGGCGGCTGCCGAGAGAACCGCAGATCCCAGCGCGCCGGCAAGCGCGAGGGCAAGCGCCCGGGACCGGGATCGCATCAACGGCACGAGCGCACGCTCGGATTGCAGGCCGCCGACATGGAACCCGAGTTTAGACGTCCTCGCCTGGCCTGCCCCTGGAGGCATGCCAGGCTGGAGGCATGGAGAGCGTCGCCGCGGCTCTGGCGCGCCTGCAACTGCTGGCGACCGGGCCGGAGATCAGCCTGCTGGCACAGCGTTTCGCCGACGCGGGCCACGAGTTCGCGCTGGTCGGCGGTCCGGTGCGCGACGCGTTCCTGGGGCGGGTCGTCAGCGATCTCGACTTCACGACGGACGCCACGCCCGATCAGATCCTCGCGATCGTCGCCCCGGTGGCGGATGCTCACTGGGACATCGGCCGGGAGTTCGGCACCATCGGAGCCCGTCTCGGCGAGGAGACCGTCGAGATCACCACCTATCGCAGCGATTCCTACGACGGTGCGACGCGCAAGCCCGTCGTGGAGTTCGGTTCGCGCCTCGAGGACGACCTCACGCGGCGCGACTTCACCATCAACGCGATGGCGCTGCGGCTGCCGGAATGCGTGCTCGTCGACCCGGCGGGCGGGGTCGAGGACCTGCTCGCGGGAGTTCTGCGCACACCCGGCGCCCCGCAGGTCTCGTTCGGCGACGACCCGCTTCGCATGATGCGCGCCGCCCGGTTCACCGCTCAACTGGGGTTCCGCCTCGACGATGCGGCGCTCGCCGCGGCGGTCGAACTCGCTCCCTCGATCGACATCGTCTCGCGCGAGCGCGTGAGCGACGAGCTGCGCAAGCTCCTGCTGGCGCCGGAAGCCGGCCGCGGCATCCGGGTTCTCGTCGACAGCGGCATCGCAGAGCGGGTGCTGCCCGAGGTGCCGGCGCTGCGGCTCGAGATCGACGAGCACGCGCGGCACAAGGACGTCTACGAGCACAGCCTGACCGCCCTCGACCGGGCCATCGTGCTGGAGCGAGAGCGCGGGCACCCGCCCACCCTGGTGCTGCGCCTCGCCGTGCTGCTGCACGACATCGGCAAGCCGGAGACCCGCAAGATCGAGCCCGACGGCTCCGTCACCTTTCATCACCATGACGTCCTCGGGGCGAAGCTCGCCGCCCGGCGACTGCGCGAGCTGCGCTTCGACAACGACACCGTGAAGGCCGTCGCCGAGCTGATCCGGCTGCACCTGCGCTTCTTCGGCTACTCAGAGGGCAGGTGGTCCGACTCGGCGGTGCGCCGGTACGTGCGCGACGCCGGCGATCTGCTCGAGTGGCTCCACATCCTGTCCCGGGCGGATGTCACCACCCGCAACCAGCGCAAGTCCGGTGCGCTGGCCGCCGCCTACGACGACCTCGAGGCCCGCATCGCGGCGCTTGCCGAAGAGGAGGAGCTCGCCGCAATCCGTCCCGACCTCGACGGGGAGCAGATCATGGCGATCCTCGGCCTGAAGCCCGGTCGCGAGGTGGGTGACGCGTACCGCTTCCTGATGGAACTGCGGCTCGATGAGGGCTCGCTGGGCTACGACATCGCCCGGAGCCGGCTCCTGGAATGGTGGGCGGCTCGCGGCTAGGCGGGTCGTCGGCCTATACTCGACAGGTTGCCCGCGCTTCGGCGTGTGCACCGTCACTACCCTCCTGCTGCCGGAACACGTCCGGCGGCCGTTCTAGACCAGAGGAGGTGGGTTTATGACGCACCAGTATGAACTGATGGTGATCCTCGATCCCGAGATCGATGAGCGCACCGTCGCACCCAGCCTTGACAAGTTCCTCAACGTCATCCGCAACGATGGCGGCACGATCGACAACGTCGACATCTGGGGACGCCGCCGGCTGGCCTACGAGATCCAGAAGAAGTCCGAAGGCATCTACGCCGTCGTCAACTTCACCGCGACCTCCGACGCCACGATCGAGCTCGACCGTCAGCTGAAGCTGTCGGAGGCCGTGCTGCGCACGAAGGTGCTCCGCTCCGAGGTGCGAGCGGCGCGTGCCGTCGCCGTCACCGCCGAGAACGAGCAGCGCGCCGCCCGCAAGGCCGCCGCCGCCGCGAAGAACCCGAAGGCCGCGGCCGCTGTCGCGCCCAAGGTCGAGGCGCCTGCTGCTGCCGAGACGCCGGCCGCCGAAGCCCCGACCGCCGAGGCCCCCGCTGCCGACGAGGCACCGGCCGAGAAGCCGGCCAAGGCACCGGCGAAGCCGAAGGCCACCAAGGCCGTCGACGCCGAGGCTCCCGTCTCCACCATCTCGGACGAGGCGTAACCGTGGCCGGCGAGACGATCATCACGGTGGTGGGCAACCTGACCGCCGATCCGGAGCTGCGCTACACGCAGACCGGGCTCGCGGTGGCGAACTTCACGATCGCGTCGACACCGCGCACCTTCGACCGCCAGGCGAACGACTGGAAGGACGGCGAGGCGCTGTTCCTCCGCGCGTCCTGCTGGCGCGAGTTCGCCGAGCATGTCGCCGGGTCGCTGACCAAGGGAAGCCGCGTCGTCGCGACCGGCCGCCTGAAGCAGCGCTCGTACGAGACGAAGGAAGGCGAGAAGCGCACCGCCATCGAACTGGAGGTCGACGAGATCGGTCCCAGCCTGCGCTATGCGACCGCTCAGGTCACCCGCGCGCCGGGTGGCGCATCCGGCGCAGGCGGAGGCGGTGGCCGCTCGCAGGGCGCCGTCGCCGACGAGCCCTGGGCCGCGAGCACTCCCGCAGCCGGTGGCGGCGACGACGTGTGGAACACGCCGGGCAGCTACAACGACGAGACCCCGTTCTGAGCGCGCAAGCCTCAGGCGTAGAGACCTAAAGGAAGAGTCATGGCAGGAAAGAGCAGGGGCGGCAGCAACGACAGCCGCAAGCGCACCAACCTCAAGGGCGGCAAGAACGCCGCCCCGGCGAAGTCCGTCCGCGTCGGCATCATCGACTACAAGGACGTGGCGACGCTGCGCAAGTTCATCTCGGAGCGTGGAAAGATCCGCGCCCGTCGCATCACCGGCGTCTCGGTGCAGGAGCAGAAGCTCATCGCGCTCGCGGTCAAGAACGCGCGCGAGATGGCCCTCCTCCCGTACGCGGGCTCGGGACGATAGGGGATAGGGATATGTCGAAGCTCATCCTCACCTCAGAGGTCACCGGAGTCGGTTCGGCCGGGGACGTCGTGGAGGTCAAGAACGGGTTCGCCCGCAACTACCTCATCCCGCAGGGGTTCGCCGTGGCCTGGAGCCGTGGCGGCGAGAAACAGATCGACTCGATCAAGGCTGCGCGCAGCGCGCGTGAACTGGCCACCCTCGAGGAGGCCCAGGCGCTGAAGGCCAAGCTCGAGGGCACGCCCGTTCGGCTGACCGTGAAGGCCGGCCGCGAGGGCCGTCTGTTCGGATCGGTCAAGACGGCCGACATCGCCGAAGCCGTGGCCAGTCAGGGCCTCGGCCAGGTCGACAAGCGCACGATCGAGCTGGGTTCGGCCATCAAGGGCGTCGGCCGGTACGACGCGACGGTGCGCCTGCGCGAAGACGTGGTCGCGGCCCTCACGATCGACGTCGTAGCAGCCAAGTAGCACCGGATCACCTGACGGCGGCGCTCCCTGCGGGGGGCGCCGCCGCTCGTTTGCGCAGCGGATGCGCCGGGAATCCGTCCACAGGAAGCGCCTTTCCGGCCCAAGCTTCAAGCGCAACTCTAAACATGTTTCTACACACAGCGTGTGAGCACGGAAATGCCTGGTCAGGTTGCATAAACCGATCCAAACACGCAAGTTCTCCCCAGGAGTTTCCACACCTTCTTCACATACGTCCCGGCGTTTCCCGCCGGTTGTGCACATGGTTGTCCACACCCCTGTTTGGTGCGATCCGCCGCGCGCCATAGCGTGAACCCGCGCATCGGCGGCGAAAGCCTCCGCGGGGGTGTGCCGCACCGGTCGAAGGTCGTCCGTGGCGCCTAACCTGACCCCGAACCAACCTGAACCCGGAGGGAGGCAACGTGTCGATCGCGCATCTCGGGCTCGCGCCGAACTCGGGCTCGTCCGACGCGCGGCAGCCCGCGGGCGACGCGTGGACGGGTGAGCGCACCCCGCCGCACGACCTCCTGGCCGAGCAGAGCGCGCTCGGCGGCATGCTCCTGAGCAAGGACGCGGTCGCCGACGTCATCGAGACCGCACGCGCCGTCGACTTCTACATCCCCAAGCACGTCGTGATCTTCGACGCGATCCACACGCTCTACTCGCACGGCGAGCCGACCGACGTCATCGCCGTGACCGACGAGCTGACCAAGTCGGGCCTGCTGCAGCGTGCCGGCAGCGCCGAGTACCTCCACACCCTCACCGGGCTGGTGCCGACCGCCGCCAACGCCGGGTTCTACGCCTCGATCGTCGCCGAGAAGGCTGTCCTGCGACGCCTGGTCGAGGCGGGCACCCGCATCGTGCAGATGGGCTATGCCAGCGAAGGCGAGGTCACCGACCTGGTCAACAATGCCCAGGCCGAGATCTACGGGGTGACGGGCGGTGTCGAGAGCGAGGACTACGTCCCCCTGGTCGAGGCCGTCAACACTGCGATGGACGAGATCGACCTCGCGCGCGGACGCAACGGCGAGATGGCCGGCGTGCCCACCGGGTTCGCCGAGCTCGACGAACTCACCAACGGCCTGCACGGCGGTCAGCTGATCATCGTGGCCGCCCGGCCGGGCCTGGGCAAGTCGACGCTCGCCCTCGACTTCGCGCGATCCGCGTCCATCCGCCACAACCTGCCGGCGCTGTTCTTCTCGCTCGAGATGGGGCGCAGCGAGATCGCCACGCGTCTGCTCGCGGCCGAGGCGTCCATCGGCATGCACAACCTGCGCAAGGGCAACCTCGAAGAGCGGGAATGGACCAAGATCGCCAACGTCCGCGGCTCGATCGCCGACGCGCCGCTGTACATCGACGACAGCCCCAACATGACCCTGGTCGAGATCCGGGCCAAGTGCCGCCGGCTGAGTCAGAAGATCGGGCTCAAGCTCGTCGTCATCGACTACCTGCAGCTCATGACCTCCGGCAAGAAGGTCGAGTCCCGTCAGCAGGAGGTGAGCGAGTTCTCCCGCGCGCTCAAGCTGCTCGCCAAAGAGCTGAACGTCCCGGTGATCGCGCTCTCGCAGCTGAACCGCAACTCGGAGCAGCGCGCCGACAAGAAGCCCGCGCTCGCCGACCTTCGCGAGTCGGGTTCGCTCGAGCAGGACGCCGACATCGTGATCCTGCTGCACCGCGAGCTCGGGCTCGAACGAGACGATCCGCGTTCCGGCGATGCCGACCTCATCGTCGCCAAGCACCGCAACGGCCGCATCGACACGGTGCCGGTCACGTTCCAGGGCATGTACTCGCGGTTCGGTGACATCGCGCGGGTGTGATCGCGCGCTGCGCGTGGCGCGCGGGCTCGCGCCGCCTGACTCAGGCGCCCCCGCCCGGGCCGCCCCCACTCTGGCCACGTAGACTCGACCCCGTGCTCGCGCCCTGGATGCTTCTCGCCGGGCGAGCCCTCTTCGCGCTCGCCCTCGGCCTCGCCATCACGTTCACCAGCGGGCACACCGCCGCGTTCGGACTCGTCGCGTTCGGCGTGTACGCGCTGGCGTCGGGTGCGCTGATCCTGGCCGGCACGTTCGGCCGGCGCGCAGCGGCGGAGGCACGGACGGCGTTCCGGGCTTCGGGGATCGTCTCCGTCGTGGCGGGGGTCGCGGCGCTGGTGCTCCCGTCAGGGGGGATCGGCTACCTCGTGTGGCTGCTCAGCGGATGGGCGATCGTGACGGGCGCGCTCGAGCTGGTGTCCGGCATCCGGGCACGTCGTCGCATTCCCGGCTGGAGCGACTGGATCATCGTCGGCTCTCTGACGGTGCTGCTCGGCATCGTCGTGCTGGCGACCCCGCCCGACATCGCCGACTACTTCCGCGGCGACAAGGGAGTCGAGGGTCTGCTGACCTCGTCGATCATCCTCGTCGGGATGCTGGGGGCCTGGGCCGTGATCACCGGCGTTCTGCAGGCGATCGCGGCGGCGTCCCCGAACAAGACCGCCGCCCGTCCCGCGCAGCCGGCCACGGCATCCACCCCCTCGGCGCCCGGCGCCACCCCCTCGAGAGAAGTCGCCCCGTGACCGAACCGACCCGACGCGACCGCACCCGCCCGGCCGAGCTGCTCGGGCTGTCCGCGGCGGTCGCCGTCGCGATCGGCATCATCACGTATTTCGCGACCCGCACGTTCGTGCTCGCCCTGGAGTTCGCCGGGGTGGCGTTCATCGTCTCGCTC
>JAODAS010000072.1 GCA_025463555.1 Schumannella sp.
GAGCAGCGTCAGGCGGGCAGCCGCAGCCCCGCCATACCTCCGTCGACGGCGAGCAGGGTTCCGGTCGTCGACGACGACAGCGGCGAGGCGAGGTACGCGATCGCGTGCGCCACCTCGTGCGCCGACACCAGCCGGCCCATCGGCTGCCGCGCTTTCAGCGCCGCCTCCGCGGCATCCGGATCGTCGGCCGCATCGAGCAGTCGTCCCACCCACGGGGTGTCGGCGGTGCCCGGTGTGACCGCGTTCACGCGGATCCCCTCGCGGACGTGGTCCGCCGCCATCGCGAGGGTCAACGCCGCGACCGCCCCCTTGCTGGCCGCGTACAGCGCACGATCGGGCACCCCGATCGTCGCGACGACCGAGCACGTGTTGACCACGGCTGCGACCTTCGACGCGCGCAGATGCGGAAGCGCCGCGCGGGTGACACGCGCCATGCCGATGACGTTCACGTCGAGCACGCGGCGCCACTCGTCATCGTCGTTGGCGGCGACGTTGCCGGCGGCCCCGATGCCCGCGTTGTTGATCACGATGTCGAGCTCGCCGAATTCCGCGATCACCGCCTCGATCGCGGCGTCGACCTGCGCGCGGTCGGTGACATCACAGACGACGCCGAACCGGCCGGCCGGCACGGCCGAGATGTCCCGGTCCAGCACCGCGACCCGCGCCCCGCGATCGGCGAGAAGCGCCGCGGTCGCCGCCCCGATGCCGCTCGCTCCGCCGGTGACGATCGCCACCGCACCATCGAACTCGGTCATGTCGTTCTCCTTCTAGTAGGTCGCGCGTCAGTAGGTCGCGCGGCCGCCGCTGATGTCGTACACCGCACCCGTCGAGAAGCTCAGTTCGTCCGAGACGAGCCAGGCGACGAGCGCCGCCACCTCCTCGGGAAGTCCCACCCGGCCCATCGGGATGAGGGAGGTCAGGTGCGCCAGCACCTCGGGGGTGTTCGTCGCGTTCATCGGTGTGGCGATGACGGCGGGCGCGATCGCGTTGACCAGCACGCCGGTCTTCGCGAGTTCTTTGCCGAGCGACTTGGTCAGGCCGATCACGGCGGCCTTCGAGGCCGAGTACGCGCTCAGATTCGGATTGCCGTCTTTGCCCGCCATGCTCGCCATGCTGACGATGCGTCCCCAGCCGCGCTCGACCATGCCGGGCACGACGGCCCGCGTGACGTGAACGAGCCCGAAGACGTTGACGTCGAAGGTGGTGCGCCACTCCTCGGGCGTCGTGTCGGCGAACGGCTTGTTCGGCCCGACGATGCCGGCGCTGTTGATCAGGATGTCGACGGTGCCGACGCGCGCAACCGCGGCATCCACGGCGGCCGGGTCGCGGACGTCGACCGTCACGTCCGCGCCCGGGGACACGTCGAACGTCACCACCTCGGCGCCGTCGGCCCGCAACCGGACCGCGCAGGCCTCACCGAGTCCGCTCGTGCCGCCGGTGACGATCGCCCGCCTAGTGGGACTCACGGCTCACCTTCGACCCGCTCGATCCGACGAGGAAGTCGAGGTCCGCACCCGTGTCCGCCTGCATCACGTGATCGACGTAGAGCTTCTCCCACCCGCGAACCGGCGCCGCGTATGCCGCCTCGCTCGCCGGGGTCTGCGTGCGCGCCTGCAGCTCTTCGTCGCTGACATCCATGCTCAGGATGCGGTTCTCGACGTCGACCGTGATCATGTCGCCCGTCCGCACGAAAGCCAGAGGCCCCCCGGCAGCCGCTTCGGGCGCGACGTGCAAGATGACCGTCCCGTACGCCGTGCCGCTCATCCGCGCGTCGCTGATGCGCACCATGTCGCGCACGCCCTGCTCGAGCAGCTTGCGCGGCAGCGGCATGTTGCCGACCTCGGGCATGCCGGGGTAGCCGCGCGGCCCGCACCCGCGCAGCACCAGCACCGAGTCGGCGGTGACGTCGAGGCCGGGGTCGTCGATGCGCGCCCGCATGTCTTCGACCGAGTCGAAGACGACGGCCGGGCCGACGTGCTGCAGCAGCGCGGGCGTCGCGGCTGACGGCTTGACGATCGCACCACGCGGGGCGAGGTTGCCGCGCAGCACCGCGATGCCGGCGTCCTCCATCAGCGGGGACTCGCGCGGCATGATCACCGTCTCGTCGAAGACGGCCTGATCCACGAGGTACTCCACGAGCGGGCGGCCGGTCACCGTGATCGGCTCGGGGTGGAACAGCTCGCGGATCTGCGAGAGCAGCGCCAGCACCCCTCCGGCACGGAACAGGTCGTCCATCAGGAACTCGCCGCTGGGCTGCAGGTTCGCCATCACGGGAACCCCCGCGCCCGCGGCGTCGAAGTCGTCGAGGGTCAGGTCGATGCCCAGCCGCCCCGCGATCGCGAGCAGGTGCACGACGGAGTTCGTCGAGCCGCCCACAGCCGCGACGGCGATGATCGCATTCAGGAACGACTCCTTCGTCATGATGTCGCTCGGCTTGCGGTCGGCCGCGACCATCTCGACGATGAGCCGGCCGGTCTGGTGCGAGAGCGACCCGAGCCGCGCATCCGCCGCCGGGGTTCCGGCAAAGCCGGGGATGGTCATGCCGAGCGCCTCGGCGACGACGGCCATGGTCGAGGCGGTGCCCATCGTGTTGCAGTGGCCCTTGCCGCGGATCATCGACTGCTCCGAGGCCTGGAACTGGCCGTTCGTGATGCTGCCGGCGCGCGCTTCTTCGCTCAGGCGCCAGACGTCGGTACCGCATCCGAGTGCCTCGCCGCGGAAGTACCCCGTCAGCATCGGGCCGCCGGGCACCACGACCGCCGGGATGTCCACCGAGGCCGCGGCCATGAGCAGCGCCGGAATGGTCTTGTCGCACCCGCCGAGCAGTACCAGCCCGTCGATCGGATTGGCCCGGAACATCTCTTCCATCGCCATCGCCGCCATGTTGCGCCAGAGCATGGCGGTGGGTCTGACCTGGGTTTCGCCGAGCGAGACGACGGGCAGGTTGTAGGGAACGCCGCCCGCCTCCCAGATGCCGTTCTTCACATGCTCGGCGACCTCGTTCAGGTGCATGTTGCAGGGCGTCAGGTCGGAGGCGGTGTTCGCGATCGCGATCTGCGGCTTGGTGCCGTCGAGAGCATCGGCGGGGTTGCCACGGCGCATCCACGCCCGGTGGATGTAGGCGTTCCGGTCGCCGCCGACGTACCAGTCGCCGCTGCGGAGTTGCTCCACCGCCGCCTCGCTTTTCCATTTGTTCGAATGTGTGGCTAGTATTCAGAATTATGGCACAGTTCGGCCGCGCAGCCACCGAGCCGCTCTACGACCTCGCAGAAGGCATCCTGTGGGATGACCGGGCCGGTCTCGTGCGCTGGGTCGACATCGGGGCGGGCCGGGTCCTGTCCGGCCGGCTCGAGGGTGAGCGGATCGTCGACGCCGACAGCGTCGAGCTGGGACAGACCGCCGGCGCTGTCGCGCTCGCGGAGGACGGCGGCCTGCTGGTCGCCGCGGCACGGGGACTCGCGACCATCTCTCCCGACGGCGCCGTGTCGTTCGGCCCCGACCTGCTCGGTGGCCGGACCGCCGTCCGGCTGAACGACGGCTCCGTCGATCCGCAGGGCAGGTTCGTGGTCGGCACGCTCGCTCTCGGCGACGAGACGGGCGAGGAGGTGCTGCTGCGGGTGAGCCCGGACGGCGGGGTCGAGACGCTGCGCACGGGCGTCCGGCTCTCGAACGGAATCGCCTTCGCGCCCGACGGAACGTCGATCTATCACGTCGACACCTTCGCGGGAACGGTGTCGAGCCACTCCTATTCGCCCGGCGCCTTCGATGCCGGCGAGCCCTGGGTCGTCGTCCTCGAGGGCCTTCCGCATCCGCCCGACGGCCTGACCGTCAGCGCGGACGGCGATCTCTGGGTCGCCCAGTTCGGCGGCTCGGGCGTGCGACGGCACCGGCCCACCGGAGAACCGGTGGACGTGATCGCGATCGACGCCACGCAGGCGACCTGCCCGGCCTTCGTGGGACCCGGCCTCGACATCCTCGCAATCACGTCCGCGCAGGAGGGCCTCGGCACGTGGTCGGACCTGTCGGGCGCGATCTTCCTCGCCGAGGGCACCGGCGCGTCCGGCCTGCCGGTTCCGCGTTGGAGCGGCAGCACCATCCACCCGTATTGGAGAACAGCATGAGACTCGTCCGCATCGGCCCCGCCGGAAGCGAGACCCCCGGCGCCTTGATCGACGACGACACGTTCGTCGATCTCTCGGACGTCGTCGGCGACTTCGACGAGAGGTTCTTCGGCTCGGGGCGGCTCGCGACCCTGGCGACGACGATCGCCGATCGCGTCGCGGCCGGTCGCACCGAGCCGCGCGGGGACCGGCGGTTCGGCGCGCCGATCGCGCGGCCGCACCAGATCCTCTGCATCGGCCTGAACTACTCCGATCACGCGGCGGAGACGGGGCAGGAGGTGCCGTCGGAGCCGATCCTGTTCACCAAGTCCCCCAACACGCTGATCGGTCCGGATGACGATGTGCTGATCCCGCGCGGTTCGCAGAAGACCGACTGGGAGGTCGAGCTGGGCATCGTGATCGGCACCCGCTCGTCGTACCTGGCGGATGAGACCGAGGCCGAGGCGGCGATCGCCGGATACGTGCTGGTCAACGACGTCAGCGAGCGCGAATGGCAGATCGAACGCGGCGGCCAATGGTCCAAGGGCAAGTCGGCGCCCACGTTCAACCCCGCGGGGCCGTACCTCGTGACCCCCGACGAGATCGGAGACGTTCTCGACCTCGACATGTGGCTCGACATCGACGGATCGCGGCGCCAGACCGGGTCGACCTCGACGATGGTGTTCAGGCCCGCCTTCCTCGTGCATTACCTCAGCCAGTTCCTGGCGCTCGAACCGGGTGATCTGATCAACACCGGAACCCCTCCGGGCGTCGGCCTCGGCATGAAGCCGCCCTCGTACCTGAAGGGCGGCGAGACGATGACGCTCGGGATCACGCGGCTGGGTACGCAGACCCAGCACGTCGTGGCGAACCCGGCGGCCGGAACGGGCGCGGGAGCGGCGACACCCTGATGCGTGCACTCGTCGTCACGGCGGCGCACGAGGCGGCCGTGCAGGAGGTGGCGGAGCCGGTCGCCGGACCCGGTCAGCTGGTCGTCGATGTCGACCGCGTCGGCATCTGCGGAACGGACGTCGAGTTCTACACGGGCGAGATGGCGTACCTCGACCTCGGATACGCAGAGTTCCCCCTGCGCCTCGGGCACGAGTGGACCGGGCGGGTGAGCGCAGTCGGCCAGCGGGGGGACGAGCGCTGGCTCGGCAAGCGCGTGACCGGCGACACGATGCTCGGATGCGGGCAGTGCTCCTCCTGCGCTGCCGGCAGGCACCACGTCTGCCCGAACCGGTACGAGGTGGGAATCCGCGGCGGATGGGCCGGAGCACTCGCCGAGAAGGTCGTGATTCCGACGCGGTTCGCCTACGAGATCCCGGAACACGTGAGCCTCGCCGCAGCGGCATTGGTCGAGCCCGGCGGCAATTCGCTGCGCGCCGTCCGCGCCGCGGAGCTCGAACCCGGCAGGTCGGTGCTGGTGCTCGGTTCCGGCACCATCGGCCTGCTCGCGGCACAGTTCGCGCTGGCAGAGGGGGCCGAGGTGCACGTGGGGGGCGTGCGCGAGGGCTCTCTCGCGCTGGCGCGGGAACTCGGCGTCGCGCACACCCATCAGCTGGCCGAGCTCACGCACTCGGAACCCGACCGGTTCGACGCCGTGATCGACTGCACCAGCAACGAGGCCATGCCCGCCCTGGCGGTGCGCCTCGTGCGTCCCGCGGGCCGCGTCGTCTACATCGGGCTCTCGGCGGCGCCGAGCCTGGTCGACACCCGGGACATCGCGCTGCAGGACATCACGGCGGTCGGCATCCTGTCGGCATCCGCCGGGCTCGCCGGCGCGATCGCGGGCTTCGCAAGCGGCGCGGTGATCCCCGATTCGATCGTGAGCGAGGTCGTCAGTCTCGAGGACGTCCCGTCTCGGCTCGAGGGGCACCGCGGCCCGGATGCCGGTCCCGGCCCCAAGGTGCACGTCGATCCGAGGCTGCCGTGACCGACGACAGACTGGTCGGCGCCGATCGGGTGCTCGCGGTGCTCACCGAACTCGCCGAGCACCCGCTGGGCGTCACCCTCGATGAGCTCGCGGGCATCCTGAACAGTTCGAAGCCGACGGTGCACCGGGCGCTCGCGACGTTGCGCCGTGCGGGCCTGGCGGATCTCGTCGAGCGCGGCGTGTACGTGCTCGGCGACGAGTACCTCCGGCTCGCCTTCCGCAACCTGGACGGCCGGCCCGAGACCGCCCGCATCCAGCCCCTGCTGGAGCAACTCGCGGCGCGCTTCGGCGAGACGGCGCACTACGCCGTGCTCGCGGGGGCCGACATCGTCTACCGGGCGAAGATGGACCCTCCGCAGGGCGCGGTACGGCTGACCTCGGTGATCGGCGGCCGCAATTCGGCGTACAGCACCGCGGTCGGCAAGGCGCTGCTGTCCCGGCTCGCGGACCCACTCGCCCGGTTCGAGTTCCCTCTGCAGCGGAAGACCCCGAACACCCTTCTCACGCGCGACGCGCTGCTGGCCGAGCTCGCCGCCACGCGCGACCGCGGCTACGGCGTCGATGATCAGGAGAACGAGGTCGGGGTCAACTGCGTCGCGATCCCCGTACACCTCGATGGATCGGCGACGCCCAGCGGCGCAGTGAGCGTCAGCGCCGTCACCTTCCGGTGTCCCCTGCCCCGCCTGGTGGATGCCGTCCCCGAGATCCGCGAGACGATCGCCGCCCAGCTGGGCCCGGCCGCCCTCGGCTAGTGCCCCGGCTCGCCGCCGTTGACGATGATCGTCTCTCCGCTGGTGTAGCTGGATTCCTGCGACGCCAGGTACACGTAGGTGGAAGCGAGTTCCGCCGGCTGACCGGGCCGGCCGTACGGAACCTCTTCGCCGAAATGCTCGACCTTCTCCGCGGGAGAGGCCGAGGGCTGCAGCGGCGTCCAGAAGGGCCCCGGCGCCACTCCGTTCACGCGGATGCCGCGGCTTGCGAGTTGCTGCGCGAGCGCTCGCGTGAAGTTCGCGATCGCGCCCTTCGACGTCGCGTACTCGAGTAGCTGGGGCGAGGGATGGAAGGCCTGGATCGACGACGTCGTGATGATCGCGGCACCCGGCTCGAAATGGGCAACTGCCGCCTTGGTCAGCCAGAACAGCGAGTAGACGTTGGTCTTCATGATGCGGTCGAGCACGTCGGTCTCGAAGTCGTCGATGCTCTCGACGGTGTCCTGCGCGCCCGCGACCATGACCAGCAGGTCCAGGCCGCCCAGGCCCTCGACCGCGGTGGAGACCATCTCCTGGCAGCTGCGCTCGTCGCTGATGTCTCCGCGAACCAGCACGCCGCGACGCCCGGCCTCCTCGACGAGCGACGCCGTCGACCGGGCGTCGTCCTCGCTGGAGTGGTAGCCGACCGCGACATCCGCCCCCTCGCGCGCGAAGGCGATCGCCGCGGCCCTGCCGATGCCCGAGTCGGCACCGGTGATCAGGGCCCGGCGTCCCGCCAGGCGGCCGTGCCCGACGTAGCTCTTCTCACCGTGATCCGGCTTCGGGTCCATCTCCGTCGTGGTCCCGTCGCCTGACTGCTGCTGGGGCGGGAAGGGCGGGCGAGGGTACGCGGTCGTGGGATCGGCGGGGGTGTACAGGTCGGTCATGCTTCCGGTCTACGCGAGCGACCCGGCCTGCGGGCGCGATCGCGCGCGACTTTCCGGTAACTCCAAGCCTCTGCCCGCCAGGAGGGATCTCGCAGATGCGCGACCTACGCTGGCTCGATGGGGGATCTCGCGGCGAGGCAGCACCGCGCGATCGGCGCGCGACGAGCCGAGATCCGGGAGCGGCTCGCGGGCGTGCAGGAGCGCCTGACCGAGGTGCGCGCGGCGCGCAGCGACTGGACGGACGAGGAACACGATCCCGAGGGCTTCGCGCTCACGTTCGAGTGGCAGCAGGCAGAAGGTGTGCGCGCGCAGTACGAGGCCGAGCTGCGGGACCTCGACGACGCGGACGCCCGGGTCGAGAGCGGCACCTACGGAATCTGCGAGGTCTGCGGCGAGCCGATCCCGGCCGCTCAACTGGAGTTGCGCCCCGCCCGCACCCGGTGCGTGAGCTGCACCTGACCGTTCGCCGGGTACCCGCGCCCGCGACGTGCCCGACGCGCGTGCCGCGCGCTCAGGACAGCAGCCCCGCCGCAGCGAGGCAGATCGAACCCACGATCACCGCGGCCGCCACGACCGCGGTCGCCCATGCCAGTCGCCGATCGTGGAGATCGGGCGAGCGCTCAGTGCGCTCGAGCCCGCTCGGGGCCGGCGACTGCACCTGCCTCTTGGCGGCGTCGAGACTGCCGAACGACCCGATCTCGATGGCGTAGCGATCGCAGGCGAGGTAGCGCTCACCCACCAGTTCGACGGTGCCGATGAACTCCCATCGGGTCGATGCGACCCAGAGCGACGGGTCGACATGGGTCCAGGTCAGTCCCTCCGTGGCCGGGGGGCTGGGGCTGGCGCTGGGGGCGGCGTGTGTGATCTGCGTGGTCGTCATTGATCGGCCTCCGAGAAGAGGAACTGTCGTCAGTCGTCTTCGGGTGACATCGCGAGCCTAAGTCGGGCGCCGGATTTGGCGGCTCCCCTTGCGCATCCGGGGGTGCGTGGGTTAGCGCGTGCCGAAGCCCGGTTTCTGATACCCCCCTGTACGACCGATGTCAACGCGGTGTTGCCGGTCGCACCGTCGGAATACCGTTGGGCACATGAAGCACGTCACGATGGCCGACAAGTCGTTGCTGATCGGTGACGAGGCCGCAGAGCTGCTGGTCGAGTACGCCGCCCTTCTGGCCCGGGTGAGCAGCGCCGACACCGTCTCGCTGAACGCGTACGGTGACGACGGCGACCCGGTCGAGGTCACCTTCCTTCTCAACAGCGGGACGGTGGTGCTGATCGAGTCCAGCGACTCGATCGTTGCCGAGCCCGAGAACTACGCGGGGATCGCGTATCTGCGCGAGCACATCTCGCGCATCGAGTCGCCGCCGCAGGTCCAGCCGATGGAGCAGCCGCCCCAGCAGCAGGATTGGGAACTCTGAGCGTCGGTCCGTCATGACCATCGGGTTCCACGTCTCGCACGAGCAGTTCGGTCCGGAGCACGGCATCCGGCTCGCCGTCGCCGCGCAGCAGGCCGGGTTCGACTTCATCGGATCCTCCGACCACCTCGCCCCGTGGACGCCGCGGACCGGCGTCTGCGCGGGTTCCTGGCCGTGGCTGGGCGCCGCCATGGCGCGAACGGGTGTTCCGTTCACGATCGTCACGACGTCGGTCAACCGGTATCCGGCCGTGATCCTCGCGCAGAACGCCGCCACCCTCGCATCGCTGTATCCCGGACGGTTCGATCTCACCCTGGGCAGCGGTGAGGCGGTGAACGAGGCCGTGGTGGGCGGATGGCGGGCGAAGCCCGACCGCGACGCGCTCCTGCGCACAACCGCCGGTGAGATCGAGCGGATGCTGACCGGCGCCCCCGCGGACCCGTCACGTCCCGCGGCCCGGCACTATCTCGATCCCGCCGATGTCGAAGTCTCGATCGCCGCCGTCACGCCCGCCACGGCGGAGTGGGTGGGCACCTGGCATTCCCGCCTGACCACCGTCGCGGACACGCCGGATGGGACCCGGGAGCGGGTGGACCGGTTCCGGCAGACGCTCGGCGCGCGGGGTCACGTGACGCTGAAGGCGCAACTGGCGTACTCCGACACCCGGGAGTCGGCTCTCGCCGAGGCCCACGCCGAGTGGCGTCATTCCGCGTTGCAGCCCGAGCAGTTGCGGGAGCTGCCCGATCCGCAGGCGTTCGCCGACGCCGCAGAAGGCGTCGCCGCCGCCGATCTCGAAGAGAGCATCCCCCCGATCCGTTCGGCGAGCGAGTTCGAGGACTGGCTGAACTCCTTCGCAGAACTCGACGCCGATCGCATCCTGGTTCACAACGTCACGCCGCGGCAGGAGCAGTTCATCGAGGTGTTCGCGGCGTCGAGATAGGCGCCGCATCCTGGTACCCCCTGGAAGTCTGCTGGGCATCGCCTCCTTCCGGCGTGAGGTACCCGTTCCGGCAGGTGATCCTGAGGACATGAGCCAGGTAATCGAGACCACCGACGTGGAGGTGCCGGTCCGCACCGCGTACAACCAGTGGACGCAGTTCGAGGAGTTCCCCAAGTTCCTCAGCTACGTCGACTCCGTCACGCAGCAGGACGACACCCATGAGCACTGGAAGGTGACCATCGCGGGCGTGACGCGAGAGTTCGACACGGTGATCACCGAGCAGATCCCCGACGACAGGATCGCGTGGACGAGCACCGGCGGCGAGGTGGATCATGCGGGAGTCGTGACCTTCCACAAGCTCAGCGACACCTCGTCACGGGTCGCCGTGCAGATCGACTGGGACCCGGAGGGCCTGCTCGAGAAGGCCGGGGCCGCCCTCTCGGTCCCCGACCGGGCCGTCGCCGGGTCGCTGAAGAACTTCAAGGACTTCCTCGAGGCGCGCGGATCCGAGGACGGCGCATGGCGCGGCAGCGTCGAATCATGATGAACGGGAACGGAGACGACATGAGCGACACGGGAAATCCCGACGAGCAGCATCCCTCGCAGGCCGAGGGCGACGAGGGCGACGACGAGCTGTCGGGGCAGAGTTCACCGCCGAGCACGACCGAGGCCGACGGGACCCCGGTCGAGAATCCATCCGGCGGATAGACGGTACGCGGGTCATGAAGCCCACGGTCTCCGTCGTCATCCCGGTGAAGGACGATGCGATGCGCCTCGAGGAATGCCTCGAGGCCCTGTGGCTGCAGACGGTGCGGCCCGATGAGATCGTCGTCGTCGACAACGGCAGCACGGACCTGACGCCCGAGGTCGCCCGCTGGTGGAAGACCCGCTACCTCTATGAGGAGCGTCCGGGCATTCCGGCCGCCGCAGCGACCGGATACGACGCGGCGATGGGGGACATCATCGCTCGCCTCGACGCCGACTCGGTGCCGCCACAGGACTGGATCGAGCGCGTGCGCGATACCCTCCGTCCGGAGAGCGGACTGAGTGCGGTCACCGGCCCCGGCTCATTCGACTCACTCCCCGCGCCGTTGATGCGCATCGCCGACCTTGCCTACATGCAGGCGTACTTCGCGATCCTCGGCAGGCTGCTCGGCCGGCCGCCGCTGTTCGGATCGAACTTCGGGATGCTGCGCACCGCGTGGACGACGGCGAGCCCGCATCGCGACGACCCGCGCGTGCACGACGATCTCGACCTGAGCTTCTGCCTGGACCCTGCGGCCCGCGTCGCGCTCGACCCGTCGCTGCGGGTGCATGTCTCCGCCCGGCCGTTCGCCGACCCCGTCGCGTTCGCGCGGCGCACCTCGCGCGGGGTCCACACGGTACTGGTGAACCGCTCCGCCATCGCCAGCAGGCTCCGGCACGGTGCCGCGCGCGCCGGCGCCTAGCGCGCTGCCATGGGGACCATCTGGCTGGCCCGGCACGGAGAGAGCGCCGGCAACGTGGCGTCGGCCGTGGCGGAGCGAGAAGGGGACGAGGTGCTCGCGCTGGACCTGCGTGACGCGGACACCCCGCTGACCGACGTCGGGCGAACCCAGGCTGAGGCGCTGGGCGATTGGCTCGCCGAGTCGGCTCATCCCGCCAGGGTCTGGTGCTCGCCCTATCGGCGAGCGCGCGACACCGCCGAGATCGCGTGCGCACGCGCCCGGATCGAGGGGCGCATCCGGTTCGACGAGCGTCTGCGCGACCGGGAACTCGGTGTGCTCGATCTGCTCAGTTCGCGCGGCGTCCTCGCGCGCCACCCCGAGGAGGCCGCGCGGCGGGTCCGGCTGGGGAAGTTCTGGTACCGGCCGCCGGGCGGGGAGTCGTGGGCCGACGTCGCGCTGCGCCTGCGTTCGGTTCTGCAGGAGATCACCCGCGACGACGAACCGACGTTGATCGTCGCGCACGACGTCGTGGTGAGCCTCGTCGTGTACGTGCTCTGCGGAATGAGCGAGAACGAGATCCTCACGCTCGCCCGAGAGAGGCGGGTGGGCAACGCGTCGGTGACGACGCTGGTCCGCGAGGGCGACCGCTGGAGCATCGAGGGGTTCGCCGAGACGGACCACATCCGGCAGAGCGAAGCTCCCATCACCACACACAGCGAGGATCCCCACACCGATGTCCTCTGACACCTCCGCGACCATCGTCACGCCGCAGCTGCTGCGCGAGTGGGGCCTCCCCGACGGGGGAGACTCGAAGTACAGCCGCGGGCAGGTGCTCGTGGCGGGCGGCGCCGCCCGCTCGCCCGGCGCGGCCATGCTCGCCGGTACCGGCGCACTCCGCGTGGGTGCGGGGCGGCTGACCGTGGCGGTGGCCGAGTCGGTGGCTGCGCACGTGGCGGTCGCCCTTCCCGAGAGCGGCGTGATCCCCTTGCCGGAGTCGCCCGCGGGCGGGCTCGACGGACGAGCCGCAGGCCGGATGCTCGCACCCGAGATCCCGAACGCCGACGCGGTGCTGATCGGGCCAGGCCTCGATGACATCGACGAGACCGTCGCCCTGTTGAGTGCCCTCTTCGACGACTCCGAGTCGCGGCAGGACGACCCGGTCATGGTGCTGGACGCGTTCGCACTCGGCGCGCTGGCGCGCCGGCCGGAACTGCGGGACCGGATGCCGGCCCGGCTGGTGCTGACGCCCAACCCGGGCGAGGCGGCCGCGCTGCTGGGGCGTGATCCCGACGACCTGGGCGCGGACACGGTCGAGATCGCGCGGACCTTCCGGGCGTCGGTCGCCTGTCAGGGCTACATCGCCGCTCCCGGCGGAGCCCTCTGGCAGATCGGCACAGGAGCGAGCGGCCTCGGCACCTCGGGCAGCGGAGACGTCCTCGCCGGAGCGGCCGCCGGGTTCTGCGCCCGCGGGGTACCGCCGGATCGCGCAGCCGTGTGGGCGAGCTACGCGCACGCCGTCGCGGGCGACCGGCTCGCCGTCCAGGTCGGACCGCTCGGCTACCTGGCCGGTGAACTGCTGTTCGAGCTGCCGCGCGTGCTCGTCGAGATCGGCGCAGGTACTCGATAGCTCAGGGGTGCAGCACGACCTTGATGCAGCCGTCCTCCTTGTTCTTGAACAGTTCGTACATCGCGGGAGCTTCCTCCAACTGGGCATGGTGGGTGACCAGGTCGGTGACGCCCAGCGGGTCGGCCGGGTCCTCGACGAGCGGCCAGAGGTCCGAGATCCAGCGGTGCACATTGCACTGGCCCATCCGCATGCCGATGCCCTTGTCGAACATGGTGAGCATGGGCATCGGGTCGGCGACCCCGCCGTAGACGCCGCTGAGCGAGACGGTGCCGCCCCGTTGCACCGTCTCGATCGCGGTTCGAAGGGCTGCGAGCCGGTCGACGCCCACCGTCTTGGCGACCTTCTTGCCGACGGCGCTCGGAAGCACGCCGGCCGCCGCCTGGGCTGCCGCCGCGAGCGGGTTGCCGTGTGCTTCCATCCCGACGGCGTCGATCACCGAGTGCGGTCCACGGCCATCCGTGAGGTCCCGGATGCGGTCGCTCAGGTCATCGGTGACATCGAGTGTCTCGACCCCGTACCGGTCAGCGAGCGCCCGGCGCTCGGGAACCAGATCGACGCCCAGGACCCGGTACCCGCGGTAGGCGCCGATGCGTGCCGCGAACTGCCCGACCGGGCCCAGCCCGAGCACCAGGAGCGTGCCGCCGTCCGGAACCGCCGCGTAGTGGACCCCCTGCCACGCGGTCGGCAGGATGTCGCTGAGGAACAGGTACCGCTCATCCGGAAGGTCCGATGTGACCTTGATCGCGTTGAAGTCGGCGCGCGGAACGCGCAGGTACTCAGCCTGCCCGCCCGGCACACGTCCGTAGAGCTCGGTGTAGCCGTACAGCGTCGCGCCGGAGTTCTGGTCGCGGTTCTGGGTCGTCTCGCACTGCGATGTCAGCCCGCGGCGGCACATGTAGCACTCGCCGCAGGCGATGACGAACGGGATGACGACCCGGTTCCCCTCGGAGAGCGTGCGGACCTCGCTGCCGACAGCGACGACCACGCCCATCGGCTCGTGGCCCATCACATCGTGTTTGTGCATGAACGGCTTGAGGACGTCGAGCAGATGCAGGTCGGACCCGCAGATCGCCGTCGACGTGATCCGGAGAACGACGTCGGTGGGATCGATGATGGTGGCGTCGGGCACGTCTTCGACGGCGACCTTGTTGGCGGCTTGCCAGGTGAGGGCTCTCATGCTTCTGGTCTACGCCCACGGAGTCCGGATCTGAATCGTCTTGACGTATCGCCGGGCCGGCGGTAGCGGACGTGCCTCACCTGTTGCGGCCGAAATCCGGGTCCTCCCGCGTCGGCACGAACTCGAGCTCGAGAAGGCACATCGCATACCGACTGCCCTCGGGGTTCGCGTGCAACGGCAAGGCCGCGGTGCTCGTGAAGTTGGCCGAGTAACAGAGCCACGCCCGCGAACCGTCCTCGGAGATGAACTTCGACGGAAAGTTCAGGAAGTACGCCTGCGGGCCGAAGTCGGGCAGGTGCGCCAGCATCTTCCAGGGCCCCGTCACGTCATCGGCCTCCAGCAGATAGGAGTCCATGGCGCGAATGGTGGGCCAGCCGTCGGTGACGCACATCAGGTAGGTGCCCGTCGCGGGCGAGTAGGTGATGGTCGCGCACCCCATGTGCCCGGGCCAGGATGCGATGGGCTGCGCGGCACTCACCGTCCCCTCCCAGCGCGGCCGGCCGGCGACGTCCCGGCCGGCGAAGAACTGCCAGGCACCGGGATCGTTGATCGTCTCGGGGTCCGGCCGGCACCGCGCCAGGAAGAGCGCGTCGCCCGAGATCCAGGAAAGTTGCGCGCGCGAGTCGAGGCTTCCGTGCCCGACGAGGTAGGCGTATCCGTCGGGCGAGTGCTCCATGTTCTTGCCGAAGTCGACGAAATGCGGTGTGCCCATCCGCACCGGATCGCCGTCCCAGCCGGACTCGCCGAAGAGCGATGCGGCAGGAGTCTGCGGCGGGGGTGTCCAGGTGGCTCCGTTGTCGGACGAGGTGTGAAACCCGACCAGCGGACCGAGCACGTCGTAGTTCAGCCCGCGCCCGCCGTCCGCGACGGTGTACGAGCCGTAGTACCAGACGCCATCGACCACAAGCGAGCCGCACGGGTAGCGCCCCTGATACTCGCCCTTGTCGACCGGGATCACGCCGACATCCTCGATCGCGAGGTCGAGCGGGTTGTCGCCGCGGATCGCCGCGTGGCCCACTGTCGGGCTGTCGCCGTAGCTCGCCGAGGTGACGCCGTGCACCTCCCCATCCGTGAAGGGCGAGTACAGCCGGTCGTCGGCCCCCCAGGTCGGGTACCAGGTGTCCGCGATCGTGTACGAGGAGTACCAGCCCGTGGCACGGACGCCCGAGTGGGTCGCCGAAGGAGCGAAGGGTGCCCGGCCGGCGCCCTCCTGGCCCCAGACCCTGCCCTGGAGCGATCTCGAGCTCACCTTCTGCCCCTCAGCCCTTGACCGCTCCGACGGTCAGGCCGCCGATCACCTGTCGCTGGAACACCGCGTACACGACCAGCTGGGGGAGCAGCACCAGGGTGGCCGCCGCCATCATGCCGCCGTAGTCGATCGCGTACTCGCCCTTCAACTGGGAGACGGCGAGCGAGATGGTGTACAGATCCGGGTTGTTGATGAGGATCGACGCGAACGCGAACTCGTTGAAGACGAAGACGGTGTTGAGGATGAACACCGTCGCGATCACCGGCCGCATGAGCGGCAGCACCACTCTCACGCAGACGGTCCACAGACCGGCACCGTCGATGATCGCGGCCTCCTCGAGTTCCGCAGGGAAGTCGTTGAGGTATCCCATGAAGATCAGGGTCGTGAACGCGATCGTGAGCGCGGTGTACGGCAGGATCAGCGCGAGATAGGTCCCGAAGATCCCCAGCGACAGATCGATGCGATAGACGGGGAACAACAGGATGAACACCGGGATCGAGATTCCGGCGAGGACGTAGTACTGCAGGGCGGACTGCAGGCGGCGGCGACGGAAGATCATCCGAGTCAGCGCGAACGCGAGCATGTACGACACGGCCGCACCCACGGTCACCGCGACCGCCGCGATGACGATCGTGTTGAAGTACATCTGCAGCAGGGGAAGTCGGCCGAGGACGTTGACGTAGTTGTCGAGACTGAGGTGCTCGAGTGAGAGGGGATCGTGCAGGATGTCGACGCTGGGCTTCAGGGACAGAAAGAATATCCACAGCAGCGGGATCGTGATCAGCAGCGTGACCACATATGCACCCAGCGACGCGGGCGCCGAGTAGCGCATCGCCCGGGGCCGCCGGTTGCGGATCATCGAGCTGGTCATGCGGTCTGCCTCCGTCGCGCGATCACGAGATAGGCGAGACCCACGACCATCCCCAGGGCGGTGACGATGACCGCGCTCGCCATGCCGAGCCCGTACCGCTGACCGGTGAAGGTGATGAAGTAGGTGTAACTCACCAGAGTCTCCGAGGCGTGGATGGGGCCTCCCCCGGTGAGCACGTACACGATCTCGAACACCTTGAAGACGCCGGTGATCATCAGCACCGTGATGATGATGAAGGTCTCGCGGATCATCGGGACGATCACGTACCAGACGCGCTTGATTCCGCCCGCCCCGTCGAGCTCACTCGCCTCGAGCACGTCGACGGGCAGCAACCGCAGTCCCGCGTAGAAGATGGTCATCGCGAACCCGACCTGCGTCCACATGAAGACCCAGGCCACCGAGAACGGCGAGAGCACGTTGCCCCCGATCCATTCGGGTTGCGGCAACCCGATGACGCCGAGCACGCGGTTCAGCAGCCCGATGTGCGGATCGAGGATGAAGATCCAGATCAGGCCCGAGAGGATCGGGGCGATGATGGCGGGCGCGAACTGGAGGGCACGCAGCGCCCCCGCTCCCGGGATCCTGCGCTGCATGAGGAGGGCGAGCGCGAAGGCGAGCGGGATGAGCACGATCAGCGTGATCGCGAAGATGATCCCGGTGTTGCCGAGCGAGCGCCAGAAGAACTTGTCGTCGAACAGCGTCGCGTAGTTGTCTAGGCCGTTGAACTCCGGCGGCTTGAAGCCGTCGAACTTGGTGAAACTGAAGATCAGCGAGTAGACGACCGGGTACGCGATGAACACCGTGAACAGGACGAGCGCCGGGATCACCATCACGGCGATCTTCCATCGCGAGCTGAGCCATCTCATGGAGTTGCTTTCCGGGTGAGGAACGGGGGCCGAGCCGAAGCCCGGCCCCCGTCGGTGGTCACTCTGCGTCGAGCGCTTCCTGCACGTGGTCCATGGCTTCATCCGGAGTGAACTGCCCCTGGATGACACCGTAGATGCTGTCGTACATCGCCGTCGCCACCGCAGTCGACACCATCAGGTCGGGCTGGTTCACCGGCGCGTGGTTTCCGTCGGCGAACGCGACCTCGAGGGCCTTCTTGAACACGGACTGGCTGTCCGGGATGGTGACGTCCCACGTCGTGGACGGCGCCTCGGCCTTATCGACCTGGATCTGGGCAGCCTTCTCGCCGGCCCAGAACACGATCCACTTCTGCATGGCGGCCAGCTTGTTCGGATCCTTCGCCGACTTGGCGCTGTAGGAGTACGGAGCCGCCGGCACGTTCATGGCCGTCTTCTGGTCTCCGACACCATCCGAGAACTCCGGGCCGATCCAGAAACCGGCGTCGTCGGCGAAGTCGGACGCCTGGATCTGTCCCGCCATCCAGATGCCGCCGTCGACGAATGCCGCGTCGCCCGAGGTGAATCGCGCGACCAGTTGGTCGTAGGTCGTGGTCGACACGTTGTCGGCGAATGCACCGGCCTGGCGAAGCTCGTCGATGTGCTTGTACAGCTTGGCGAAGTCGGGGTTGTTGTACTTCACCGAGCCATCGAGCAGGCCGGCCACCTTGTCATCCCAGCCGAAGTTCGACAGATCCCGCAGGAATCCCCAGCACGAGAAGGTCGCCTGGTTGGCGCCGTTCGAAATGGTGGTGATCCCCTTGGCGCTGAGCACCTTCGAGATGTGCAGCAGGTCGTCGAAGGTCACCGGCACGTCGAGGCCGTTCTCGTCGAGGATGCGCTTGTTGTACCAGAGGCCGGTCACCAGCGAGCTGCTGGGCTGGCCGTACATGGCGTCGCCGTCCGAGAAGCCCGTCACCGTGGTGTCGGGGTAGTACTTCAGAACGTCGGCGTCCTCCAGGATCGGGCGGATGTCGAGCAGCTTGCCCGCCGCGTTGAGGTCGCGGGCGTTGGAGTCGTAGATCCAGAACATGTCCGGCAGGGTGTCGGACTGACCGGCGATCTGCAGCTTCTGCAGGTGCTCCGCGACGGGCTCGCCCGTCAGGTCGATCGTGATGTTCTTGTTGTCCTTCTCGAACTCCTGAATCGCGGCCCAGAGGTTGGGTGCGTTGGTCTCCGGGTCCGCGACCTGCACGCTGAAGCTGAGCGTGACGGGGGCGTTCGGGTCGGCCGGCGGGGCGCCTGCCGAGCAGGCGGTCATCGCGAGTGCTGTGCCGGCGGTGAGGGCGAGGATAGCCAACCGCCTTGCCATGCGGGGTAGTGCCATGTTCATCTCCTTCGATGTGGCGATCTGGTGCAATCGAAACGTTTGCGCGACTGCAAACTATGGCAGCCGCGGATGAAAGTCAAGAGGGGCGGAGAACGTTCGCAAACGTTTCGATCCCTCTGGATCCGTGGACGCGAAACGCGCGCGCTGAAGGCGGCATCCGCGCGCTACGCCGATCCGGTCCGGACGAGAGCACGCACTTCCATCCCGTCGCCGACCGCGTCCAGGTCGTTCCCGTGGACCGGGATCGCATGCCCGTGAACCCCCTGATCCGTGATGACCTCGAGCGAGCTGGCGTCGACGATGATCCGCACCTGCCCCGACCGGCGGGGGATCTCCCAGCGCGTGTCGCCGATCGTGAGGACGACGGCGTCGCCCGTCCCATCGAGCGAGAACAGCGTCGTGCCGCCGCTGCGGACCTCGGCCGTGCCGCCGCCCGTCCAGCGGATATCCGCGGCCGTACCGGGAACATGCCCGTCCGCAGACGGGGGCGCGAGGTACGCATCGAGATCGGGGTGCGGCGTCGCGACCAGCATGTCCCCAGAGAGCGAGAGCACATAGGGGATGCTGTGCGCGCCCGCCCAGCCCGCCTCGAGATCCTCGATCCCCCTCATCCAGAGCGAGATCGCCGCCCGGCCGTCCGCATCGCGGAAGAAGGACGGCGCGTAATAGCTCGGTCCGTAAGTCAGCCTCCCCCAGGCTTCGGCAGTGAAGACTCCGCGGTCGTAGCGGCCCACGGCGTAACCGGCGTAGTTCAGCACGTCCCGGTCCCACGCCGACGACAGCATCACGTGTCGTCCGTCGAGGTCGAAGATCTGCGGGCACTCCCACATGGCCCCCATCCAGACCGGGTCCCGGTCGGCGCTCGGGCGCTGCAACGCGATCCCCTCGTAGGTCCAGGTCTGCAGATCCTGAGAGGTGTAGCTGAGCGCCAATGCGTCGCCATCGGTGTCGCCCGCGCCGAGGAACGCCCGCCAGGCGTCGGGATCGCGGCGGAGGAACGGATCCCGGAACCCCACCAGGTCCATACCGGGCGGCTGCTCGATGACGGTGTCGCCCTTCACCCAGGAGTCCCACGACCCGTCGGTCGGCGTCGCGACGCGGACCCTGCCGATCGCGAGGTCGGCACGGCTGACACTCGTGTAGAAGATCCTCGTGCCGGATGCATCCTGAACCAATGACCCGGTCCAGATCCCGTCGTCGTCATCGTCGGGCAGGATCGCCGGCTGGCGCTCGATGAGCGACAGCAGGTCGGTGCCACGGGCGTGACCCCAGTGACAGTCGGGGCCCCACTCAGGGCTCCCCGGCTTGTACTGATAGAACACGTCGTAGCCGCCGTCGCGCGGCGTGATGCCGTGCGGGTCGTTGATCCAGCCGGTGGCCGCGGTGAAGTGGAATTGCGGTCGCATCAGTTGCCGGCTCCCTGGTCGAATCGGGTGCGCACGTCGCGTGCGATCTCAGCGTTCGACGCCTCCCAGGCGTCGACCTCCCTCTGCCGGTCCCCGCGCACCGCATCGCGCGCGGCGACGAAACGCTCCATGCGTTCGGCTGCCGCGCTGCGGGCGGCGCGTTCCGGCTCGGTGAGTTCCGCCTTCTCGGCGCGGACCACCCGGTCGACGGGTCGCAACGGCAGCCGCAGCTCCACATCCGGGACGGTCAGAACCGGCGACGGCAGGGTCTGATACCAGTACGCCGTCGATGACCAGTCATCGGAGAGGTGATTGGCATGCCCGTGCTCGAAGGTGACCTTGATGCGCTTCTCGAAGCGGATCGGGTCGACCATGTGGAAGCGGTAGCTGTGATGGAAGCCCGGCACATCCTCCTCGTGCACGATCGTGCCGTTGAACTGGTACGCGTTGTGCTGCATCCCCCAGGCGTGGCCGAAGTAGTCCTCCATACCCGTGCCGTGCAGGCTCGGCGGCCAGGTGTCGTCGTCGATGAAGATCATGTCGTCCCCCTCGCCCCACCACGAGCCCTGGAAATGACGGACCGCGAGATTGCAGCCGACGTAGTGCCCGCGACCCTCGGTCTCGAGCGCGACGTAGTTGTCATCGCCGGTCAGGTTGGGAATCGTCGTCTCCACGCTGTTCGACTGAAGGTCGGGGCCCCAGCCGGTGTTCGGCAGGGCCCGGCGCCAGTGTGCGTGGAAGTACAGCGTGTCGTCGGAGATCGGCTCCCGTGAGAGCTCGTAGTCGATATAGAAGTACTGCAGATAGGGGATGTCGTTCTGGTTCTCGACGACCACCCGAGCCCGCGTGCCGAACGGCATGCGGAAGTAGCTGTTGAAGGCGGCACTGCCGCCGAACGTATGCAGCTCCGCCTCCTTGGCCGACACCGAGAGCGGCAGCGACTCGTAATTGCCCGAGAGCGAGTTCATGAGGCCGAAGAAGTCGCCCAGGGGGGCGATGACGCTGGGCGTCTCCTGATCGTCCCAGTAGATCTTGAGCAGGATCTTGCGGTAGTAGTCAGGGTCGACGACCTCCCAGCTCACGCCGAGCGCATTGTGGATCTCGAGCATGGGTACGCCGACTACGGCCGGGTCGATCTGTCCGGGCCCGGGCTGCAGGCGGCACGACTGGGTCATCCAGATGTGGGTGATCGCGCCGGGACCTTGCAGATCGGCGAGGACGCGCTCTTCGCCGGGCATGATGATCCAGTTGTCCCGGTTGCGCCCGGTCTGGTCGAAGCTGGAGGCGCGCGCGGTGCGGCCGCTGCCGGCCCGTGTCAGCCCGGCGAGGGTGCCCGAGGGCGGGAGAGAGTGCATGGTGCCTTCCGCTGTTCATCATCGAAACGTTTGCGCGCTCACTCTAGGGTGCGCGGGATCACGGATGCAAGCGGGGGTCAAATCCGCCATGATGGTGCCTGACAAACGATTTCGCGGGGAGGCCGCATGAGCACCATCCGCGACGTGGCGCGCGTCGCCGAGGTCTCCATCTCCACGGTGTCGCATGTGCTCAACGAGACGCGCCCGGTGGAGCCGGCCACTCGAGCGCGCGTGGTCGCCGCGATCGCTGAGACCGGATACCGGCGGGATGCGCTCGCCCGCGCGCTTCGGCGCTCCCGCACCGACACGATCGGGCTCGTGGTCTCGGACGTGGGCGAGCCCGCATTCGCGGGCATGATCCACGGAGTCGAGCAGGCCGTGGGTGCCCTCGACCTCGGACTGGTGCTCGCGAGCTCGGGCGAGGGTGCCGACCGCGAAGATCGTGCGGTGCAGACGCTTCTCAACCGGCGCGTCGACGGACTCATCCTTGCGCGGGCCGTCGAATCCCATGACAGCCTGCTGAGCCAGCTCGAGCGCGAGAAGTCACCCACGGTGCTTCTCGACCGCATCTATCCGTCGGTCGCCCTCGACCAGGTCGGGGTCGACAATCGGAGCGCCATGGCCGAACTCGTCCAGCACCTAGTCGGCAAGGGGCACCGGCGTCTCGCGATCGTCGCGGGCGACTTGCGCGTTCCCACCCTCGCCGAGCGCCTGGCCGGCGTCCGCGACGGCATCGGTCGCGCGGATGTAACGGTGCTGTCCGGTGTGGATGGCGATGCCCTGCGCTCCGAGCTGGACATGCTTCTTCGTCGCGGCGAGACCACCGCGATCATCGCATCCAGCACCCCCCTCGCCACCATCGCGCTCGACGCCATGATGGCCGCCGGCCTGCGCACCCCCGATGACATCGCTTTCGCCACTTTCGACGGATTCGATCAGCACCCGATGTTCACGCCCAGCCTCACCACGATCCGGCAACCCGCCTCCGACATCGGCGCTGCGGCCGTGCAATTGCTCTACGCGCGCATCGGCGACGCGCACCGCAAGCCGCGCGTCGAGCGCCTGCAGGCCACGCTCGAGCTCCGCGACTCCACAGAGGGCTACTCCGCCGCGAACTGAGCTCGCCCCCCAAGGTGCAGCACGCGACGGGACGTTCGACCCTCCCGGCGGGACGCTCCCGCGCGCACTCTGGGAACCGACCACCACCGGGGTGGCACCTGAGCGAGAAGAGCACGACATGACCGCGACCACCGTCCGCATCGCCCGACCGAACACAGTCGCGGCATCTGCCACCGTCACCGACACCGCGACGCGGGAGTCGCTGCAACCCCGGGGTCGTTACGCCCTGGTAGCCCTGCGCCTGGCGACCGGATTCATATTCCTCTGGGCGTTCCTCGACAAGACCTTCGGCCTCGGATTCTCGACGCCGATCGAGCGCGCCTGGATCAACGGCGGTACGCCGAGCCAGGGCTTCCTGGGCAGCGAAGCGGTCACCGGGCCGCTGCAGCCCTTCTTCGCCGGCATCGCCAGCCCCGCCAGCGACGTGCTCTTCATGCTCGGGATGCTGGGCATCGGCGCCGCGGTCATGCTCGGTATCGGGCTGCGCATCAGCGCCATCGCCGGCTCGGTCATCATGGTGCTCATGTACCTGGCCGAGTGGCCCTTCACGGCCGGGGCGGCATCCACCAACCCCGCCGTCGACTACCACATCATCTACGCGCTCGCCCTGATCGTGGTCGCCGCGACAGCGGCCGGAGACACCCTCGGCTTCGGTGGCGTGTGGAAGACCCTGCCGATCGTGCGCACGACCTCGTGGCTCCGATGACCACCGATCTGGTGTTGTCCGGTCGGATCCGCCGGGCGCTGGAACGGTCGCCCGGGATCGACAGCGACGACGTCGAGGTGCAGGTCCACGCGGGGCGAGTCGAACTGAGCGGGTCCGTCGGCAGCTACGCCGAACGCCTCTCGGTACGAACTGTCGCCGCCGGGTTCGCGGACTCGGCAGACATCGTCGACGCGGTCCACGTGCGGCCCACCTTCGACTCGTTGCACGTGACCGACGACGAGCTTCTCGAGTCCGGGCGCGCTGCGTTGCGGGCAGGTTCGCTCGGTGTCGCGCTTACCGTCACCCAGCACGTCGCCACGCTGGTCGGACACGTCGAGACGGAAGTGGAACGCCGTCGTGCGCGTCACGCCGTCGAATCGGTCGCCGGCATGAACTTCGTCGACAACCAGCTGACCGTCACATCGGAAGGACTCTAGCCGTGCACGCCACCGCCGCACCGATCGATGAACTCTCGCCTGCCGACTGCTGGGCACTGCTGCGCGGAACCGGCCTGGGAAGGCTGGCGACGTCGGTCGACAAGTTCGTCGACATCTTCCCGGTCAACTACTTCGTCCACGACGACGCGATCCTGCTCCGCACGGCGCCGGGGTCGAAGCTGGTGAACATCGCCCTCAACCCGTCGGTGGCCTTCGAGGTCGACGGGGTCGACACCCGGTGGCATTGGAGTGTCGTCATCCACGGCAAGGCCCACTACCTGCTCAATGAGGACGACGTCATCCAGTCCGGAGTCATGGGGCTGGTCTCGTGGAGCCCGTCCCCGAAGTACACCTACGTTCGCATCACGCCCGACGACGTCAGCGGCCGGCGGATCGATCGCCACGCGTTCCCGCGGGCCAGCCTCTGGGGCTGAACTCAGTCGGCATCCATCGCCAGCTGGGCCCCGTACACCGCAGCCTGGGTGCGGCGCTCCATGCCGAGCTTCGATAGCAGACCCGACACGTAGTTCTTGACGGTCTTCTCTGCGAGTTCGAGGCGTTCGCCGATCTGCCGGTTCGTCATGCCGTCGGCGATCAGCTGCAGCACCTGGCTCTCGCGCAGCGTGAGGGCGGGTGCGCCGGCGATCAGCGGCTGCGGCCTGCTGAGCACGGCGACCACGCGGTCACGCACCGCTGTGGAGATCAGCGTCTGCCCTGCCGCCACCCGGCGGATGCCGTCGACGAGGTTCTGACCCCGGATGTCTTTCAGTACGTAGCCGGCCGCGCCGGCCAGCACCGCGGCGTAGCTGGCGTCGTCATCGTCGTAGGCGGTGAGCATGATGCAGGCGATGTCGGGGTGCTCGGACCGGATCGCGCGGCATAGATCGACACCGCTGCCGTCGGGCAGCCGCACGTCGAGCACGACGACGTCGGGCAGCGTCGCCGCGATCCGGCCCAGCGTCTGCTTCACCGACCCGGACTCGCCGACCACCTCGATGTCGTTCTCGCTGTCGAGCAGCTCGGCGATACCGCGGCGCACGATCTCGTGGTCGTCGACCAGGAATACGCGCGTCATGCGCTCTGCGGCAACGGCGCCGACCAGCGCAGCGACGTGCCGCGGGGCTTGCGCGCGGTGAGCGCGAACTCGCCACCGTGATTGGCGGCTCGGCTGGCCAGGTTCGCGGTGCCGCTGGAGCGCGTCGCCGAGCTGGGCATTCCGCGGCCGTCGTCGTCGATCGTCACCCGCACCTCGTCGTCGGTCACCGAGACGTCGACGCTCGACTGAGTCGAGTCCGCGTGCCTGGCCACGTTGCTGAGCCCTTCGCGCACGACGGCGATCACATCCGATGCCAGCTCGCCCTCGATGAGCAGGTCGACGGGGCCGCTGAACGTCAGCCGTGGCGCGGTCGCGAAGCTGTCGCTCAACTCGCTCACGACATCCAGCACCTGATGACGGATCGCCGGCGTGCCCGTCGTCGACCGGGAGCTGAGCGTGAACACCGCTGTGCGGATCTCGGCGATCGCGACATCGATCGCATCGACCTGCTCGCCGAGCTTGTCACGCAGTTCCTCCGGCACACGCGCGACCAGGGCCTGCAGGCCGAGTCCGGTTCCGAAGAGGCGCTGGATGACATGGTCGTGCAGATCGCGCGCGATGCGGTTGCGCTCTTCTATCAATGCGAGCTCGGCCGAGACGGTCGCCTGCTCCGCGAACAGCCGGGCGTTGTCGATCGCAATGCCGGCGGTCGCCGCCAGCGCCGTCACCAGGTCTTCGTCTTCCTGGGTGAAGGGGCCGTTGAGGCGGTTGGTGAGGTAGAGGTTGCCGTAGATCTTGTCCCGCACCCGGATGGGGACGCCGAGGAACCCGTCCATGTCGGGGTGATGCTCCGGGAAGCCGGATGAGCGCGGGTCGGCGTGCAGATGCTCGAGACGGATCGGCTCGGCGGCCTCGATCACCGCACCGAGCAGGCCGTGGCCTTCGGGCAGGTGACCGATGACCTCGGCGGCATCGGCGGGCATCCCGACATGGATGAACTGCTCGAGGTGGCCGTCCGGCGCGATCACGCCGAGCGCGCCGTACTGTGCATCGACGAGCGAGACGGCGGCCTCGGCGATACGGCGCAGCACCTGTTCGAGGTCGAGGTGCTCGACGACGGCCCGGTTCGCTTCGAGCAGGTGTCGAAGCCGGCCCTGGGTGGCGAGCACCCGGTGGGCGTTGGCGACGAGGTCTTCGATGGAGCGCTCGAGGTCGGAGCGTGGAACGTCCGGGAAGTCCAACCGTTCGATCTGGCTCATGGCGCCTCGCCTCCGGTCGCTCTCGGAGTGTACGCCCGTCAG
>JAODAS010000213.1 GCA_025463555.1 Schumannella sp.
AGTGGCAGAGCGCGGGGCCGACGGACGTGTTCGGCTCTGTCGAGGCGCACGACGCGTTCGAGAACATGCTGGTCGACACCGGAGTGATCCTCGACCACGGGATGCTCTACTTCGACGCACGACTCTCGCGCAAGCAGCCGACGCTGGAGGTGCGCATAGCCGATGTCTGTCTCGACGCCCGCGACACCGTGGTGCTGGCTGCACTCGTGCGCGCCCTCGTCGACACAGCGGCCGAAGAGTGGCGCGACGGGGTGGCGCCGGTCGCGATGCCATCGGCCGCTCTCCGGCTTGCCGGCTGGCAGGCGGCGCTGACCGGCGCAGGGGGGCGATTGCCGCATCCGGTGCACGGGAGAGAGACGGATGGGCAGCAGGCTGTCGGCGCTCTGCTGGCTCACGTCGACCGGGCGCTGACGGCCAACGGCGACCGTGAGCGGGTGCGGAGGGGTGTGCGGCGCATCCTCGACACCGGGGGAGGCGCCGGGGCGCAGCGCGCGTCGTTCGCACGCACTGAGCGATTGAGCGATGTCGTGGCGGACGCGGTGATGGCCACGTACGTCGCCGCCGCCGACCCTGCCGACGGGCTTGCACAACGCTCTTCCTCAGCGAGCTGAACGCGCATAGTCTGACGAACATGTCGGCGAAGGAACTCGCGCACCAGCACGCGGTCTACAGCTACGGCACAATCCCGCTCACTCTGATGTACAGCCCCACGGCGTCAGCGGCCTGGGAGGTCTACTACGGCGGCGAGTACCTCGGCCTCGTCGAGGAGGTGCACGCTCCCGGCTCGACGGACCTCATGTTCCGCATCACGCTGCCCGGCGAGGAGGAGACCGGCAACGGCGAGGATGTGCGCGACTGGCGACTCGCAGTGGAGATGCTGGCGGGCCAGGCAGGTTTGTGACGCCGGCCAGAAGTCAGACTTGTCGAACCTCGGTCAGGTCGTCGCGAACGCGCTGCGGCTCCGCCTCCACTGGCATGTTCGTCGGGTCCTGAACTCCGTCGAGCGCATCGGCCGGATCGGCCTCCAGGGCGGCGAACAATGGGGTGAGGTCGGTGGGGGCCGGGCCGCGCTCGGCGACGAGATCGAAGGTCTTGTGATCGGCCGCATCCGAGGTGATGCTGTCGACGAGCACCTGCGCGATCTGCTGACGTGCGATGGCGCCGTCGCTCGGACTTTCGGTCCGAGGCTTGTCGCCTTGCGTCAGCACGATCTGATGCTCGTCGGGCTTGTTGTAGTCGAACCACCCCGGTCGCACGATCGTGTACGGGCGGCCGCTGGCACGCACCAGCCGCTCCGCCCGGCGCTTCCAGTCGAGCGCCTCGGTGGCGCTGTTGAACCGGCCGGTGCGGTTGGTGATGCCGATCGACGTCATCAGGGCGATGCGCGAGGGCCGTTCGTTCAGCGCCGCAAGGATGTTCCGCACGGCCCCGTAGTCGACGGCTTCCATCGCCTCCTTCCCGCCGTCGGGAGCGCCGTGCGTGAAGATCACGGCGTCGATCCCGTCGACGGCCCCACCCAGCGTGTCGACGCGGGTCAGGTCGCCGACCACGGGCTCGGCACCCGCGGGCAGCTGCCGAGCTCGGGCGGCGTCGCGCACGAGAGCACGCGTGGCGTACCCACGAGCGAGCGACTCGGCGACGACCAGGCGGCCGATGCTGCCGGTCGCCCCGACGACCAGCACGGTCAACGAGTTGTCGTTCACGTCAGGACGGCCATCACGGCCTAGTTGTTGAGACATTCAGATTCCCTCCGGGAAGTCGGTGGATGCGGCCAAGGATGTCCACACCACGACGGTACGTCTGTCGTGCACTTCGTGGGAGGTTCTGCTAGTACACCTGTGGCGCATCGAGGGGACGTCGATCGGGGAGACCGTCGCCCGCTCGGGTCGGCGGTTCCACTAGCTGCTCGGAGTCGCCCAGGCCGGGATGCTCTCCACCTCACGGACGCGTCCGAGTGCACCGCGCAGGATGACCGGGCAGCTCAGCATGACGAGGCCGGCGACGACCAGCGTGAGGCGGGCCCCGATCAGCTCTCCGAGAACCCCGCCGAGAATTGCGCCGAGCGGGAACAGTCCCATGATCAAGACCTGCATGGTCGCGTTCACCCTGCCGAGCATCCGGTCGGGGCACAGCCGCTGACGCACGCTCACGTTGGTGATCGCGTAGACGATCTGGCCGAACTCGCCCGCGGCGATCCCGATGAGCACGAGCACGGTCCACCACCCCGGTTGTGCGAGCGCACTGAGCAATGTCAACGGGGCGGTCACGGCGAGCGACAGCCAGATGATGCGTGCGGAGCCGATCGCCCCTGACAGTCGCGTGGTGAATGCTGCTCCGATCATCACGGTGACGGAACCGGCGGCGATGACGAGCCCGATGACCGCCGGCGACAGGTGCAGTTCGCGGGAGAGGAAGATCATGTTCACCGCCGAGGCGATCGCGAACGAGAGATTGCTCAGGGCACTGGCCAGAGCCGTGGCCCGCAGAAAGCGATTGCGCATCACGAACGTGAGCCCGTCGACGATCTGGGTGCGCAACGGCACTCGCTCGGCAGCAACTGGGATTGGCTCCTCGGGTGTGCGGATCGCCAGCAGGGAGAGGGCGGAGACGGCGAACGTTCCAGCCTGCACCAGTACGACCGCGGCGGCACCGACGAGAGTGACGAGAAGGCCGCCGAGACCCGGTCCGACCACCTGGCCGGACGCCCGGACGAACTCCATCGAGGAGTTGCCCGCGAGC
>JAODAS010000102.1 GCA_025463555.1 Schumannella sp.
CGATCCCGTACATCTTCGCGGTCGCCCTGCAGGACGGCGCGTGGGATCACAACACGTCGTACGCCCCCGAGCGCGCCGCCCGCCCCGACACGATCGAGCTGTGGCACAAGGTCACGACGGTCGAGGACCCGGAGTGGACCCGCCGATACCACTCGAACGACCTCACCGAGAAGGCGTTCGGCGGACGGGTCGAGATCGATCTGAGCGACGGAACCCGCATCGTCGACGAGATCGCGGTCGCCGACGCGCATCCGCTCGGCAAACGCCCGTTCGCGCGGGCCGACTACATCCGCAAGTTCCGGATGCTGGCCGAGCCGGTACTCGCACCCGCCGAGACCGAGCGGTTCCTCGCTCTCGCCGAGCGCCTGCCCGAGCTGACCGCCGCCGAGGTCGGCGAACTCAACATTCTCGCGGCGGGCCTGCCCGCCGCACCGAAGGGACTCTTCTGATGCTCCACTCCACGCTCACCGCCGCCGCCAAGCGGGCCGGCTTCCGTGCGAAGCTCGCGTCGGGCGAGCTCGTCCGCATGCCCGGCGCATTCAACCCGCTGAGCGCGAAGCTCATCGAGCAGAAGGGTTTCGAGGGCGTCTACATCTCGGGCGCCGTGCTCTCGGCCGATCTGGGTCTGCCCGACATCGGGCTCACCACGCTGACCGAGGTCGCGGGGCGGGGCGCGCAGATCGCGCGGGTCACCGACCTCCCGGCCCTCATCGACGCGGACACGGGATTCGGCGAGCCGATGAACGTGGCCCGCACGGTCCAGGTGCTCGAAGACGCGGGGGTCTCGGGCATGCACCTGGAAGACCAGGTGAACCCGAAGCGCTGCGGCCACCTCGACGGCAAAGAGGTGGTGGATGAGACGACGGCTCTGAAGCGCATCCGGGCTGCCGTGTCCGCCCGCCGCGATCCGGACTTCCTGATCATGGCGCGCACCGACATCCGCGGGGTCGCGGGCCTTGCCGCCGCGGTGGATCGCACGAAGGCGCTCGCCGACGCCGGGGCGGATGCGATCTTCCCGGAGGCGATGGCCTCCCTGGAGGAGTTCGCCGCGATCCGCGCCGCCGTGGACGTGCCGATCCTGGCCAACATGACCGAGTTCGGCAAGAGCGAGCTGTTCACCACTCAGCAGCTCGCCGACGTCGGGGTGAACATCGTCATCTTCCCCGTCTCGCTGTTGCGGCTGGCGATGGGCGCCGCCTCGCGCGGGCTGGACGCGATCCTCACCGAGGGTTCTCTGACCGGCAAGGTGCCCGAGATGCAGACGAGGGCCGACCTCTACGACCTGATCGACTACGAGGGGTATTCCGCCTTCGATGCCGGTATCTATACCTTCGATCTCACGAACAACAGGAGCGGCGCATGAGCGAGTCGAACAGCACGGAGATCCGGAAGGGCCTGGCGGGCGTGGTCGTGGACACCACCTCGGTGTCGAAGGTGAACCCGGAGACCAACTCGCTGCTCTACCGCGGGTACCCGGTGCAGGAGCTCGCGGACAACTGCTCGTTCGAAGAGGTCGCGTACCTGCTCTGGTACGGGGAATTGCCGACGGGTGCGCAACTGGAGCAGTTCCAGAACTTCGAGCGCGCCCACCGCGAACTCGACGACAACGTGAAACGCGTGATCGACGAGCTGCCGCTCACCGCTCACCCGATGGATGTCGTGCGCACCGCCGTGAGCGTCATCGGCGCGAGCGACCCCGAGACGCCCGGCATGCGGCGGGACGAGAACCTCGACAAGGCCCGGCGGTTGTTCGCCAAGCTCCCCGCGATCGTGGCGTACACCCAGCGCCGTCGACGCGGCGAAGACGTCGTGCCGCCACGGGATGACCTCGGCTACAGCGCGAACTTCCTGCACATGACGTTCGGCGAGGTGCCCGACCTGGTGGTCGTCAGCGCGTTCGACGTGTCGATGATCCTGTACGCGGAGCACTCCTTCAACGCCTCCACGTTCACCGCCCGCGTGGTGACCAGCACCCTCGCCGACATCTACTCGGCGGTCGTCGCGGCCATCGGCGCCCTCAAGGGCCCGCTTCACGGTGGTGCCAACGAGGCCGTCATGCACGTCTTCGACGAGATCGGCAGCGCGGACAAGGCCGCCGGCTGGCTGGAGGCGGCGCTCGCCGAGAAGCGCAAGATCATGGGCTTCGGGCACCGGGTCTACAAGAACGGCGACTCGCGGGTGCCGACGATGAAGACGGCGCTCGACACGCTCGTGATCGAGTACGGAGCCCAGGACCTGGCCGCGCTCTTCGACGCCCTCGAGACCGCGATGGTCGATACCAAGAACATCAAGCCCAACCTGGACTATCCGAGCGGCCCCGCCTACCACCTGATCGGGTTCGACACCGAGATCTTCACCCCGCTGTTCGTCGCCTCGCGCGTCACCGGCTGGACCGCTCACGTGATCGAGCAGCTGGAAGCCAACGCCCTCATCCGACCGTTGTCTGAGTACATCGGGCCCGACGAGCGCCACGTGCCCACCGCCTGATACGTTCCGGGCATGTCACGCATCGTGGCGGTCGCGCCCGCTCTCCCCGAGCACGCGTATACACAGACCGAGATCACGGCTGAGCTCAGCCAGCTGATCACCTCGGACGTGAAACGGCGCGCCGTGCTCGAGCGGTTCCATGCCGCGAGCGGCATCGGCACCCGCCACACGGTCCTTCCACTGGAGAAGTACCGCGACCTCGGCGACTTCGGCGCCGCCAACGACATCTGGATCCGCGAGGGCACGGCGCTCGCCGCGCGCGCGGTCGCAGCCGCCCTGGCATCGGCGGGTCTCGAGGCGTCCGACGTCGACTACCTGCTGTTCACCTCGGTGACCGGCATCGCCGCTCCGTCGATCGACGCCCGGCTGGTTCCCGTGCTGGGACTGCGGGGCGACATCAAGCGGATGCCGTCCTTCGGCCTCGGCTGCGTCGCGGGGGCGGCGGGGCTGGCCCGCATCCACGACTATCTGCTCGGGCATCCCGACGAGATCGCCCTGCTCGTCTCTGTGGAACTCTGCTCGCTGACGCTGCAGCGCGGCGACGATTCGGTCGCGAACTTCGTCGCCAGCGGGCTGTTCGGCGACGGCGCCGCCGCCGTGGTCGTGGCCGGTGCCGCGCGTGCGGAAGAGCTCGGCCTCCCCGGCCCCGAGATCCTGGGCACGCGTGCCGAGCTCTACCCCGACAGCCAGAGCGTGATCGGCTGGGACATCGGCGGGACCGGGTTCCGCATCGTGCTGACGGCCGCGGTCGCTGACACCATCGACGCGAACATCGACAACGATGTGAGCGGGCTGCTCGCCGACCACGGGCTGTCGAGGGCCGACGTCGGGGCCTGGGTCGCGCATCCGGGAGGCCCGCGAGTGCTGGAGGCGTTCGAGCGCGGGCTTCACCTGCAGCGCAGCGACCTCGAGGCCAGCTGGCGCTCCCTCGGTGCGGTCGGCAATCTGTCGTCGTCGTCGGTGCTGCACGTGCTGTCCGACATGCTGATCCAGCCCGAGGGCACGCACGGAGTGCTGTTCGCCCTCGGACCCGGCGTCACGAGCGAGTACGTGCTGCTGCGCTGGGCGGCCTGAGTGGCGCCGCCGCTCAGCGCCGTGCTCTTCACGGTCTTCGTCCTGCTGGTGGGTGTCGAGCGCATCAACGAGCTGTTCATCTCACGGCGCCATGCCGCCCTGGCGTTCGCGCGCGGCGGCGTCGAGAGCGGTCGCGGGCATTTTCCCGCGATGGTGCTGCTGCACACCGGTCTGCTGATCGGATCCCTGGCCGAGGTGTGGCTGCTCGGGCGACCCTTCATCGCACTGCTCGGCTGGCCGATGTTCGCGATCGCGGTGCTGTGCCAGGTGGGACGACTGTGGATCATCCGCTCTCTCGGCGACCAGTGGAACACTCGCGTCATCGTCGTCCCCGGTGATCAGCTGTCCCGCCGTGGGCCCTACCGCTGGGCGAAGCTGCCGCACCCCAACTACCTGCTCGTGGTCATCGAGGGGGCCGCGATCCCCCTCGTGCACACCGCGTTCATCACGGCGGCGGTGTTCGCGGTGCTGAACGCCGTGCTGCTGATCGGGTTCCGGATCCCGGCGGAAGACCGCGCGCTCAAGGCCGCGGTCCGCTGATGGCGGGGCGCTCCTCCCGCACATTGGACACCCAGATCCTCGTCGCCGGAGGAGGACCGGTCGGCCTCGCCGCCGCCATCGAGGCACGCCTGGCGGGACTCGACGTGATCGTGGTCGAACCGCGCCTCGGGCCCATCGACAAGGCCTGCGGCGAAGGCCTGATGCCGGGCGCCGTGCCGGCGCTTGCACGTCTGGGAGTACATCCCCGCGGCTTCCCCCTGCGCGGCGTCGACTACCGAGACGACCGCCGCAGTGCCACCCATCGCTTCGCCGATGGCGACGGGCTCGGGGGGCACGGGCTCGGCGTGCGGCGCACCACCCTGCACGCCGCCCTGCACGCACGCGCCGAGGAGCTCGGCACCCGCTTCGTGCAGGGGCGCGTCGAGACCGTGGAGCAGGACCGCGCCGGCGATCAGTCCGCAGGGATCCGCGCCGCCGGGATCCACGCGGACTGGCTGCTCGCCGCCGACGGGCTGCACTCCCACGTCGCACGGGAGGTCGGGCTCGCGCTCCCCGCCCCGGCGGCCCGCCGCCGGTACGGCCAGCGCCGCCACTACCGCGTCGAGCCGTGGTCCGACCTGATCGAGGTGCACTGGACACGCGCAGGCGAGATCTACGTCACCCCCACCGCCGACGGCATGGTCGGCCTGGCACTCCTGGCGCGCCAGGGTGTCCACTTCGACGAGGCCCTCGCCGCGGCACCGCAACTCGCCGCCCGCGTGAAGCATGCGGAACCGGCGAGCGAGTTGCGCGGCGCAGGCCCGTTCCGGCAGCGGACGCGTGCGCGCGTGGCGGGCCGCACGATGCTGCTGGGCGACGCCTCCGGGTACGTCGACGCGCTGACCGGGGAGGGCATCCGGATCGGGCTCGAGCAGGCACGCGCAGCCGTCGCCGC
>JAODAS010000159.1 GCA_025463555.1 Schumannella sp.
GCGCCCAGCAGCCCCTCGATGATCTGGGTGCGCCAGGGCAGCTGCGAGTAGATGCCGTAGGCGGGGAACGGGATGTGGTTGAAGAAGCCGATCGTCAGATCGGGCCGCAACTCCCGCAGCATGCGCGGCACGAGCTGCAACTGGTAGTCCTGGACCCACACCGTCGCACCGGCCGCCGCAATGCCGGCCACGGCATCCGCGAATCGCTGGTTGACCACGACGTAGCTGTCCCACCAGACGCGGTGATAGCCGGGCTGCGCGATGACGTCGTGATACAGGGGCCACAGCGTGTCGTTGCTGAAGCCCTCGTAGTACATCTCGAGATCGTCGGGAGACAGCGGCACCGGCACGATGCGGATGCCCTCGTGATCGAAGGCGGGCAACTCGATATCGGGCTGGCCCGCCCACCCGACCCAGGCGCCGTCGGCGGCCCGCATCACGGGCTCGAGCGCGGTGACGAGGCCGCCCGGGGACGCCTTCCAGCGGGAGACGCCGTCCTCATCGGGAACGTGATCGATCGGGAGCCGGTTCGACACGACGACGAAGGAGTATTTTTCGTCGCCCATGTCGCCACGGTATCAGCGTTGCAATCCGGCAGGTTGAGGGTTGCGAACCCCTGCGATCACACCTAGGCGCGGGCACTCGCGTCACACGCACGACACATCGGCCCAGTAGGTTGGACGGAATGATTTCCATCGGCATGAGCACGTCGTGCGCCTTCCCCCTCGGTCTCGAAGCCGCATTCCGGCTCGGACGCATCGCCGGCTATGACGGCATCGAGGTCATGGTCACCAACGACTCCGCGACCCAGACCGCCGCGTCGCTGCGGATGCTGAGCGACAAGTACTCGCTGCCGATCCTGGCGATCCACGCGCCCGTGCTGCTGCTGACCACGAATGTGTGGGGCCGCGACCCCGGCCTGAAGCTGCTGAGGTCGGCCGAACTGGCCGCCGAGGTCGGCGCACGCTCCGTCGTCGTGCATCCGCCTTTTCGCTGGCAGGCCGAATACGCCACCAACTTCGAGCGCATCGTGCGCGAGGTGCACCTCGAGACCGGCATCGAGATCTGCGTCGAGAACATGTTCCCGTGGAAGATCGCGGGCAAGGCCCTCAAGGCGTACGCCCCCAGCCCCGACCCGCTCGACCTCGACGTCGACCGCATGACTCTGGACTTCTCGCACGCCTCCCTGTCGGGCCGCGACTCGCTCGAGATGGCGATGGCGATGGGCGACCGCCTGCGGCACATCCACCTGTGCGATGGCACGAAGTCGGCCGACGAGGGCAACATCTTCGACGAGCACCTCGCCCCCGGCCGCGGCACGCAGCCCGTGGCCGAGACCCTGCAGTATCTGGCGAACAGCGGCTGGGACGGTCAGGTCGTCGCCGAAGTCGTCACGCACAAGGTTCGCGACCCCAGGAAGAAGCTGGCCCTGCTGATCGAGACGGTCGCGTTCGCGCGTGAGCACCTCGCGCAGGATCACTCCCTGCGCGAGCCGCTGCCGGTCGCCGCCGGCGCATCGCGCGGCGAACGCCGCACGCACCGTCGCACACTGAAGTCGCTGCCCGTCGCTGATTGAGCGCGCCGCTGATTGAGTAGCGCGCTTGCGCGCGTGTCGAAATCAGCCCCCAGCCCGTCTCGACACGCCGCCTCCCGGCGACCACTGAACCGGCCACCAGAAGTTGACCGATCGGTCAGATTTGGAGGGTACGCCCAGGTTCCGTCGGGCTCTGCGCCGGTTCGGGGTAGCGTGGAAGGCGACGGAACCGGAGGCGAGATGCGCAAGTTCATCCTCAACAGCAGTGTGCTGAGTGCGGCGTTCGGCGTGTTCGGCCTGGCGAAGACCACGAAGAACGGGCCGCGCGACTGGCGGCTCATCCTGCTGTGGCTGAGCTGGGGCGCGACCCTCGCCATCGCCATCGGGACCGTCATCGAGCGGTCCAAAGACGTGGAGGAATACTGATGTTCGGCAACGCTTTCCACTGGGATTTCTTCGAGATCCTGGCCAAACTGGCCTCGATCCTCGTCGGATCGATCCTGTTCCTGATCTGGGTCGCCCTGCTCGTGCTCCTGGTGCGCTTCCTGCTGATCGGCACGCGCGCCGCGAAGCTCTACCTGCGCACGAACGGTGCGCCCGACGGCGTGCTGCCGCCTCGCGCGACCACCACGACCGTCGCCCCGGCTGCCACCACGCCGGCCGCCACCACGCCCGCCGCCACCAGGCCGGTCCCGCGCCCACGCACTCCCAAGCCGTAGTCCTCGCCCTGCGCGGGTCCCGTCGCTAAGCGAGGAACCCGCGCAGCAGGGCAGCGGACCCCTCGAGGTGTTCGCGCACGGCATCCGCCGCGCCATCCTGGTTGCCCGACAGGATCGCCATCACGATCGCCTCGTGCTGGCGATTCGAGTGCTCGATGTTGCGCGGCAGCAGCGGAAAGCTGTCGAGCAGTTCGTTCAGCCGCGTGCGGTTGTCGGCCATCACGGTCACGACCGACGGCACCCCGGCGATCTCGCCGATGGTCAGGTGCAGGCGCGAGTCGAGGCGGCGGTAATCGGTGGTGGATGCCGCGGACACTTCTGCGAGGCGCGTCCAGAGCAGGGCGCGCGCCTCGGCGTCGAGAGTGCGGGCGGCAGCTGCCCGTGCCGCGCCGACCTCGAGGATCTCGCGCAACCCGAGCAGGTCATCCAGTTCGGCAGCGGTCGGTGGCACGACCGGCACGATGGGCGAGTCGGGCAGCGGGTCGCTGACGAACGTGCCGCCGTAGCGCCCCCGGCGTGAGCGCAGGTAGCCGGTGTCGCTCAGCTCCCTGATCGCCTCGCGCACCGTGTCGCGGCTGACCGAGAAGCGCACCGCCAGCTCCCGTTCGCTCGGCAGCGCCTGCCCGGGCGGAACGACCCCGAGCCTGATCGTCTGCATCAGGCGCGCCGTGGTGTCTTCGAGCGAGTTGCCGGCACGCACCGGGCGGAAGACGGCGTCGTCGAGACGCGCCTGGCTTGCCTCCGCGGCATCCGTCATCTCATCCTGATTTCGATACGCGTCGCTGCGCGGCGCTACTCAATCACCGAGGGGCGTGACGTAGGCGGCGCTGATGCCCCCGTCGACGAGGAACGTCGATGCGGTGATGAACGACGCGTCGTCGCTGGCGAGGAACGCCACCGCGGCGGCGAGCTCCTCCGGCTCGGCGAACCGGCCCACCGGCACGTGGACGAGCCGGCGTTGCGCGCGTTCCGGGTCTTTCGCGAACAACTCCTTGAGCAACGGCGTGTTCACCGGTCCGGGGCACAGCGCGTTGACCCGGATCCCCTGCCGCGCGAACTGCACGCCGAGTTCCCGCGTCATCGCGAGCACCCCGCCCTTTGACGCGGTGTACGAGATCTGCGACGTCGCACTGCCGAGCACCGCGACGAACGACGCCGTGTTGATGATCGACCCACGTCCGGCCGGCACCATATGACGCAGCGCGGCCCGCGAGCAGAGGTACACGCTCGTCAGGTTCACCAGTTGCACGCGATCCCAGGCCTCGAGCTCGGTGGTCTCGATGGAGTCGTCCTCCGGCGGTGAGATGCCGGCGTTATTGAACGCGATGTCGACCGACCCGTAGGCCGACGCCGCCGTGTCGAAGAGCGCGTCGACCTGCTGCTTGTCGGTGACGTCGACGGTGACGTAGAGTCCGCCGACCTCCTCCGCGGCAGCCTCGCCCTTCGCTGCGTCGACCACGTCGCCGAGAACGACCTTCGCGCCCTCGGCGGCGAAGCGTTTCGCCGTGGCGAAGCCGATGCCTCCGGTGCCGCCCGTGATCACGGCGACCTTGCCGGCGAGGCGTTGAGTGAGGTCCATGGTGGTCCTTTCGGGGTGTGGTTTCGATACGCCGGCCAGCCGGCTACTCAACCACCGGCGGGGTGGTGGCGAAGAAGACGTTCTTGGTGTCGGTGAAGTGCAGAGCGGCATCGGGTCCGAGCTCGCGACCGAGGCCGCTCTGCTTCATGCCGCCGAAGGGGGTCGTGTAGCGCACGCTCGAATGCGAGTTGACGCTGAGGTTGCCCGATTGAACCCCGCGGGCGACGCGGATGCCGCGCCCGAGGTCGTTCGTCCAGATCGACCCCGACAGGCCGTAGATGCTGTCGTTGGCGAGAGCGATCGCGTCGGCCTCGTCCTCGAACGGCAGCACGCTGACCACCGGTCCGAAGATCTCCTCCGTCGCGACCCGGTCGGCTCGGGATGCGGGCAGCAAGACCGTGGGAGCCATCCAGTAGCCCGGTCCCTCGGGTGCCGAACCACGGAACGCGACCACGGCATCCGGCCCGTCGAGGAATGCCTGCACACTGTCGCGGTGCGCCGCCGAGACGAGCGGACCCATCTCGGTGCGCTCGTCAGCCGGGGAGCCGACTGTGAACGCCTTCACACTCGGCTCGAGGAGTTCGAGGAACCGATCGAGCACCTTCCGCTCGACCAGGATGCGGCTGCGCGCGCAGCAGTCCTGGCCCGCGTTGTCGAACACGGCTCCGGGTGCGGTTGCTGCCGCCCGCTCCAAGTCGGAATCGGCGAAGACCACGTTGGCGCTCTTGCCGCCGAGCTCGAGCGTGACGGGTTTCACCAGAGCCGCGCATCCGGCCGCCACCTGCTTGCCCACGTCGGTCGACCCGGTGAACACGATCTTCGCCACCTGCGGATGCGTGACGAAGCGCTCCCCCACGACCGACCCGCGTCCCGGCAGCACCTGGAACAGCCCCTCGGGCAACCCCGACTCGAGCCCCAGTTCGCCGAGCCGGATCGCTGTCAGCGGCGTCCAGTCCGCCGGCTTCAGCAGCACGGCGTTGCCCGCTGCGAGCGCCGGCGCGAAACCCCAGCTCGCGATCGTCATGGGGAAGTTCCACGGCACGATCACGCCGATCACGCCGAGGGGCTCGTGGAACGTGATGTCGATGCCGCCGGCGACGGGGATCTGCTGCCCGATCATCCGCTCGGGAGCGCCGGAGTAGTAGTTCAGCACGTCGCGCACGTGACCCGCCTCCCAGCGAGCCGAGCCGATCGGGTGCCCCGAGTTGCGCACCTCGAGCTGAGCGAGTTCCTCGACGTGCGCATCGACGGTCGCGGCGAACCGTCGCAGCGCCGCAGCGCGATCGGCGGGAGCGAGGGCCGCCCACGACCGCTGAGCGGCGACCGCGCGGGCGACCGCCTCATCGACCTGCTCGAGCGACGTGTGCTCGACGGTCTGCAGCACCGACTCGTCGGACGGGTTGATCAGGGTCGTGGATGTCATGCCGGCACCTCGCGATGAGCACGTGCCGCCTCGACCAGGCCGGCGAACAGTCGCGCGTCCTCGGCGGCATCCTCCTCGGGGTGCCACTGCACGGCGACGCCGAAAGGCACGCCCGGCAACTCGATCGCGTAGACGGTTCCGTCCTCGGCTCGCGCGGTTACCGTGAGGCCGTCGCCGAGCTGCTCGACCGCCTGGTGGTGATAACTCTTGACGTCGAGGGCGGAGTCTCCGGCGAGAAGGTCGGCGAGCTTGCCGCCCTCGATCTCGGCGCGATTGACGGCGAACTCCCCGCCGCCCTTGTTGTAGCGATCGTCGCCCACGACGTCGGGCAGGTGCTGCAGCAGGGTGCCGCCGCGGTTCACGTTCAGCACCTGCAGGCCGCGGCAGATGCCGAGGAACGGCACCCCCTGCTCGATCGCGGCGGAGAGGATCGCGTCCTCCCAGGCATCGCGCATCGCATTGAGCGGATCGGTCTTCTCGTGCCGCTCGGCGCCGTAGCGCTCGGGTGCGATGTCGCCGCCTCCCGTGACGATCACGCCGTCGAGCGATGCGACCACCTCCGCCGCGACAGCCGCATCCGCGGGCTCTTGCGGCGGCAGCAGCACCGCGATGCCGCCGGCGCGGGTCACCGCGTCGATGTAGACCGCAGGCAGGAAGGACGCGGTGACATCCCACACGCCGGTCTGGGCTCGCTGCCGGTAACTCGTCAGGCCGATCAAGGGTCTCGACACGCCGGCGCCGGCTACTCGACCAGCGTTAGAACCTCTCGAAACCACGGACCCGCTCCCAATCCGTCACGGCAGCGTCGTACGCCGCCAGTTCCACACGCGCGTTGTTGAGGTAGTGCGCCACGACATCCTCGCCGAACGCGGCCTTCGCCACCGTGGAGCCGGCGAACAGATCGCGTGCATCGCGCAGCGTCGCCGGCACGCGCGGGCCATCCGAGGTGTAGCCGTTGCCGGTCAGCATGGGCTCGAGCTCGAGTTCGTTCTCGATGCCGTGCAGGCCCCCGGCGATGATGGCCGCGACCGCCAGGTACGGGTTCACGTCTCCCCCGGGGACGCGGTTCTCGACCCGGAGAGACGGCCCGTGCCCGACGATCCGCAACGCGCAGGTGCGGTTATCGAGACCCCAGGCGACCGCGGTCGGCGCGAAGCTGCCCTCCACATAGCGCTTGTACGAGTTGATGTTCGGGGCGAAGAACAACGTCAGCTCGCGCATGGTGGCCAGCAGGCCCGCGGTCCAGTGCTCCATCAGCTTCGAGAATCCGTGTTCGCCGTCGCCGGCCATCACCGCATCGCCGTCGGCGCCGCGAACCGAGAGGTGGATGTGGCAGCTGTTGCCCTCGCGCTCGTTGAACTTGGCCATGAACGTGAGTGCCTTGCCGTGCGCATCCGCGATCTCTTTCGCGCCGTTCTTGTAGATCGTGTGGTTGTCGCAGGTGGCGAGAGCCTCGGTGTACTTGAACGCGATCTCCTGCTGGCCGAAGTTGCATTCGCCCTTGACGCCTTCGCAGTACATCCCGGCACCCTCCATCCCGAGCCGGATGTCGCGCAGCAGCGGCTCCATGCGGGTGGATGCCAGCACGGCGTAGTCGATGTTGTAGTCGCTGGCGGGCGTGAGGCCGGTGTATCCCTTGGCGAATGCCTCGCGGAAGCTGTCGTCGAAGACGATGAACTCCAGCTCGGTGCCGACGAACGCGGTCAGGTCCCGCTCTTCGAGCCGCTTCAGCTGGGTGCGCAGGATCTCGCGCGGGCTCTGGATGAGCGGCTCGCCCTCGATGCTGGTCAGGTCGGCCATCACCATGGCGGTGCCCGGCAGCCACGGGATGAGGCGCAGGCTGTCGAAGTCGGGCTTCAGCACCATGTCGCCGTAGCCGGTCTCCCAGCTGGAGAGGGTGTACCCGGCGACAGTGTTCATGTCGACGTCGACCGCGATGAGGTAGTTGCAGGCTTCCGCACCGTGCGCGGCGACCTCGTCCTGGAACAGGCGCGCCGACACCCGCTTGCCGACGAGGCGCCCCTGCATGTCGGGGAACGCGAGCAGCACGGTGTCGATCTCACGCTTGTCGATGAGGCCGTTCAGCTCATCGAGCGTGAGGTTTCCTGAACGTACGCCCATTGTCACTCCCTCGGTTCCGACCATTACACACCATGCAGCCTTCGTGCATCTCAGCAGATGTAACGAGTCGTTTACACCCAAAGGTAGACACAGGGTACCAATGGACGCCATTCTCTCTTCAAGCGTGGACGCCGTTGTTCCTGGCTTGGCGTCCACCCTCCCCCCTGGAAAGGACCGGAATGACAGACACCAAGCGCGCTGGAGGTGCCACGTACACCGAGGCCGGCGCGGGCTACTTCGAGAAGCGAAGTCTGAAGCGCACCGCCGGCGTGTGGGGCCTGTGGGGCCTCGGCATCGCCGCCGTCATCTCGGGCGACTTCTCCGGCTGGAACGTCGGCCTGGGCACAACCGGCTGGGGCGGCCTTCTGATCGCAACCCTGATCATCATCGTCATGTACTTCACGATGATCTTCTCCATCGGCGAGATGGCCGCGGCCCAGCCGCACACCGGCGGCGCGTACTCGTTCGCACGGGCGGCCATGGGTCCGTTCGGCGGATTCGTCACCGGCCTCGCCGAGACGATCGAGTACGTCGTCACCACGGCGGTCATCGTGCTGTTCTCGGCGTCGTACCTCAACTCGATCGTCACCACGTTCACCGGCTTCGACCTGTCGGGCGCGGGCTTCGCCTGGGTGTGGTGGATCGTGCTGTTCGCTGTCTTCATCTGGCTGAACTCGCTGGGTGCCGCCGTCGGGTTCCGCTTCGCACTAATCGTCGCGATCATCTCGATGGCTGTCATCCTGCTGTTCGCGGTGCTCGCTCTCGCCAATGGGGCCGTCGACTTCTCGCGACTGCTCGACATCGCGCCCGCAGATGGGGAGTCGTCGTTCCTGCCGTTCGGCGTCATCGGCATCCTCTACTCGCTGCCGTTCGCGATCTGGTTCTTCCTCGGCATCGAGGAGCTGCCACTCGCGGCGGAGGAATCCAACTCTCCCGCCAAGGACATCCCCAAGGCCGGGGTCTGGGGCGTCGTCACGTTGGCGTTCTTCGCCCTCGTGATCCTGTTCCTCAACCCGGCGGTCACCGGCTCCAATGCGCTGACCGTCTCGCCGGGCGACGGCGACGAGCCACTGCTCGCGGGCTTCCGGGCGTTCCTGCCCGACAGCGTCGCCGCGCTGCTCGCGCTGTTCGCGCTGATCGGCCTCCTCGCCTCGCTGCAGGGCATCATGTTCGCCTACGGGCGCAACATGTATTCGCTGTCGCGGGCGGGCTACTACCCGAAGTTCCTGTCGCTCACCGGCACCCGGCACAAGACACCGTGGGTCGCGCTTCTCGTCGGCGGAATCCTGGGCTTCATCATCCTGCTGGTGGTCGCCTACATCGTGCCTGCCATCAACCCGGATGCGGCGGGTGCTGCGACCGGGGTCATCCTGTTCATCGCCGTGTTCGGCGCCGTCATCTCTTACATGATGCAGATGGTGTCGTTCGTGGTGCTGCGCCGGAAGTTCCCGAACGCGTCGCGTCCGTACAAGTCGCCGACCGGGGTCGGCGGCGCCATCGTCGCCGGCATCATCGCCCTGGGTGCGTTCCTCGGGATCGTGTTCAACGGCGTGTTCGGCCTCGCGGTGATCACGTTCCTCGTGATCTTCGTCGTCGGCATCGTGCTCTTCGCGCTCATCGGCCGGCACCGCCTGGTGCTCTCGCCCGAGGAGGAGTACGCGATCAGCGGCGGCGCCCACGGCGACCCGCAGAAGGAGGGCTACGACGCCATGGAGGGCGAGGTCTTCGGTAAGGAAAAGAAGTAGCCGCACTCGCGGTTCACGGAGAGCCCCCGCTCGGCCTGGTGCCGGGCGGGGGCTTCTGCGTAGTCTGGCGCCGTGCCCACCGAGCCAGAAGAGATCGCCCAGCTGCAGGCCGACGTGAAGCGTCTCGGCCGTCTCGTCGACGCCCTGTACGTCCGTCTCGATGGCATCGCGCCCGACGCGACAGCTCCCGACATCGGCAACCCGCCACCGGATGTCGTGGACGCGTTGCGCTCGGGCGACCTGATCCAGGCGATCAGGTTGTGGCGCGGCTACACCAATCTCGGCCTCGCGGAGGCGAAGCA
>JAODAS010000169.1 GCA_025463555.1 Schumannella sp.
TCGGCGACCTCTTCCGTGACCACAAGCTGAACGGCTGGTGGAAGGCGCTGTGGATCCTCTTCCTGATCTTCGTGCCGTTCCTCACGGCGCTGGTCTACCTGATCGCCCGCGGCCCCGGCATGGCCGAGCGCAGCCAGAAGGAAGCCAGGCAGGTTCAGGATGCGACGGACACCTACATTCGTCACGTCGCCGCGTCCAGCCCGGCCGACGAGATCGCGAAGGCCAAAGCGCTGCTCGACAACGGCACCATCACGCCGGAGGAGTTCGCGCACCTCAAAGCCCGTGCACTCGCGCACGACCCGGCCGCACCGAGCTCAGCCGCACCAGGCACCACCGCACCTCGGGTCTGATCGCGCACGTCGGATGACGTGACGTGACCGCCCAGCCGGCTAGACCTCCGGCGCCGCCCGCCGAGGCGGTGCCGGACCGGCGCGCCGGGGTCCGGCCTCTCGCCGGGCTGACCCGGCGGAATGCCGCACGTGAGGTGCTCGCCGGCATCACCCTGCTCGCGATCGCCGTTCCCCTGAACATCGGCTACGCCCAGATCGCCGGGCTGCCGCCGACCGCCGGCCTCTATGCGCTGGTCGTGCCGAGCATCCTGTACGCGCTGACGGTGTCTTCGAGGCAACTCGTCGCGTCACCGGATGCCGCAGCGGCCGCTCTGGTCGCGTCGTCGATCGGCGGCCTCGCCGTGGCCGGCAGTCAGGACTACATCACCCTCGCGCTGGCGCAGGCGATCATCGGCGGCGTGCTGTTCCTGCTGTGCGCGGTCTTCAAGCTCGGGTTCTTGGCGAACTTTCTGTCGAAGCCGAGCCTCATCTGTTTCGTCGGCGGGCTCGCCCTCGACATCCTGGTCAGCCAGGTCGCCAAGATGCTCGGCATCACGATCGACAGCGGCGGCGAGTTCGTCGACAAGCTGGTCGGGGTGTTCTCCGGTCTCCCCACAGTCAACGTCTGGTCTTCGCTCATCGCGGCCGGCTCGCTTCTCGTGCTGCTGGCCGGCCGGCGAATCGCTCGAGTCGTTCCGTGGGCCCTCGTCGTACTGATCGTGGCGACGGTGGTCGTCGTGCTCACCGGCGCCGAGAAGGCGGGCGTCGACGTGCTCGGCAAGGTGGAGGCCGGCCCGCCGACGCTCGCCTGGCCGGCGATCGACTGGACAATGTGGCTGGCGCTCATCCCGTCGGCCATCGCATTGACCATGGTCACGATGGGGGAGGGGCTGCTGGTCTCCCGTTCATACGGCGAGAAGCGCGGCTACCGCACCGACCCGAATCGCGACCTCTTCGCCTTCGGGCTCGCCAACGTGGGCGCCGGTCTCACGGGGGGATTCACCGTCGGCTCCTCGACGTCCCGCACCGCGGCTGTGGACCAAGCCGGATCGCGCACACAGCTCCCGAGCCTCGTCACGGCGGTCGGCACCCTCGCCCTGCTCGTCTTCGGCACCGCGCTGCTCGAGCACATCCCGTCGCCTGCCATCGGCGCGATCGTGGCCGTCGCCGTCGTGCCGCTGCTCGGAATCCCCGACCTCGCTTCGCTGTGGCGACAGGACAGATTCGAGTTCGTGATCGCGGTCGTCTGTTTTCTCGGCGCCCTCTTACTGGGACCGATCGCGGGTATCGTGATCGCCTTCGTGCTCTCCGTCATCAACGTGACGGGGCGAGCTGCGAACCCGGCTATCGACACGCTCGCCGCCGACGGCGACCCGAACGCCTCTCTTCTGGATACCGCCGAACCGGGCGAGCCGACCGTCCCCGGTGTCGTCGTCATCCGCCTGGCGGCCCCGCTCTTCTTCGCGAACAGCGCGGTGTTCGAGCAGGCCGTCAAGCGTGCGGTGCGGGCCACCTCGGCTCGGCACGTCGTGCTCGACCTGGAGGCGGTGACGGATGTGGACGTCACCGGCGCCGACGCATTCCGTTCGGTGCATGGCTGGCTCGCCGACCACAACGCGGACCTCGCACTGAGCCGGCTGCGCCCAGGCCTCCGCGAGCGCCTGGAACACCTCGGACTCCTCGACGGGGTGACCGTCTACGAGACCAACCGCACTGCCCTCGCCGCGCTCGCACCGCCGCCGGCCGGCTGACGGCATCTCGCGCGCGCCGCGCGTTTCAGCGGGCGGTCCACCCGCCGTCGATCGGGAGCGTCTGGCCCGTGATCAGCGACGCCGCGGGAGAACAGAGGAACGCGACGGCGCCCGACACCTCCCGGGGCACGCCGATGCGGTGGAGGGCGGCGATCCGTTCGATGGTGTCGGCCTTGAAGGCCTCGTCGGAGAGCGCCTCGCTGGTCCCGTCGGTCTCGATGAACGTGGGGGCGACGGCGTTGACGCGGATGCCGTACTCGCCCCACTCGACTGCGAGGCAACGCGTCATGTGCACGACGGCCGCCTTGCTGATGCAGTACGAGGCCTCACCGGGCAGTGCGACCAGACCTGCTTGCGACGCGATGTTCACGATCGACCCGCCACCGGATGCGCGCATCAGGCGCGCGGCATGCTGCGAGAGGAAGAACGTCGAGCGGGTGTTGAGGGCCCACACCGCGTCGAAGTCCTCTTCGCTGACGTCGATCGCCGGCTCGCTGATTCCTCCGCCGGCGTTGTTCACGAGGATGTCGATGTGCCCGAAGTCAGCGGCGGCCTGGCTGATCGCGGCGCGGCTTTCCGGGAGATCGAGCACGTCCATTCTCACCGGGAGCGCACGCACTCCGAACCGCTCGATCTCGGCGACGAGGTCGTCGTCGTCGCCGGGGTTGCGCATCCCGATGGCCACATCGGCGCCTGCGCGCGCGAGTTCGAGGGCGATCGCGCGGCCCAAGCCCCGGGTCGCACCGGTGACGAGCGCGGCCGACCCGGCAAGGCTGAACGGAGATCCCTCCAGGGCGTCGATCGTCCCTGTCGCCGCGGTCGATGCGTCCGTCATGTCTGCTCCTCGCTGATCCGGCTCCGCCGTCGGTGCGGCCGAGCGCACAACGAGATTAGCGTCTGACGGAAGAGCCGCGCTGGGAGTGCGCGTCAGCCGACTCGCGGGGATCGAGCGTGCGGTACGAGGCCAGTGCGGCCCGCGCTTCCGTTGTGAGGAACGTGACCTTGCGCCCGGTCTGGGCGATGCGGTCGAATCCGAGGCGCCGTGCGAGCGCCATCGACGACTCGTTGTCGTCGTCGATGATCGCCGTCACCCAGCGGGCGCCGAGCGTCTGGAAGGCGAAGCCGAGCAGCTCCTCGGCCGCCTCGGTCGCGTATCCGCGGCCCCGGTATTCAGGCAGCTGCAACCAGCCGATCTCCGCCGACCGGGTCTCGGACGCGACAGTGCGCAGGTGCATCGACACATCTCCGATGACCGTGCCATCGAGTTCGACCGCGAGGGCCAGAAAGTCGTCGGCCTGCCAGAGCGCTGTGCTGCGGGTGCGTTCCCGCAGATGAGAGCGCATTTCGCCCTGAGTGCGAACAGGCCAATGCAGGTTGCCCCGGATGCTGGGGTCGCTCTCGATGCGGGTCCACGTCTCCAGGTCGCTCATCTCGTGCGGACGGAGGACAAGGCGCTGCGTACGCAGCAAGGGGGCTTCGACGGGCGAGGGCAGGTGGGCACCGCGCAGGAATCGGGGTCTGCGGGGGAGCGGCAGAAGCATCGAGTCGTGACCTACTTTCGGGGGGTATGCATTAGCTTCTCCCATTAAGCTCCCGCGAATCTGAGCGCAGGCTGTGGTGGGACTGTGGCGGAGCTGTCGCGGAGTGTGCTTCCCTGAAAACTGTCGCAATTCGAACAGCGCTACCGAGGTGCCGCGCATCGCGATCGCCGGGTCTGAGCCACGCGGTCGGCGAGCGGCTGTAACCTGCTCGATCCCCCACCGGTTCGGAGATGACGTTGACTGAGACGAAGACCCCTGTCGTGCCCTTGCTGCTCGTGGCGTTTGA
>JAODAS010000180.1 GCA_025463555.1 Schumannella sp.
CTCCCCGCCGATGCCCAGCATCACCACCGGGTTCCGGATGCCTGCCGGCACCTCCCCGGTGACGCGCAGCCAGGCACAGTCGAAGACATCCCCCCAGCGCTTTCCCGCGCGGATGCCCCGGAAGCTGCCGTGGTCGAGGTCGCCGAACGCAACCGGCTCGGGGGAGCGCGAGATCTCGGCGCGCAGCGGCGCGACCCTCGCATAGATACGGCTTCGGATGCGACGCACCCGCAGGTACTCGCGCGGCTGCTTCACCCGGAAGCCGAACAGGAAGGTGGCGATTCCCACTAGCTCAGCGCCGCCGCGAAGAAGTCGAGGATCTCGGAGACCGGCTCGAGCGACGGCCCGCGGCCGAGGAACCCGTGCACCATGCCCCGCGCGATCCGCAGGTGGGCAGGCACGCCGGCGGCCGTCAGCTGCGCCGCGAGCAGTTCGCCCGAGGGTCGCAGGTCGTCGTACTCGGCCGGCGCGATCCACGCCTCCGGCAGGCCGGCGACGTAGTGGTTGCCCGGCACCGCGTCGGCGGGCAGGTCGACGGTGCGGCCGAGATAGTTCTGGACGATTTCGAGCTGGTACTCCGCGGGGAAGCGCAGCATCGCCGGAAGCAACTCGAGCGCGGGGAGCAGCTCCGGCGCGAGCGGCGGCGTCGGGAAGTGCTCGATCGGGTACGCCAGCAGCATTCCGCGCGGGATCGCCCGCCCGGAGTCGCGCATCCGCACCGCGACCGCCGTGGCGAGGGCGGCACCGACGCTGGTGCCGCCGACGAACAGCCGCGCCGGGTCCGCGCCGAGGTCGGCGGCGTTCCGCGTCAGCCAGTCCCAGGCGGCGAGCGTGTCGTCCAGCGGCGCGGGATACCGGACCCCGCCGACGGCGAGGCGGTAGTCGACGGGGACCACCACGGCTCCGGCGCGTGCCGCCAGCTCGTAACCGGGGATCACCGACTCGGTGTCGTCGGCCGATCCCAGGACGAAACCTCCGCCGTGCATCCAGAGCAGCGCGCTCGCCGGCCCGGCAGAACTCGCCGGCCGGAACACCTTGACGCGCACGGTTCCGGCCATCCGGTCTTCGACGCGGACGCCGTCGGGCGGATTCCAGGGCTGCGGGTCCTGCAGGTAGCGCAGGAAGAGCTCGCCCGCGACCGGATCACCGACCGTCGCGTCGAAGGAGCGGATGTCGCGGATCAGCGTGAACCTCTCAGCCAGCCACGGGTGGATCGGCAACGTCGCCTCCTTCGGGCACAGTCTGGCACTGGCACAGTCTGGCACCGGGAGTGGTTCGGAGCGGCCGCTCCGGACGTAGGGTCGCTGCATGAGCGACGACCCCACGGTGACCAACCCCGACCACTACCGCACCCTCTGGGAGAACGAGTTCGTGCGCGTGCTCGACTACTCCGACGTGCCGGGCACGACGACCACGCCCCACGTGCATCCCAACAGCGTGATGGTGACGCTGACCGACTTCCGCCGCCGCCTGATGTCGGGAGGCCGCGAGGTCGACGTCGAGCTCGCCGCGGGCCAGGCCGTCTGGCTCGCCGCGCAGGAGCACGCCGGCAGCAACATCGGCGACACCCCCACCCACACCATTCTGATCGAGCTGAAGGGCGCCGCGGCCGGCCAGCGTTCGGACGCGGTGCTCGGGCCGGTCACGCCGGGCGCCTGACGCAGGCGGTGCGCCGGACCCGGCGAAGCGTCAGGGGAGAGGGGCAGACTTTCCCCATGAGGCGCAGGGGTGCAGGTTCCGCGTGCCTGGTCGGGGCCGGATGCGCCGGGGACGTCGATCCGGCAGCTCCCGTCGCGCTGTGCGAACTGCATCTGGCGCTCGCCGCCGACTGGGCGTCACGCGAGTCCGGCAGAACCGATCTGCTCCCCGTCGCGTGCCGTGCCTGCGGATCGCGGGTCGGCATCCGGTACCCCAGCGGCTGGATCTGCGCCGTCTGCGAGTGGCGGGTGGGCGAGGTCGTCGACGGCGAACTGCCGCCACCGCGTGTCGACGTCGTCTACTACCTGCGCCAGGCCGACCGCATCAAGATCGGCACCAGCGCCAATCCGCGTCAGCGGTTCACTGCGATCTGGCACGAGCAGGTGCTGGCGTTCGAGCGTGGCGACCGCACGCTCGAGCAGAGGCGGCACGCGCAGTTCGCCGACGAACGGTTTCCCGGTTCGGAATGGTTCCGGATGTCTCGGCGGCTCAGCGCGCATGTCGCGTCGGTGGCCGCGGGCGTCGACGACCCGTGGGATCGGTACGCACGATGGGTGAGCGAGGCGGTCGCGCTGCGGGGATGATCCCCGCGAGCGCGGGCCTGTGGAGGACGGCCCAGTCGAGGACGGCTCAGTCGAGAGCGGACGGCTGCGGCGCGATCACGCCCGCGACGATCGCACGGATGGCGAACTCTGTCGACCGGGCGAGGTCCACCTCGTCGGGCGCGAGCAGCCACTGCACCTGCAGACCGTCCATGACGGCCAGGATCGCGGTCGCGCCGTCCTCGATCTTCGAACGGTCGGTCACGCCCTTCGCATCGCAGAGCTCTTCGAACGCGTGCCGCACCTCGGCCCGCAGGGTCGTGTAGCGACCCGCGAAGAACTCCCGTGCGGGGTGGTCGTCGGTCACCGAATCGGCCGACAGCACCGCGTAGGCCTGCACGATGCCGGCGCGCTGGCTGTTCAGCACGGCCGTGCGCACGAGGTGGCGGAACAGGTCGACACCACCCGGGATGTGCTTGCCCGCGAGATGCGCGACGTCGGTCTCGTCCCGGTAGGCGAGCACCTCCAGCAGCAGGCGGTCCTTCGAGCCGAAGTGGTGCAGCACGCCGGTGTGGGTCATGCCGACCTGGTCCGCGATCTCGGTCAGCGGCGCCTTGTTGTAGCCCTTGCTGCCGAACGTCTGGAGCGCCGCCTTGAGGATCTCTTCCCGCCGCCTGATCGTCTCCTGCCGCATCTTCGGAGCGCGGCGAGGCGGGGTGTTCTCCATGTCGCAGACACTATCAGCGACCATTGCTGACCGGCCCGAAGGTAAACGGTAGGGCCGCTGACCAGGGGTTTATCGCTCTCTTGCCGCGAAGGCTTGCAACTTGCTGACCAGCATGTAAGTATTTCCGCACCACCCCCGACTCGATGAGGAGCCCCCCGAGTGACGCAGCCCGCCGCACCCCCGCTGGTGCGCGACCGCGACGTCCGCGCCCTCGTCGCCGCCCTGAGTCTCGACGAGAAGGTCCGCCTGCTCACCGGTCGGACCACGTGGCGCATGCACGAGCTTCCGGGGATCGGGCTGCGCTCACTGACCATGTCGGACGGACCCGTCGGCGTGCGCGGCCTCGGCGAGATCCCCGGCGAGACCTCCGCGCTCTTCCCGTCCCCGAGCGCAGTCTCGGCGACCTGGGATGCGCGGACGGCGTTCGAGGTCGGCCAGGCATTCGCGCAGGAGGCGCGCGCCCACGGAGTCGACGTCGTCCTCGCGCCCCAGGTCAACATCCAGCGCACCCCCGTCGGCGGCCGGCATTTCGAGTGCTACTCGGAGGATCCGCTGCTCACCTCGATCATCGGCAGCCAGGTCGTGCGCGGCATCCAGGACCTCGGGGTCGCCGCGTGCGTGAAGCACTACATCGCTAACGACTCCGAGACGGACCGCACCGAGTACATCTCGACCCTCAGCACCCAGGCACTGCGCGAGGTGTACCTGGCGCCGTTCGAGAGCGCTGTCGAGGCCGGCGTGTGGTCGGTGATGGCCGCCTACAACCGGGTGGATGACGGGGTCGAGACGTCGCTGATGACCGAGCATCAGGGGCTGGTGATCGGTCTTCTCAAAGACGAACTCGGGTTCGACGGCGTCGTGGTGTCGGACTGGATGGCGACGCGTTCCACGCAGGCCAGCGCGCTCGGCGGGCTGGACGTCATCATGCCCGGGCCGGGCGGGCCCTGGGAGCAGGCGCTCGTCGACGCGGTGCGCGGTGGGGCCGTGCCCGAGGATGTTGTCGACGACAAGGTCGCCCGCATCCTGGTGCTCGCCCGGCGCGTCGGCGCGCTGGAGGGCAGCGAGCCGGGGCACGGCAACGTGGCGCCCGACGGCATCGCCATCGCCGAGCTGATCACGCGGGTCGCGGTTCAGAGCACTGTCGTGCTCGCCCGGGACGAGGCATCCCCGGTCTGGGACCGTCCCGCGCCCCGGCGCATCGCCCTGATCGGCCCGAACGCGGTGCGCCCGCATGTCCTGGGCGGCGGCAGCTCGACCGTGCACCCCGCTCACGTCGTGTCGCCGGCCGAGGGACTCGTCGCACGCTTCCCGGATGCCGACCTCGTCGTCCGGCGCGGCGGCGACTCGCGCCGTTTCGCGCCCGAGATCGACCTGCCGGAACTCACGGCGGCGGCCGACGGCTCACTGGTCGAAGCCAGACTCCACGCAGCGGACGGCTCGCTCCTCGAGACCCGCCGCCTCGCGGCGTGGGACGGCTGGATGCGCGACCTCGGGGACGAGATCGCCACGGTCGTCGTGCGCGTCGAGGTGCTGCTCGAGCAGCCCGGAACCCATCACCTCGAGGTGGCGACGGTCGGCGGCTTCCGCATCGACATCGACGGTTCGACAGTCGCGCAGCAGGCGGGCAGCGCCGGCGTCGAGGTGATCCTGGACTCCTCGATCAACAACCCCGCGGGCTACGGCGCCGACGTCGAGATCACGGAACCGCGGATCGTGGTGGTCGAGTCCACCCACGACGTGATCCGCGCGGGAGGCTACGGCGCGATCATCCGGGCGGGCATTCGGCACCGTCCCCCGGGGTCAGACCTCGACACCGAGATCGCCGAAGCGGTCAGCGCCGCCGGCACGGCCGACCTCAGCGTCGTCATCGTCGGCACCAACGAGGAGGTCGAGTCCGAGGGCTGGGACCGCGCCGACCTGCAGCTGCCCGGCCGCCAGAACGAACTCGTCGAGCGGGTGCTCGACGCCGACCCCGATGCGGTGATCGTCGTCAACGCGGGCGCCCCGGTCGTGCTGCCGTGGCTCGAGCGCGCTCGCACGGTGCTCTGGGTGTGGTTTCCCGGACAGGAGATGGGTCACGCGCTCGCCGCGATCCTCGCCGGCGACCTGGAGCCGTCTGGACGGCTCCCGTGGACGTTGCCCGCGAACGAGACCGATGTGCCGGTGCGCGACGCGCTGCCCGGCACGGACCGCCGCGTGCATTACCTGGACGGCATCCATGTCGGGTATCGCGGCTGGGAGAAGCTCGGCCGTGTGCCCGCCGCCGCCTTCGGCTCGGGCCTGGGCTGGTCCACGTGGGAGTACACCGACGTCGACGAGCCCCGCTGGAGCGCCGACGGCGGGCTCGAGGTCGCGGTCACCCTGAGCAACACCGGTACGCGGGATGCCCGCGAGACGGTGCAGATCTATCTCGAGCCGCCCGCGGGCGCGGCCATCGAACGTCCGGTCCGCTGGCTGGCCGGATTCACCGGAGTCGACGTCGCAGCAGGCGAGAGCCGTCGCGTCGTCGTCCCCGTCCCACGGCGCGCATTCGAGGCCTGGGACGCAACGCAGGAACGCTGGACCCTCGTGCCGGGCTCGTACCGGCTCGCGATCGGGCGCTCCGCACGAGACATCCGTCTGGACTCCGCGGTCCAGGTGGAGTTCCCCGACGCACACTAGAGGAGAGCACAGCATCCGCGGGCACCACCCACACCACATCCCCCGGCCCAGCCGGACCCTTCACACTCAATGAGGAGACACCTTCCATGAAGAAGTGGATGACATCCGCCGCCGCGATCGGCGCCGCGGCTGCCCTGCTGCTCACCGGCTGCACGGCCGGCGGCGGAAACAACGGCGGCGACAGCAGCGGCACCGCCGCGCTGACCATCGCCAAGCCCGACGGCGCCATCGCGACCGAGAACAACAACCCCTGGATCGGCGACGGCTCGGCTCTGAAGCTCGGCTACGGCTACGCGATCTTCGAGCCGCTCGCCATGGTCAACCTGATCGACCCGAGCCAGGACATCGTGCCGTGGCTCGCGTCGGACGTGAAGTGGTCCGACGGCTTCACCTCGGTCGCCCTGACCGCCCGCGACGGCGTCACGTGGAACGACGGCGAGGCCTTCACGGCCGCCGACATCGCGTTCACGTTCAACCTGCTGAAGGACAACGCCGGCATCAACACCGCGGCCCTCGACATCACCGAGGCGACCGCCGACGGCAATGTCGCCACCGTGACGTTCGGCAGCTCGCAGTTCGTCAAGCAGGACAAGGTGCTGCAGCAGCTGATCGTGCCCGAGCACGTCTGGAAGGACGTGAAGGACGTCACGACGGAGACCAACCCCAAGCCGGTCGGCACGGGCGGCTACACCCTCACGAGCTTCGACTCGCAGAGCGTGCAGCTCGACCGTCGCGACGACTACTGGGGCGGCAAGCTGGCCGTGCCGACGCTCTACTACGTGTCGTACAACGACAACACCGCGCTGACGACGGCTCTCGCCAACGGCGACGCCGACTGGGCACAGGCGTTCATCCCGAACATCCAGGATGCCTACCTGTCGAAGGACGACGCGAACAAGTACTGGGCGCCGGCCGGACTCGGTGTCGACGGCCTGTGGTTCAACACCACGATCAAGCCGTTCAACGACAAGGCACTGCGCCAGGCCATGAACCTCGTCGTCGACCGCGACAAGCACCGCGAGGTCGCGCGTGAGGGCAGCGTCCCGCCGCTCACCTCGGTCACCGGACTGCCGACCCCGGCCGGCGATCCGTACATCACGGATGCGTTCAAGGGCAAGGACTACAAGGTCGATGTGGATGCCGCCAAGGCGATCCTCACCGACGCCGGGTACACCTGGAAGGGCGACACCCTGACCGATCCGTCGGGCAAGGCCGTCACCTTCACGCTGCAGGTGCCGCAGGGCTGGAGCGACTACGTGACGGGCATCACGCTCATCGCGGACGAGGTCAAGGCGCTGGGCATCACCGCCACCGTCGAGACCCCGGATGTCGACACCTGGTGGGCAGCGAAGGGCACCGGCGACTTCCAGGCCGTGCTGCACTGGACCGACACCGGCCTCACCCCGTGGGACATCTACTCGGACGCGATGGACGGCGCACGCTACCTGCCCATCGGCACGCAGTCGGAGCAGTTCAACTTCGGTCGCTTCAAGGACAATGCGGTGACGGCGGCGCTGGCGGACTACGCGTCGGCGTCGGACGATGCCGCCCGTGCGAAGGCGCTGGACACGATGCAGACCGCGTTCGTGGACGAGGCCGTGATGCTGCCGATCGGAACGCGCCCGTACATCGGCGAGTTCAATACGCGCAACTACGTGGGCTGGCCGTCGGACGACGACCCGTACGCGGTGCCCGAGCCGACCCGGCCGCAGCAGATGCTGATCCTGACCAAGCTGCAGCCCGCGGACTGACCGGGAGATGATGTCGTGGGTGCCTCGGGCGCGAGTCCGGGGCACCCACCTCTCATGAACAGACAAGGAAGCCTGTGCCTGAAGCGGCGCTCTTGACCATCGACGACATCCACGTCACCTACGACGTCGATCCGCCGGTACATGCCGTGCGCGGCGTGTCCCTGACCCTGAAGCGCGGCGAGATCCTCGGTCTCGCCGGTGAGTCCGGATGCGGCAAGACCACACTCGCCTACGCGATTCAGCGCCTGCTCAAGCCCCCGGCCGTGATCAGCGGGGGCGGCGCGGTCTTCCACGACGAATCGGGCCGCGACATCGACATCACCGCCCTCGACACCGAGGAGCTGCGGCGGTTCCGCTGGGACAAGGTGTCCATGGTGTTCCAGGGCGCGATGAACGCGCTGAACCCGGTGACCAGTATCGGCACCCAGCTCGGCGACGTGTTCCTCACGCACCGGCCCACCATGTCGGCGCGGCAGCGACGCGAGGAGTGCGCCGAGCTGCTCGACATCGTGCAGGTCGGGCGGGATCGGCTGCGTTCGTACCCGCACGAACTCTCGGGCGGGATGCGCCAGCGCGTGATGATCGCGATGGCCCTGGCCCTGCGGCCCCAGCTGATGATCATGGATGAGCCGACCACGGCGCTCGACGTGCTGATCCAGCGCGAGATCCTCGAGCAGATCTCCGACCTGCGGCGGCAGTTCGGCTTCTCGGTGATCTTCATCACGCACGATCTGCCCCTGCTGCTGGAGATCAGCGACCGGATCGCGGTGATGCGCGCGGGCGAGATCGTCGAGCTCGACACGCCCTCCCACATCTTCCGTGCGCCGAAGCACGAGTACACCCGCACCCTGCTCGGGTCGTTCCCGAGCCTCACCGGCGACCGCGGCGGGTTCCTGCGGACGGGCGCCGCGGTATGACCACCCTGGAGTTCTCGCACGTCAGCCGCACCTACCGCGTGCGCGGCGCAGGCCTGCTCACGGCACTCGACGACGTCAGCTTCACGTTGACCTCCGGCACCACCCTGGCGCTCGTCGGGCAGTCGGGTTCGGGCAAGTCGACGATCGCCAAGATCCTCACGCAGCTCGAGTCGCCCAGCTCCGGCACGATCCTGCTCGACGGGCACCCCATTCCGCGGCGGGGCCGGGCCCTGAGGGCGTATCGCCAGACGGTGCGCATGGTGTTCCAGGACCCGTACGCGTCGCTGAATCCGTACCACAGCATCCGTCACCACCTGGAGCGGCCGCTGCGCCTGCACCGTGTGGTGCCACGTGACCAGATCGACACCGAGGTGACGCGGCTGCTCGAGCGCGTGAAACTCGACCCCGCGCTCGCCGGGCGGCATCCGCACGAGCTGTCGGGCGGGCAGCGGCAACGGGTGGCGATCGCACGCGCTCTCGCCTCGCGCCCCGGGCTGCTGATCGCGGACGAGCCGGTCTCGATGCTCGACGTCTCGATCCGGCTCGGGGTGCTCAATCTGCTGGCCGAGCTGCAGCGCGAGTCGAACCTCGGCGTGCTGTACATCACGCACGACCTCGCGACGGCCCGGCACTTCAGCGACGAGATCATGGTGCTTCACAGGGGCGTCGTGGTCGAGCACGGCCCGGCCGACGACGTGATCCTGCGTCCTCAGCACGAGTACACCCGGCGGCTGCGCGATGCGTCCCCGAACCCCGACGCGCTGTTCGGGGCGTCCGCTGCGTCGAAGGGCGGTCGCTGATGAGGTTCCTGCTGCGCCGCGCCGCGTTCTACCTGTTCACGGCCTGGGCCGCGATCACCATCAACTTCTTCCTGCCCCGGATGATGAAGGGCGACCCGATCTCGGCCTATCTGGCGCGCAATCAGGGCAAGGTGAGCCCGGACGCCGTCGCGTCGCTGCGGATCCTGTTCGGACTCAACACCGACCGGCCCCTGTGGCAGCAGTACTTCGACTACTGGGGAGTGCTGCTTCACGGGGACCTCGGCCGCTCGCTGTCGAAGGGGCTCGCCCCGGTGACGGACGTGATCGCCGACGCCCTGCCGTGGACCATCGGCCTGGTCGGCACGGCGACGATCATCAGCTTCCTGCTGGGCACCTCGATCGGCGCGTATGTCGGATGGCGCCGGGGCAGTGCCGCGGAGATCGTGGTGCCGGCCGCCACATTCCTCGCGACCGTGCCGTACTTCTGGCTCGGGCTGATCATGATCGCGCTGTTCTCGACCACGCTGGGCTGGTTCCCCGCCTCGCACGCCTTCGACAAGACGGTGCACCCCGGCCCGACCTGGGAGTTCGTGTCGAGCGTCCTCTACCACGGCACGCTGCCCGCCCTCACGATCGTCATCACGTCGCTCGGCGGCTGGATCCTCGGGATGCGGAACATGATGATCTCGGTGCTCGACGAGGACTACATCACCGTCGCCCAGGCGAAAGGACTGTCGCCCCGGCGGGTCGTCGTCGGCTACGCCGCCCGCAACGCCGTGCTGCCCCAGCTGTCGAGCTTCGCCCTGGCCGTCGGCTTCATCGTCGGCGGCACGCTGATCATGGAGATGATCTTCTCCTACCCCGGCGTGGGGCTGAGGCTGTTCGAAGCGACCCTGGCGAAGGACTATCCGCTGATGCAGGGAATCTTCCTGGTGATCACCCTGTCGGTGCTCGTGGCGAACATCCTCGCGGACGTCGCCCACACCCTGCTCGATCCCCGCACCCGTCAGGAGGCCCTCTGATGACGACGGTGACCGCAGCGAACGCGACCCTCGAGGCGACGCCGCCCCCGCCCCGGCGGCGCGGGTTCGGCGAGGCGTTCGCCATGTTCCGCAACGCCAAGTCGCTGGTCGGGCTCATCATCCTCGGCGTGTTCGCGTTGATCGCCGTGATCGGGCCGTGGATCGCTCCGTACGATCCCAACGAGATCGGGCTGGAGACGCGCAACTCGCCGCCCGACGCACAGCACTGGCTCGGGACCACGCACCTCGGGCAGGACATCCTCAGTCAGATCCTCGTCGGCACCCGCGACGTGATGTTCGTGGGGTTCGGAGCGGGCCTGCTCGGAACGCTGGTCGCGGTGCTCGTCGGGGTGACGTCCGGCTACATCCGCGGCGCGGGCAGCGAGATCCTCTCGGCCCTGGCGAACGTGTTCCTGGTCATCCCCGGGCTGCCGCTCATCATCATCATCACGTCGAACTTCGACGATCCCAACATGCTGCTGATCGCGGTGGTGCTGGCCATCACCGGGTGGGCGTGGGGCGCACGCGTGCTGCGCTCGCAGACCATGTCGCTGCGCAACCGCGACTTCATCCAGGCCGCCCGCGCGAACGGCGAGCCGCTCTGGCGGATCATCGCGGTCGAGATGCTGCCGAACCTGATGGCGGTGATCGCGTCGAGCTTCGTCGGAACGGTGACTGCGGCGATCCTCACCCAGACCACTCTCGCGTTCGTCGGCATCACCCCGATCACGCAGTGGAACTGGGGGACCATCCTGTTCTGGGCGCAGTCGCTGAACGCGTTCCCCGACAAATGGTGGTGGTACCTGCCCGCCGGGCTCTGCATCGCACTGGTCGGCATGGCGCTCGCGCTGCTCAACTTCGGCATCGACGAGTACGTCAATCCGCGGCTGCGCAGCGCCGGCAAGCGGGCGCGCGCCCTGCGTCGACGCGGATTCACGCAGACGGATGCGACCGTGGTCGCCTCGCACGACGTCTTCCGTCGCAGGTAGCCTTCGCTGCATGAACCAGCGCGAGATCTTCCTGCTGTCCGACGCCGCCCTGCGTGAGGTCATCGACGGCATCACCCCCGAGCAGCTCGACCTGCCGGCGCCCGGCGACTGGAGCCGCAAGCCCGATCCGCAGCTGCGCCATATCGTCACGGGCCATGCCTACGACGAGGCCTGGGTCCCCGACGTGATCGCCGGCAAGACGATCGAGGAGGTGGGCGACCGGTACAAGCCGGTGCTCAAGAGCGACGACCCCGTCGCCGAGTACGACCGCGTGCACGACCTGGCCACCGCCGCCGTCGACCGTGAACTCGACCTGACGCAGACCGTGCATCTCAGCTATGGCGACTTTCCCATGTCGGTCTTCTTCGAGCACACCAGCTACTTCCGTGCGTTCCAGGCGTGGTCGATCGGCAGGTTCCTCGGCAACGACGTGAGGCTTCCGGATGCGCTCGTGGCAGGCCTCACCGAGCTCGTCACGCCGCAGCTCGAGCAGTTGCGCCAGATCCACGTCTTCGGCCCCGAAGTCGAGGTTCCGGCCGACGCGGACGCGCAGACCAGGCTTCTGGGCCTGACCGGCTTCTGGGCCTGACCCGCTCTTGGGCCTGACCCGCTCTAGGCGGCAGCTACAGGCCTTCGGCGATCTGCCGAATCGCCGCGAGGCGACGGTCCCACTCGGCGCCGAGCGCATCCAGCTTCGTCGCCGTCGCACTCAGTCGCGCGCCGATCACCCGGTACCGCACCTCGCGACCGGCGCGGACCGGCTCGACCAGCCCGACATCCTGCAGCAGCATCAGGTGCTTCGCGATCGCCTGGCGACTGACCGGCAGACGCCCGGCGAGCGCCGACGCCGACGCATCGCCCTCGCCGAGCGCCGACAGGATGCTCCACCGGGTGTCGTCCCCGAGCGCGGCGAACACGGGGACCAGTGTCGCGGTGCTCACGAGGCGCCCTCGAGCAGCGCGACGAGCTTGTCGAGTTCGCTGTCCCAGCCGCCGCGGTGGTCCTCCATGTTGGCGAGCGGGTCCGAGGTCCGGTCGAAGCCGGTCTCGACGAGGGTGAGCAGTGTGCCGCTGTCCTCGGGCTCGAGGGTGAACGTGAAGACCGTCGATGTGTCCTCATCGAGGCCGGCAGGCGGGGTGCCCAGAGCGTCGTCGTTGCTCCAGCGGTAGGAGACCGTGTTCGGCGGGTCGAACGCATCGATGCGCAGCGGGATCGGATCGCGGCCGTCCCAGGTGAGCGTGCCGAGGGCTCCGGTGCCCGTGCCGGCGAAGTCGGCCCGCCCGAACCAGCGCGAGATGTGCTCCGGCTCGGTGACCGCGGCCCAGACCTTCTCGAGGGGCGCGGCGATGTGGATGCTGCGGCGAACCGTGAAGGCTGCGTCGTCGATGACGGCGGCGGTGGTCTGCGTGGAATCGGTGGTGTCGTTCATGGGGTGGTCCTCTCCGGTAACTGCAATCAGATCATTGCAGGTCGGGAACCGGAGTGCAACCGCGAAGTTGCGGAACTAGGCTTTGGCGCCAGCCGGGGCCACGGGCCGATGAGCTCGGACCGCGAGCATCGCCTCGTCGAGGGCGGCAAGCTGCTGCGGCGTGAGCGCGTCGAGGAACTGCTCGCGGATCGCGTGCAGGTGCGGCCCGTTCGAGCGCCGGAAGGCGTCTGCTCCCGCCGCGGTCAGTACGATCTCGGCGCCCCGGCTGTCGGTCGCGCAGTCCTCGCGCGCGATGAGGCCGCGGCCCTCCATCCGGCCAAGGTGGTGCGACAGCCTGCTGCGCTCCCACCCGACCTGCTCGGCCAGCTCCGACGACCGGATGCGGCGCCCGGGCTGCTCGGACAGCGCCAGCAGCACGCTGTAGTCGCCCGTCGAGAGTCCGCTGTCGTCCTGGAGACGCCGGCTCATGGCGGCGCGCAGATCTTCGGACACCTCGATGAACGTGCGCCAGGCGCGAAGTTCGGCGGGGGTGGGCGAGCGCCGCGACGGTGCTCTCTGGGCCATCGACTCCTCCTCATTGACATGTCAATTATGTGCTAATCTGATTGACATGTCAACCAGCCCGTCGGGACCGGCACCTGCATCTGCACCCACCCTGGCGATCCTCGGCGCAGGCAAGGTCGGCACCGTGCTCGCCCGGCTCGCGGTCGCCGCCGGCTACCGCGTGCTCGTCGCCGCCTCCGGCGAGCCCGCGAAGATCTCGCTCATCGTCGATGTGCTGGCCAAGGGCGCCGCCGCCGCCAGCGCCCGCGAGGCCGCCGGCCGGGCCGACATCGTCATCCTGGCCCTGCCGCTGGGCAAGTACCGCAGCATCCCCGTCGATGAGCTGCGGGGCAAGCTCGTCCTCGACGCCATGAACTACTGGTGGGAGATCGACGGCTTCCGCGACGATCTCACCGATCCGCGCACGTCGTCGAGCGAACTGGTGCAGGCGTTCCTGCCCGAGTCGCGTGTCGTGAAGGCCTTCAACCACATGGGCTACCACGACCTCGATGAACAGGCACGGCCGCCCGGAGCGCCGGGGCGAAAGGCGATCGCCATCGCAGGGAACGACGCCGAAGACCTCAAGGTCACCGCCTCGCTCGTCGACGCGCTCGGGTTCGATCCGGTCATCGCCGGACCGCTCGCGGAGGGCGTGCGCATGGAACCCAACACCGAGCTCTTCGGCGCCGACGTCGATGCGGACGAGGTCCGCGCGATGCTCGGCCGATTCCCCGACTCCGCGCGCGGCATGGTCGTCGCGAGGGCACGAGCTGCCGCATCAGACGTCATTGCATCAGAAGGAGACACCGCATCATGAACACCCTCGAATTCGGCCTCAACTCGTTCGGCGAGGTCGCCACCGACTCCTCAGGTCGCACCTTGACCGATGCGGAGACGGTCCGGCTGCTCATCGACGAGGCGGTACTCGCCGAGAAGGTGGGCATCGACGTGTTCAGCATCGGCGAGCACTACCGGCCCGGGTACACGGATTCCGCGGGAGCCGTGCTGCTCGCCGCCATCGCGTCGCGCACGGAGCACATCCGGCTCGGCACATCGGTGACCGTGCTCAGCACGCAGGATCCGGTGCGTCTCTTCCAGCAGTTCGCGACGCTCGATGCCGCCTCGAACGGGCGGGCGCAGATGATTCTGGGTCGCGCATCCGCGACGGAGTCGTTCCCGCTGTTCGGCTACGACCTCGCCGATTACGAGCAGCTGTTCGAGGAGAAGCTCGAGCTGTTCATGCGCCTGCTCCGCGAGAAGAAGGTGACCTGGTCGGGAACGACACGCGCCCCGCTGTTCGATGAGCAGCTGACGCCCGCGATCGAGCCCGGCTCCATTCCGACCTGGATCGGCGTGGGCGGCAACCCGAACTCGGTGGTCCGGGCGGCGCGGTACGGCCTGCCCCTGATGCTCGCCATCATCGGCGGGCAGCCCGAGCGTTTCGCCGGGCACGTCGATCTGCACAAGCGCGCGCTCGAGCAGTTCGGTTTCGAGCCGCAGGGCGTCGGTCAGCACTCGCTCGGGCTGATCGCCGAGACCGACGAGGATGCCGTGGAGGCCTGGTGGCCGTACTGGGAGTCGGTCATGACCCAGGCCTCGATCGAACGCGGGTTCCCGGTGCCGACGCGGGAGCGCTATCTGTTCGACGTCGATGGCGGCGCGTTGTTCGTCGGATCGCCGGAGACGGTCGCCCGCAAGATCGCGCGGGTGGCGACGGCGCTGAGCCTGACCCGGTTCGACCTCAAGTACGATGTGCTGCACCTTCCGCTCGAGCACCGTGCGCGCACGATCGAGCTGCTGGGGACCGAAGTCATCCCGAGAGTGCATGACCTGCTGGCGCGGGAGCCGGCGGCGGCCTAGGCCCTGACCGCTCTGAGCACGTCGGGCCAGACAGCCGGGTCGACGGGGTACGGCGCGTAGAACGACATGCGTGTCGCCAGTCCTGCGAACCGGTCGCGGAGCGTCGCGCCCACCTCGGACGGTGTGCCGACGGCGGCGAACTCGGTGAGCATCTCATCGGTGATGAGGGCGCCCATCTCCTTCCACCCGCCGCGGGTCGAGAGCGCATGAAGCTGATCGGCGGTCTCCTCCCAGCCGTGCAGCTCCATGACGCCGCGGTACGCGGGGGTGGACGCATAGAACGCGATCTGGGCGCGGACCGCGGCGACCGCCGTGTCGAGTGCGGCCCCCTCGCCGAGGGCGACGAACGGGGACACGCTCAGGCCGACGGATGCCGCGGGGCGGCCCGCGGCATCCTGACCCCGTTTGATGGCCGGAATGGTCGCCTCGGTCAGGTACCGGCGTGTCGTGAAACCGTGCCCGATGACGCCGTCCGCGACGCGGCCCGCCGTCTCGGCCATGCCCTCGCCGACCGCGGCGATCCAGATCGGAGGGGAGCCGTGCGGGTTCGGTCCGGGGTCGAAGAACGGGCTCATCAGGGTGTGCGTGTAGAACTCGCCCGTGAACTTCAGGCGCTCGCCCGTCTGCCACGCGTGCCAGATGGCGCGGACCGCCTCGACGTACTCCTGCATGCGCGCCGCAGGGTGGGACCACGGCATCGAGAACCGGCGCTCGATGTGGGCCTTCACCTGCGAGCCGAGACCCAGCACGAACCGGCCGTGCGAGATCGACTGGATGTCGTTGGCCGCCATCGCGGTCGTCATCGGGTTGCGGGCGAACGCGACAGCGATTCCGCTGGTCAGGGTGATGCGCTCGGTGGCGCGCGCCGCGAGCGCGAGGCCGACGAAGGGGTCGTGCTGGGTCTCGGGGACGATCGTGCCGTCGTAGCCGGCCGCTTCGGCGTCGACCGCGGCGCGCTCGCCGTCGAGGGGCGTGATGGCGACATCGCCACCGGCGTCGATCAGGAATCCGCTGCTCATCGTGTCTCTAGTGTCGCAGCCGGCCCGTGGTGAGGAGCCGTGCTGTGTCGTTGCGGCGTGCGGGTCGGCAGCGCGGCTACCCTCAACCGAAGGTTTAAGGAGGTGGGCCGTGAGGCTCGACACCGGGGGGCTGGGCGCACGCCTGCGCGCGTGGCGGTTCGGCGCGCTCGTCGTGCTCTCGGTGACCGCGCTCGTCTCCCCACTGCTGAGCGCACCCGGGCCCGTCTCTGCATCGCCCTCGATCGCGACGGCGGCGTCGATCCACTACCCGACCTGGGCCGAAGTCAAGGCTGCCAGGTCGAGCGAGGCGAAAGCGAAGAAGCAGATCGCCGCGATCAAGGCGCTGCTTGCCAAGCTGGAAGCCGATCTCAAGGCCGCGCAGGCGGACGAGATCGCCAAGGGGAACGCGCTCGAGGCGGCCCAGAACGCCTACGACGACCAGGTCATGGTCGCCGACGACCTTCGCGCGCAGGCGGACAGCGCCGGCGGAGAAGCCGATGTCGCCAAGAAGCAGGCCAACCGGTTGCTGGCGATGCTCGCGAAGTCGGGCGACGGCGATGTGGTCGCGAACCTGCTCGTGCACGCCGGCGACGCCGATGCGCTGCTGTACCGGCTCGAAGCGATGAACCGCCTCTCGGAGCAGTCGAACCAGATCTACGCCCAGGCGCTGGCCCTCTCGAACACCGCCAAGTCGCTCGCCGACCAGGCCGACATCGCCGAGAAGAAGCGGGACGAACTGAAAGTCCTGGCCGAGAAGGCGCTGGATGCCGCCCGCGCCGCCACCGTCGCAGCCGACAAGGCGGTCCAGGAGCAGCAAGACCATCAGGCCGACCTCCAGGCGCAGCTCTCCGTGCTGGTGGAGAAGCGCCAAGCGACCGAGAAGGACTACCGCGCCGGCGTCATCGCCCGCGAGAAGGCGCGTAAAGCCGCGCTCGCCGCCGCCGCTGCCGCAGCCGGCCAGGCGGGCGAAGTGAACGCGGCAGGCTGGTCCCGTCCGTCTTCCGGCTACATCTCCAGCGGGTTCGGGATGCGGTACCACCCCATCTATCACCGATGGATCCTGCACAGCGGCACCGACATCGCCGGGCAAGGCTGCGGCGCCCCCATCCACGCCGCGCACGGCGGATTCGTGTCCTACGCCGGCTGGAACGGGACGCTCGGCAACTACGTCCAGGTGAACCACGAAGACGGCACGTCCTCCGGCTACGGGCACATCAAGCCGGGGGGCATCCTCGTCGCGTACGGGCAGTACGTGCACGCCGGACAGGTCATCGCACGCGTCGGCACCACAGGGGCATCGACCGGGTGCCACCTGCACTTCATCATCCGCGTGAACGGGCAGCTCACCAACCCCGTACCGTTCATGCGCAACCGCGGGATCGCCCTGGGGTGAATGCGCGGATGCTCAGCCGGCGGTGACGAAGTCCCTCAGTCCCTCGAGCAGCCGCTCCACGTCGCGCTCGTTCGTGTACGGGGCGACGCCCATCCGCAGCGCGTTCTCGTCCCGCAGCCCAAGCGCGCGGAACGGCTCCAGCGCGTAGAACGACCCTGACGGCGCCAGCACATCCCGAGCGCTCAGGAAGGCATACGCCTCGCCCATGTCGCGGCCATCGACCGTGATCAGCAGAGTCGGCGTGCGCCTCTCGGCGCGGGACCACAGGGTGACCGTCTCACCCAACTCGGTCAGACCGGCCTCGATCAGCTGCCTCATCCGGAGCTCGTGGGCGTCGACCTCGTGCAACGACGCCTCGAGTTGCGCTCGACGACCGACCGCACCGCCCGGCGCGATGCCGGCAAGGAAGTCCACCGCGGCCGTCGCCCCAGCCATGATCTCGTACGGCAGCGTGCCGAACTCGAAACGCTCCGGCACCTGATCGGTCGACGGCGCCAGCTTGTCGGGCACCACCGTCTCGAGCAGCGACGGGCCGGCGGCGAGCACAGCACAATGCGGGCCGAGGAACTTGTACGGCGAGCACACGAAGAAGTCGGAACCGAGCGCCGTCACATCCACCAGCTCGTGGGCCGTGAAATGCACGCCGTCGACATAGACGAGAGCGTCGACGGCGTGGGCCCGATCGGCGATCGCGCGGACCGCCGGCTGCGTGCCCAGCAGATTGGATGCCGCCGTCACCGCCACCAGCCGCGTGCGATCCGTGATCGCGGCATCGATACTCGCCGTGTCCAGTTCGCTCGTGGAAGGGTCGAGCTCGATCCAGCGCAGCACCGCACCGGCGCGCTCCGCGGCCTGCACCCACGGCCGCACATTCGCATCATGGTCCAGCCGGCTGACGACGACTTCGTCGCCGGGGTTCCAGGTCTTGGCGAGGTGGCGCGAGAAGTCGTACGTGATCTGAGTCGCGCTGCGCCCGTAGACGATGCCGCGCGGGTCCGCCCCCAGCAGGTCGGCGTAGGCAGAACGGAAGGCGGCGACAGCATCATCGGCGAGTTGCTCCGACCGCCCCACCGAGCCCCGGTTCGAGAGCGGACCGGTGAGCGTGCGCATAATCGCCTCGCCCACGACCCGCGGAGTCTGGGTGCCGCCGGGCCCATCGAAATGGGCGATCCCGGAATCAAGCGAAGGGAATCCGGCACGCAATGTCTCGACATCGAAGCTCATGGACCCAGCCTGGCACGCGGCTAGGCCGCCCCATGGACCCGATCAGAGCGAGCGTCGGCGGCATCCTCGGCCGCGGCCGCGTCCCCAAGCGCTAGCGCGGCGCAGGTACCCGGTCAGGCCGGGCAGTACAGCTTCGTCGGCCGCGTGGCGCCGCCCGAGCGATCGAACGTGTGCTGCGACATCGGGGCGCCGCACAGCGGGCAGGCGCGACCGGATGCCGCGGCCGGGGCAGGCTGATCGTACGGTCCCAGCGGGGGCGGCCCCAGATACGGGAACAGCCGGCGGTTGAGCCGGTTGAAGAAGCCCCCGCCCTCGAAATCGTTCGGCGCACCGGTAGACCCGTGGTTCGTTCGTGTCACAATCATTAGTGTACTAACTAATGACTAGGATGGCCGCATGATCCCGGCAGAACCGCAGCCCGACATGCTCGCCCTCGAGAACCAGGTGTGCTTCGCCCTCGCGGTCGCCACACGCAAGGTGATCGCCGCGTACCGGCCGCTGCTCGATCCGATGGGGCTGACTCATCCGCAGTATCTGTCGATGCTCGCGCTCTGGGAACGCAGCCCCCGCACCGTCGTGGACCTGTCCCGCGCGCTCGCCCTCGAGCCGGCGACGCTGTCTCCGTTGCTCAAACGCCTGGAGGCCGCCGGGCTCGTCACCCGTTCCCGCGGGACGGATGAGCGCACGCTCGATGTGGCTCTCACCGATGCCGGCCGGGAGCTGCGGGCTGAAGCCCAGACCGTTCCGCCGCGGGTCGCCGCGATGCTCGACATGAGCATCCCCGAGCTCGACGCGCTGCGGCGCGTGCTGCACCGCGTGATCGCGGCAACGGATTCGGCGTGAGACGCCGAGTCACCCGCGGAGGGACGCTCTGAAAGGCGGCACGACGAGAGGCCCGGCCCCGCAGAAGCGGAGCCGGGCCTCGTTCGTCCTAGCCTGCAGTGCCGCCTAGACGGCGCGGCGACCCGTGAGGAAACGGATCAGCCACACGACTGCGGCGATGATCAGCAAGACGATGCCGACCCACAACAGGAAGTTGAGCGACTGAACGAAGCCACCCGTGAAGAGCAGGATGACGGCGACGATCGCGACAATGGCAACCAGGATGTTCATGGTGATGATCTCCTTTGCACTCCCGGCTCGTAGCGGGGTGTAGATCCACCAAACCGCGACGCCGGATGCCGTGGGCCGCGTTCCAGGGAACGTTCAGGTGATGCCCCTGCAGCATCCAGAATCGGGGCGAATTCAGCCCATTTGCTGGCGAGAGGTGTAACCATGCCTCATGGATGCTTTGGCGCAACTGGTCGGCGGGTGGATGGCCCGCCAGCGCTGGTACGCCGGAAAAGGCGGGGTCCCGCGCCTCAGGACGGTCGGAGACATCCCGCTCCCGAGCCCGGATCACGACGCCCTGATCCACATCCTGCTGCTGGCGGATGACGCCGACCCGCGTCACGCGGTGTACCAGGTTCCCGTGGTGGAGCGGCACGGCGTTCCCCCGGGTTCCGAGGATCACCTGATCGGCCCGAACGGCGACCGCGCCGTGTTCGACGCGCCCTACGACCCGGCGTTCGCGGCTGCCCTGCTCGACGCGATCCGGGGAGACGCACATCCCACGGCGGCCCACCAGGTCACCGGCAGCGGCGTGCTGACGGGGGAGCAGTCGAACACCTCCATCGTCGTGTCGACCCGCAGCGCCGGCGAAGTCATGGTCAAGGTGTTCCGGGTGGTGCAGCACGGCCAGAACCCGGACTCCGAACTGCAGGGTGCGCTGAGCGCTGCGGGCGCCGGCTACGTCCCCCATTTCGTCGGGGCTCTCGACGCGCAGTGGCGCGACGCCGGGGAGACCCTGGGGGAGGGTCAGCTGGCGATCGCGCAGGAGTTCCTGCGCGGAGCGGAGGACGCCTGGCTCACCGCCCGCCGCGCGGTCGATGCGGGCGCCGACTTCTCACGTGAGGCGTTCGAGCTCGGGCGCGCCACCGCCGCGCTGCACGCCACCCTCGCCGAGCGCCTGCCCACCATCGAGGCGGCCCCGGCGGCCGTCTCGGACATGACGGCCATCTGGACCGCACGGCTCGAAGCCGCGATCCGCGACGTCCCGACGCTGGTGCAGCATCGCGACGACATCCAGATCGCATATGCGACGGCGGCGACGGCGGACTGGCCGCGGCTGCAGCGCATCCACGGTGATCTGCACCTGGGTCAGGTCCTGCACGCCACCGCGGGCGGGGCGGAGCGCTGGGTGTTCATCGACTTCGAGGGGGAGCCGCTGCGCACCATCGACGAGCGCACCCGGCCCGAGCCGCCGCTCCGCGACCTCGCGGGCATGCTGAGGTCATTCGACTATGCGGCGGCGTCCTCGACGCATCCGGAGGCGGACGGCTGGGCACGCCGGGCCGGCGACGCCTACCTCGCGGGATATGAGGACGGCGGCGGCAGGATCGGCGACCACGCACTGCTGACCGCGTTCGAGCTCGACAAGGCCGTGTACGAGGCCAGCTATGAGGCGCGCAATCGCCCGTCGTGGCTGCCGATCCCGGTGCACGCGATCGAGCGCCTCACCTCGCGGTCGCTGGCGTAGAACGCCGGGTCGGGCAGACTGGTCGCGTGACCGACCTGGCGAGCATCGCGGGCGAACTGTATGCGCTCGATCTCGCCGCGTTTACCGCCGAACGCAACCGCCGCGCGGGCGCTCTGCGGGCCGAGGACCGGGAACTCGCCGATGCGGTCGCTTCTCTACCCAAACCGTCGGCGTCGGCGTGGCTGGTCGATCAGGTGGTCAGGGCCGAACCGGATGCGGTGGCCGAGGCTCTCGCGCTCGGTCCGGGTCTGCGTGCCGCCCAGGCATCGTTCGACCGTGATGCGCTGCGAGAGCTCGGGCATTCCCGGCGCGCGGCCCTCTCGGCTCTGGCGGATGCTGCCAGCCGGGTGTCCGCGCAACGGGGGCGGCCGCTGAGCAGCTCCGTCGCCGACGAGGTCGAGCAGACGTTCCTGGCGGGGATCACCGACGAGGCGGCAGGTGCTGCGGTGCGGTCCGGTCGGCTGGTGCGAGCTCTCCAGACCGTCGGGGGTGAGGCCGTGGACCTCGAGGGCGCGGTCGCTGCTCCGGGGGAGGAGTTGGCAGCGCACGGCGCGGGAGCCGGCGGTGCGGGGCCCCGGTCTTCGCGAGCGGGGCGTGCTCCTGCGGTGGCAGCGCCGGATCGAGCCGAGAAGGCCCGTTCCGAGCTCGCTGCGGCCCGGCGTTCGGCGGACGCCGCCCGAGCCGAACTCGCCGCCGCCGACGAGGAACTCGCCGCCGCGGCCGACCGGCACGAGCAGCTGGTCGCCGAGCGCGACGATGCGCTGGCCGAGGCGGAGCGGCTGGAGCGCGAGGTCGCCGATGCGGAGCGGCAGCGTCGCGAGGCGATCCGCAGCCGCGATCGCGCCAACCGCCGTGCCGAGGGGGCGGAACGCGTGGTCGCGCGTGCCGAGACGCGGCTGGAAGAGCTGGCTTAGCCTGCGTCCGAGATCGGCATCGGCCCGGTCGCGGTGGACTCGAACCCGGGGGCCAGCGGGACTCCCATGGCCAGGCCTGCCCCGCGGTGCCGATTCATGCGTGCCGCCAGGTGCACGATGTAGGTGGCGTCGCCGGCCACAACCGACCCGTCCCGTGCGGTGACGCGGATGATCGTCGACCCGTCGTGGGCGACCGATGCGGCGTGCACGAACCGGTCCCGCTCGTCGAGAAGCTCACGCGCTCGCTGCGACCACAGGGGCATCCGGCTGTCGGTCCCTGCGGGCTCCACCGTCGAGATCTCCAGTTGCTCCAGCCGCGCTCCCGCGATCACCAGCTCCCCGAGCGCCCGCAGGAACTCGTTGTTGATGGTGGCTGCTCGTAGCGTCTCGTCGCTCATTCCCCAGCTTCCCTGACGCGCACCCCTGGCGTGTCGAAAGCGACCCTACCGATGGCCGCGAAACCTCCGAAACCCCTTGCGGAGTTCCCCCATTTGGTGCAGTGCGGTGGCGGGTTAGGCTTCGCATACCGATCGGAGATTCCTGATGCCCGAAGACGAGAAGCGGGTCGACCCGCGCTACGACCCGGCGTTTCAGCGCGGCTTCGAAGGAGCCGTCACCTCGGGCCTGCGCAGCCATTCGGTGCAGCGCGCCGCACTCGTCACCCCTGCGCCGTATCGTGCGCCCGCGGCGGATGCTGCGGAGGAGTCGCGCGCCGGCGACCGGCAACCGCGAGAGGGGCAGCCGCGCGAGGTCGAGCTGACCCGTTCGGCGGCGGTCGAGGAGCCGGACCCGGCTCCCGAGTACGTCGCGTCCGGCGCGGGCAGGCGGCTCAGCCGCAACCCGTTTCTGCTCGCCCTGATCCTCCTCGGCGCCGGGATGACGGTCGGCGGTATCGCCTGGGCGAACCAGGCACGCATGCTGGTCGCCACACGCGGCGGGGCCGCGACGGATCTGGACTACTGGTTCCTGCAGGCATCGGTCGTCGCCGCGCCGCTGACGATCATCGCCGGGATCGGCATCCTCGCCGGGGTGCTCTTCATCGCCGCGACCGCGTGGAACCGGCGGCCCTAGCCCGCCGGCCCGTTGGCGCCGCGCGCTTCCCGGCGCCACACCAGCTTCAGGCCCGACCAGTCGGTGTCGAGAGCGGCGACCTTCACGTCCACCAGGCGTCGCGCGAGCGCCGCATCGCGGATCGCGTTCTCGTCCACATCGCTGACGTGCCCGGCCGCCTTGCGCGGCCACGCCATCCAGAGCGCCCCCGCCGGAAAGATCCGTCCCTCGAGCCGCACGATCGCGGGAACCACCTCGGCAGCGGTGCGGACGAACGCGACGATCACGTCGGCTGAACCGGATGCCGGGGCACGGTCGCCCGGGTCCGGTTGCGTCTCGAACGCCCACCCTTCGGGTGCCGCGTCCACATCCCATGCGGCGCCCGGGGTGATCCCCAGCTTCTTGAGCTGGGGCGTCCCGGAGTACCCGGAGTCGGCCATGCGGACTCAGGCCGGAGGGTCGGTGACGGGTGGCTGCTGCCGCGCCTGCGTCACCGCGGTACGGAACACGGTGAACACGCCGAGCACCGTGAACGCGACCAGCAGCAGGATGTTGATCACCAGGCCGCCGGTCTCATAGAGGCCGAGCTCCTGCCCGAACGCCTGGAACACCCGGCCCGTGCGCATGGCGCGGGAGAACAACAGCGGATCCGCCGCGATCACCCCGACGAAGAACGCGACCAGCAGCGTCACCACGATGATGCCCGAGACGCGCGCGGCACCGTTCATGCTGATCCGGCCACCCGACCCGCGCCGGTAGAGAGCGAGGGCGCCCAGCGCGACGCCGATCCCGACGATCCCGGAGATGTAGCCGATCGACCAGATGATCGTCCAGGCGATAATCCCCGCCGGCAGAATGAGCAGCGCCAGCAGGGTCCCGCGCGTGCGGTTCTCGGGCGTGACGGCGGGGTCAGAGGGGTCGGTCATGGTGATCACGATAAAAGCTCTTCCCCTGGCAGGGCAATTGCGCCAATCTGGGGCGGATTCACTACCGCTGTCAACCTCGCGGGCCTCTGACGCGTCGTAGAGATGTGAGCCCTGTCGTGAAAGAGCGTGTCGAGTTGGATCTCGACACCTTCGTCGCGACCGAATATCCGAAGGTCGTCGCCGCGGTCGGCATGATCACGGGCAACCGGCAGGATGCCGCGGACGCCGTCCAGGATGCGATCGTCGGCTTCCTGGCCAAGCCTCCGGCTCGCGAGATCACCAACGTCGCCGCCTGGATCACGGTGGTGGCGACGAATCGCGCCCGCGACATCCAGCGATCGAGGGGTGCCGAATCGCGTGCGCTCGCCAAGGTGGGGGTCGACGACGAGAGCACGGATGCCGATACCGCCGCGGGACTCGTCGACTCGCTCGACATCGACGTGAAGCGGGCGATCGAGACCCTGCCCCTGCAACAGAAACAAGTGTGCGTGCTGCATTACCTGCTCGACCAGTCCGTGGAGACCATCGCGGAGGGCCTGGGCGTGAGCTCGGGCACCATCAAGACCCAGCTGTTCCGGGCGCGCAAGTCGCTCGCGGCGCAACTGAGGAAGGAGGATCACCGTGGCTGACATGTCACTCGACGAGCTGTTGTCCAGTTCTCTGAAGAGCGCTGCAGAACCGGCAGCCTCCGCCGGTGTCGCCGCCGCCATCCGCGCGCGGGTGGCGGCCGGTGATGCCGGTACCTCCGCAGCCGGGACCACCGCGCCCGGATGGGGTGGCGGGGCGAGCGGGATCCTCACCATCGTCGCGCCTCTCGTGCTTGTCGCGCTCACCGGCGGTGTCGGCGCCGCCCTCGGTGTGACGGGCGTGTTCGGCACGACGCAGGCGGCGCCCGCCGGAGACATCCCGGCCTATGTGCTGAATGTCGACACGGCGGGCGGGTCCCTCTGCCCCGGAGGACCGGTGGTCGACCGCCTTCCCGCGGGCACGCGGGTGTATGCGGTCGCCCGGACCGATGACGGCACTCAGCTCGGCATCCGCAACCCGGCGGACGCGGGTTCGCTGCTCTGGTTCGCGTCGGGCGATGTCGCGCTAGATGAGGGAAGCGCCGACCCGGCGACACTGCCGGTGGCCGGATGCCCCGAGGTCACCGTGACCCTGCCCACCCCGACGCCCGTCGTCACGGAGCAGCCGACCACGCCGCCGGATGACGGCACCGACAATGCGCCTCCGCCGCCGGCCGACACCACTGCCCCGCTCGTGACATCGCTGAAGCCGAGCAAGTCGGTCGTGCTCAACAACGAGGTCTCGACGATCAGCGTCGCCTCCTCCGACGACGTCGGCGTGACCAAGGTGGTGCTGAGCTGGTCGAACGGCTTCGTCAAAGGGAAGGTCACTCTCGGCGCCAACGACTCCTACGACTGGTCGAGCAACGGCACCGCGAACAACACCTACGGCAACTACACCTTCACGGCCATCGCCTACGACGCGGCCGGCAACTCGAGCGCGCCCGCGCAGGTCGTCGTCAACCGGCAGTACCTCGGATAGGGCGTCGAGATGAGAATCCCCCGGTGGCTCCTGCCCATCCTCTCCGTGGTCGCGGCGGTCGCCGTCGGCGTGGCCGCCGTGCTCATCGGGATGCGCTTCGCCCCCGCGCCACCGGCATCGGCGTTCGTCCCGCCGGACACCGAGACGGCTCAGGTGCTTCAGCCGCTTCCGGCCGCCGCGGCCGACCCGCAGGGCGAGGCGCCCGCGGGCGACGGTTCTGGGGACGGCGCGGGCAACGGCTCCGGTCTCGGCTCCGGTCTTCCCGGCGAGAGCCCGGTCACCGGTTCGACCGAGGTCGCCGTCCCCGAGGGCGACCCGGCCGGTACCGACCGCGAGCTGCTGCGCCTGATCGATCTGGTCGGGCTGTCTCCCGATCTTCTGGCGGGGCTCATCCACCTGGGCCTGGGGAACCGCGACGACGACCCGTGCGCCCCTCGGGACGGAACGCCGGCGGCGGACGGCTGCCCTCCCGGCGCTCCGGGCACGATCCTGCTGGACGGCGACATCCCGCCGCTCTGGATGACCGTTGACGCGTGGCCGCAGACCCACGCCGCTTCTCCGGTCTACCTGGGGCCGGTCCGCAGCCCCCTGACGTGCGATCCCGCGTCGCCCCGGCAGGATGGGACGGCCGACCTGCGGATCCGGGTGACGGATCCCGGGACCTGGACGGTGCGCTACTGGCCCGACGACGATCCCGGCGCCGAGCAGACCGCCGGCCCGTTCACCGCGACCGCCGCCCAGGCCGATGCATGGGCCACCCAGGCCAGGGACATCGACCACGGCTGGTACATCATCGAGCATTGCGTGCGCCTCGCCGGCATCGAGCCCGGGACCGCGTACACCGCCGTCGTCGAGGGCGCCGACAACCTCGGCCGGGACCCCGGCGGGCGCACGGTGCAGTTCCACGCAGATGGCGCGCCCGCGCATCCGGGCCTCGCCCTGCAGCCGGTCGGCCAGAACCTGCTGCTCATCAGCGCCCCGCACGCGGCCGACGAGACGGTCGACCTTCGCGCATTCCTGGTGGCGGATGCGGCGGCGACCTGCGCGGCCGCGCCGTCCACGCTGACCGACGTCGCCCCCCTCACGCGCGTCGATTCTGTCGCCGTGCCGGAAGACGAACGCCGGCACCTCAACGCGCCGGACGACGTCACCCAGAAGCTGCTCTCCTCCTATCGCGTGCCGGAGGGGGCGACTCTGCTGGTCTGCGGCCGCTGGTTCCCGGCCGGCGATGCGCCGGCATGGGAGAGCGATCAGGCGACGTTCGAATCGAGCGTCGTCGTGCAGAGCCCCGATCGCAACCTGCCGGGCTTGGAGTTCACCCGCTTCGACGCCCGGGATGACCGCGCAACGGAACTGGACTGGTCGGTCGCCACCCGGGAGGGAATCGTGTGCGCCGCGGGCCACTGGTCGACGGGCGACGAGGTTCCCACCCCGCTCTGCGACCCGCGCGCGCTGCAGACCGGGGGTGCCGTCGGTGAAGGCGGGGCCGCGATGGATCCGGAGCGCATGGCCGACCGCGGGTTCAGCGGCGATCTGGTCCTCCGGGTCGACGCGGCTCTCTCCACCGGAGAGACCTCCGAGACGACGTATGAACTGCCCGCCGGGGCCGGCTCGTGCGTGGGGGTGTGCACCCTGCCTGCCGATGACAGCTTCGGTGTGGCGACCATCGGCGGCACCATGATGGTGCGCCGCACCTGGTCGACCGGGTTGCAGAACGGCCGGGACTCCTGGCAGCTGGGCACGGTGCAGAGCCAGGCCGTCGACTTCGTGCAGCCCGATGCTCCGCAGATCGACCCCCGGGCGGAGTGGACGTTCGCGACCCCCGGGTTCCGCCCCGATCTGAGAGGTTCCATCGCCCTGCCGGTGGACAGGCCGGTCGACTGGCAACTGAGCGCGACCTCCGACGAGGCGACGGGCGTCGGGATGACCTGCGGCGCCGATCCGCATCCGCTCGCAGCGAGCGGACGTGCCGACGACGGCACCATCCGGATCACGATTCCCGACCTCTGCCTCGGAGCGAGCTACAACCTGGCGCTGCGCCTCGAGGACGACGACGGCCAGGTGGCGGTCTGGAACATCACCGACCGTTCTTCGTGGTGGCGCCTCGGCTCGCAGTTGCAGGTGCCCAGCCTGCACGCGACGATGCGCTGGCGGGCCGAGGTCTTCGACAGCGGCGAGAACTACCTGCACGCCTTCGCGATCTCCTACGACGGCATCGATCTGCCGATGACGAACGACTACGCCGATCCGCGCGGCCCGCGATGCGTGCGCAGCGACGGCATCATCCTGAGCGAGGGCAGCACCGAGGTGTGGATCACGGCGCACCCGCGACTCGGCATGAAGGTCGCTTCCGGCCCTCGGCGCAACGAGCCGGGGTGCACAGCGTTCGCGCTCGACACTCTTCCGGCGCCGTGGGTGACCGACGTCCCCATCGAGGATCTCGGGCGCGTGGACGGGGTGCTGCTGCAGGCACACGAGAACTCCCAGAACCTGCACCTGTGGTTCGACGCGCTCTGACCTGATCCGCGCCGGCCGGCCGCGTGCCGGCTCAGCGCGCCAGGTGCTGGGAGATGCGGTGCGCCTGCTCGAGCAGCGCACGGCCCAGTTCCGGCTGACGGGCGACGCCGAATCTCGACTCCACCCCGGTCAGGCTGAGGGCCCAGGCGGGTTGGCCGGTGCGGTCGAACACGGCGGCGGCCATCCCCCAGCTGCCCTCGACGAGCAGCCCGGGGTTGACCGCATAACCGGATGCGCGGGTCGCCGCGACCCGGGCCCGCACCGCATCCGGAGCGTGCGTCTCCCCGTACGCGACCGTCAGGTCGGTGCTCGCCAGGTACTCGTCGATCTGGGCGTCCGGCAGGAACGACAGGATCGCCAGCCCCGCGCTCGCCACCCCCAGCGGAAAGCGCACGCCCTCGTAGAGCACGAACGAGCGGATCGGGAAAGCACCCTCTTCGCGCAGCAGGCAGACAGTCTCGCTTCCGCGACGGGCCGACAGGAACGCGCTCTCACCGGTGGCCGCCGCGAGCGCGCGCACGCTGTCGCGGGCGACCCCGGTGATGTCGTAGCGCTCGGCGGCGATCGCGCCCATCAGATAGAGCTCCGGCCCGAGATACCAGCGCGAGCCCTCGGGGTCGCGATCGAGGAATCCGTCGGCGGTGAGAGAGCTCAGGATGCGGTGGGCGGTCGGGCGCGTGAGCCCGGTCGCGTCGGCGACCGCTCCGGTTCCGAGCCCGCCGGGCATCGATCCGCTAACGGCGCGCAGCACCGCCGCGACCCGTCCGACCAGCTGAGCGCCCTCCATGTCCATATTGTGGATGGCCACGCGCCCGAGCGCCACATGCCGACACACCTTTGACAGCATCCGGCCGCTACTCGTACCGTGAGCATCACGCCACATGGTGGACAAGGGAGTGCCATGGCATCGAAGATCTGGGGTTCGGC
>JAODAS010000195.1 GCA_025463555.1 Schumannella sp.
GCGGCGACCAACCGCCCCGACGTGCTCGACCCGGCGCTGCTGCGCCCGGGGCGCTTCGACCGCCAGATCGGCGTCGACTCGCCCGACCTGCAGGGCCGCAAGCAGATCCTCGAAGTGCACGCCAAGGGCAAGCCGATGGCCGACGGCGTCGACCTCGAGGTCCTCGCGCGCAAGACGCCCGGATTCACCGGCGCCGACCTCGCGAACGTGCTCAACGAAGCAGCCCTCCTCACCGCGCGCTCCAACGCGCAGCTCATCGACAACCGCGCGCTGGATGAGGCCGTGGACCGCGTCATGGCCGGCCCGCAGCGCCGCACGCGCCTGATGAACGACAAGGAGAAGCTCATCACCGCCTACCACGAGGGCGGCCACGCCCTCGCCGCGGCGAGCATGCGCAACACCGACCCCGTGACCAAGGTCACGATCCTGCCGCGAGGCCGCGCCCTCGGCTACACGATGGTGCTGCCCCTCGAGGACAAGTACTCCGTCACGCGCAACGAGCTGCTCGACCAGCTCACCTACGCGATGGGCGGCCGCGTCGCGGAGGAGATAGTGTTCCACGACCCCACCACCGGCGCCTCGAACGACATCGAGAAGGCGACAGCGATCGCCCGCAAGATGGTCACCGAGTACGGCATGAGTGCGAAGGTCGGATCGGTCAAGCTCGGCCTGACCGCCGGCGAGCCGTTCCTCGGCCGCGACATGGGCGCAAGCCGCGACTACTCCGACAACATCGCCGAGACGATCGACGAGGAGGTGCGCGCGCTGATCGACCAGGCGCACGACGAGGCGTGGCAGGTGCTCAACACCAACCGCGACACGCTCGACCGCCTCGCGACCGAGCTGCTCGAGAAGGAGACCCTCGACCACACCCAGCTGGCGACGATCTTCGAGGGCATCGAGAAGCTGCCGGAGCGCCCGCAGTGGCTCTCGAGCGACACCCGCCCCCTGTCGGACCGCCCGCCGGTGAAGGTGCCGTCGAAGATCCCGGTCGACTCCGGTCTCGTCGACGGCGGAGTCCAGTCGGACACGCCCTCGACGCCGACCCGCGCACCGCGTCCGCGCAAGACACCCGGCATCGCGACCGCCTGAGGCGCCCGTGGCCATCGACCCCGGACGCATTGAAGCGGCCGTCGCCGAACTGCTCTCCGCTATCGGGGAGGATCCGGCGCGGCCGGGGCTCGTCGATACCCCGCGTCGCGTCGCGGAGGCATACGGCGAGTTCTTCGAGGGCCTCGGCGTGAACCCCGTCGACCACCTGCGCGAGACCGTGCCGACCGAGGGCACGGGCGAGCTCGTGCTGCTGCGCGACATCGAGTTCCGCTCGATCTGCGAGCACCACCTGCTGCCGTTCCGCGGGGTAGCGCACGTCGCGTACGTGCCGGGCGACCGCATCGTCGGCCTCGGCAAGCTCCCACGGGTCGTCGAGACCCTCGCCTCCCGCCCCCAGCTCCAGGAGCGCCTGGGCGAGGAGATCGCGGATGCCCTCACCGAGGGCCTCGACCCCCGGGGCGTCCTCGTGGTGCTGGACGCGGTGCACGGGTGCGTCTGGGCCCGCGGCACGCGCCAGGCCCGCAGCTCCACGGTCACCGTCGCGAGCCGCGGCGTGCTCTCCGACCCGGTGCAGCGCGCCGAGGCCATGGCCCTGATCGGGAGCCCCGGATGAGCCCGCAGATCTTCGGCATCCTCAACGTCACCCCCGACTCGTTCAGCGACGGCGGCCAGTTCGCGGATGCGGCGGAGGCCATCGCGCGCGGCGTGCAGCTGCACGCCCTGGGCGCAGACATCATCGACGTGGGCGGCGAGTCGACGCGGCCCGGCGCCGTGCGGGTCGACCCCGCCGAAGAGCAGGAGCGCGTCATCCCCGTGATCCGGGGGCTCGTTGCCGCCGGCGTTCCGGTGAGCGTCGACACGATGAACTCGGCGACGGCGCTCGCGGCCGCGGAGGCCGGGGCATCCGTCATCAACGACGTCTCCGGCGGGCTCGGGGACCCCGAGATGTACCGGGCGGTCGCGCAGTCGAAGCTCCTCTACATCGCCATGCACTGGCGCGGCCACAGCACGGACATGGACGACCTCGCCACCTACGACGACGTAGTCGTCGAAGTGCGCAACGAGCTCAAGGCGCGCCTCGCCGAGATGTTGGTGTGGGGCATCGCCAAAGACCAGATCGTGCTCGACCCGGGGCTGGGGTTCGCCAAGCGGGCTGAGCACAACTGGCAGCTCCTGGGGCGGCTCGACGAGTTGGCGACGCTCGGGCATCCGCTGCTCATCGGCGCCTCGCGCAAGCGGTTCCTCGGCGACGTGCTGCCGGAGGGCGCGACCACTGCCGACCGCGACCTGCCCACCGCAGTGGTGAGCGCCTTCGCCGCGCAGGCCGGGGTGTGGGCCGTGCGCGTGCACGACCTGCCGTCCACCCGTGCCGCACTCGGCGTTTTCGAGGCCTGGAAAAACGGAAGAGCACAGTGAACGGAAGAGCACAGTGAACGGACGAGCCCAGTGAACCCCACTGACAGCATCACCCTGACGGGCCTGCGCGCCACGGCGCACCACGGGGTCTTCGACCACGAGCGCGCCGACGGGCAGGTCTTCGTGATCGACGCGGTGGTGTACCTCGATCTCGCCGCCGCGGCGGCATCGGACGACCTCGACCGCACCATCCACTACGGCGTTCTCGCCGAGGAGATCGTCGCCGCCGTCGAGAGCGACCCGGTCGACCTGATCGAGACCGTCGCCGAGCGGATCGCCCGCGTCGTGCTCGCCCACCGGGCCGCCACCGCGACGACCGTCACGGTGCACAAGCCCGGTGCGCCGATCACGGTTCCGTTCGAGGATGTCTCTGTGACGATCACGCGCATGAGCACCGCGCCCCAGCATCCGACGGGGTTCAGCCTCTGATGACCGACCGGACGCAGCACTCCGCCGTGATCGCCCTCGGCAGCAACCTGGGCGACCGCGAGGAGACCATTCGCGGGGCCATCCGCGACATCGCCGCCATCCCGGGCGTCGAGGTGACGGCCGCGTCCGGGCTCGTCGAGACTCCCGCGCTCAAGCCAGAAGGCGTCGACACGGATGCCCCGGCCTACCTCAACGCGGTGGCCACCGTGGTCACCACGCTCGACGCGCACTACCTGCTCCGGGCGCTGAACGGGATCGAGGCCGCCCGAGGCCGCGTCCGCGCCGCCCGCTGGGGCGACCGCACCCTCGATCTCGACATCGTCGAGTACGGCAGGCTCATGATCGCCAGCGAGGACCTCACGGTGCCGCACCCGCGCGCCGGCGAGCGCGCCTTCGTGCTGGCGCCGTGGCTGCAGATCGAGCCGGATGCCACGCTCCCCGGCCTCGGCCGCATCGACGCGCTGCTCGCCGCAACGGGGGAGACGCCGCTCCCGTATCCCGCGGAGCCGCTGCTGTGACGCGCACGAAGCCGCTGCACCTGCTCATGCTCGCCGTGTTCGGCGGCGCGGCGCTGTGGTTCGTGGAGACTGCGCTCGCGGCATCCGGGCGCCCTGTGGTCATTCCGCCGCTCACGCTCGCTGTCGCGCTCGTGCTCATCGGGGTGATCATCGTCGCGATGGCCTGGCCCGTGCGCCGGGTCGCGCGCGGCGACCGCACCCGCCGCGTCGACCCCTTCTACGCCGCCCGGGTCGTGCTGCTCGCAAAGGCCTCGAGCCTCGGCGGCGCGCTGCTCGCCGGCGCCGGGCTCGGGATCGCGGGCTACCTCCTGAGCCGCTCGGTGATCCCGGCAGTAGGCTCGGTGACGATGGGGATCGCCACTGCGGTCGGCGCCGTCCTCCTCCTCGTCGCAGGGCTGATCGCGGAGCACTGGTGCACGATCCCGCCCGACGACGACGACAAGACCAAGCGCCCAGGCACCCCCGACCCGCAAGGACTCTCGTGAGACTCGAACTACAGCAGGCCGAGTGGAAGCGCGTCTCGCCGAAGTACGTGGTGGTCGACCTGGTCGGCAACCTGATCTTCGGCGTGATCGTCGTCGGGGCGACCACGATCCCGGCGTTCGTCACGCACAACATCTTCTGGTGGGCGCTGCCCGCGTCGCTCGCCGTGATCTTCATCATCGCGCTCGCGCTGACCCCGCGACGGGTGCGCGCGATGGGGTACCAGCTGCGCGATGACGACCTCGTGTTCCGCAAGGGGCTCATGTTCCAGCGCTTCGTGGCCGTGCCGTACGGCCGCATGCAGCTCGTCGACATCAACCGCGGACCGCTCGACCGCGCCGTCGGCCTGAGCGAGCTCAAGTTCGTGACCGCGGCCGCGAGCTCGGGCGTGACGATCCCGGGCCTGCCCGAGGCCGACGCCGAGGAGTTGAGGGACAGGCTCGTCGCGCTCGCCGAGAGCCGTCGGGCGGGGCTGTGAGCGAGTCGCCGGCTGGCCGCCTTGCGGACGGCGAGTGGCACCGCCTGCACCCCGCGACCCCGCTGCTGAAGGGCGGCATCGCCCTCATCGCGATCCTCGGTGTGATCGTCGTGAACCTGCGCGACGTGCTCATCAACATCGTGATCGGCGGCAGCCCCGGCGACGAGTACGACCCGTTCGTGTGGATCATCGAGCACGACTACGCGGGCCTCATCATCCTCGCGATCGTCGGCGGGCTGCTGCTGTTCATCGCGGGCTTCTACGTCTCGTGGCGCATGCACACGTTCCGCATCACGAACGAGCAGGTCGAGGTGCGCAGCGGCATCCTGTTCCGCACCAACCGGCGCGGGCGGCTCGACCGCATCCAGGGCATCAACATCGTGCGGCCCTTCCTCGCGCGCCTCGTCGGCGCCGCGCGGCTCGAGATCAGCGTCGCGGGGCAGGACGCCAATGTCCAGCTCGCGTACCTCGGCTCGGCGGCCGCGGACGAGCTGCGGCGGGAGATCCTGCTGCTCGCCTCGGGGACGAAGGCTGAAGAAGGGGTTTCGACACGGCCCCAGGGGGCCTACTCAACCCGCCTGGTGGGCGAGCTCCTCGCTCCCGAACTGCCAGCGGATGCCGCCCCGCCCGAGTCGGTCGTGCAGATGCACCTCGGCCGGCTCATCGGATCGCTCGTGCTGAGCGGCTTCACGATCTTCCTGCTCGCTGTGATCGCGGCCTTCATCTGGGTGACCGTCACCACGCGGGAGTACTTCTTCCTGTTCGGCTTCGTGCCCGCGATCATCGGCATGGGCAGCTACTACGTCTCCAAGTTCACCAAGTCGCTGCGCTACAGCATCGCCTCTACGCCCGACGGCATCCGGGTCGGCTTCGGCCTGCTCTCCACGAGCAACGAGACACTGCCGCCAGGCCGGATCCACGCCGTCGAGGTCACCCAGCCGCTGTTCTGGCGGCCGACCGGGTGGTGGGAGATCAAGATCAACCGCGCGTCCCACTCCTCCGCGAAGGGGGCCGCTGGCCAGGCGAACACCACGATCCTGCCCGTCGGCAATCTCGCAGACGTGCGCAAGGTGCTCGAGCTCGTGCTCCCCGGCCTCATCGACCCGGAGTCCATCGCCCTGCTCGAGCGTGGGCTCACCTCGAAGGGCGGGGACGACGGCTTCGTCAACTCGCCGAGCCGCGCGCGCGTCATCCGGTGGTTCTCGGTGCGGCGCAACGGCTTCGCGATCGTGCCGGGCGCCGTGCTGCTCCGCCGCGGCGCGATCTGGCGCACGCTCGTCGTCGTGCCGGCCGCGCGCATGCAGAGCGTCGCGCTGCACCAGGGGCCGATCCTGCGGCGCCTGCGGCTCGCTGGGCTGCGGCTGCACACCGTCGCCGGCCCGGTCATGCCGTACCTGGGCGCCATCGACGCCGACACCGCGGTGAAGGCGTTCGGCGACATCTCCGCCACCGCCGTGGAGTCCGCGAGCTCGGACACGAGCCACCGCTGGCGAACGGCGTGACGCAGTCCGGCCGGCTGGGGGTCGGCGTCATCGGCGCGGGCAACGTGGGCCCCGTGCTCGCGGCCGCGCTCGCGGGTGCGGGCCACGCCATCGTCGGGATCGCGGCCGTGAGCGAGCGCAACCGCGACCGCGCGCGGGCGATGCTCCCCGAGGTGCCGATCCTCGAGATCCCCGACCTGATCGAGCGCAGCGAGCTCGTGATCCTCGCGATCCCGGAGGGCGAGATCGAGGCGCTCGTGGCCGGGCTCGCCGCCACGGGCACCTGGCAGCCCGGGCAGCTCGTGCTGCACACGGCGCCGGGGCTGGGCTGCGCGGTGCTCGCGCCTGCCGTGGCTGCCGGCGCGATACCGCTCGCCGTGCATCCGGCCATGGTCTTCACCGGCACCTCGCTCGACCTGGTGCGCCTGCGCGAGAGCTACTGCGCCGTCACCGCGCCGACGCCCGTCCTGCCGATCGGGCAGGCGCTCGTGGTCGAGATGGGCGGCGAGCCCGTCATCGTGGCGGAGGCCGACCGCGCCACCTACGCGGAGGCGATCGCGACGGCGACGAGCTTCTCCGGCGAGATCGTGCGGCAGTCGACCGCGCTGCTCGAGGGGCTCGGCATCGAGTCGCCGGCGGGCGTGCTCGGGCCGCTGCTGCGCTCCTCGGTGGAGACCGCGCTCACCGCCGCGGGCGAGGAGCCGCGCTACCTTGTCTGAGCTGGTTGAGTAGGGCGCTCTGGCGCTCGTATCGAAACCGGGCGAGGGGCTGCTGGTTTCGATACGGCCGCGGGCCTACTCAACCCACCGGGTCCCGCTAGTTTGGGACCCATGCCCTTGTTCCCCAGGGTCGAGGCGCGGACCGTGATCACGCCCCGACTCGCGTCCAACGTGCTGACCCGAACCGGTCAGGATGACTCTGCCCCCGCCATCGTCTTCCTGCACGGCAACGTGTCGTCGTCGCTGTTCTGGCAGGAGACCATGCTCGCGGTGCCGGACGAGTACTCGGTGTGGGCCATCGACCTGCGCGGTTACGGCGACAGCGAGCCGCGGCCGGTGGACTCGACGCGCGGGCTGCGCGACTTCACGGAGGATGTCGCCGGTGTGATCGGGGTGCTCGGGCTCGGGGCCGTCCACCTCGTCGGGTGGAGCATGGGCGGCGGCATTGCGCTCCAGTACGCGCTCGGGCATCCGGTCCGCTCCATCACGCTGCAGTCGCCGGTCTCGCCGTACGGCTTCGGGGGCACGCGCCTCGACGGCACGCGCCTGACCGACGACGACGCGGGCACGGGCGGCGGCAGCGCCAACACGGAGTTCGTCGCGAACCTCGCGGCCGGTGACACGGGCGAGGGGGAGCTGACCGCGCGCGGCGTGTTCCGCAGCGCGTACGTGGCCGAGGGGTACTCGTCCGCCTACGAGGACACCTGGGTCGCCTCGATGCTGAGCACGGTGACCGGGGTCGACAACCATCCCGGGGATGCCGCGGCCTCCGCCCACTGGCCCGGCTTCGCGGCGGGCACCCGCGGCGTGCTCAACGCCATGTCGCCGAAGCACCTCGACCTCACCGGGATCGTCGACCTCGCCGCGAAGCCGCCCGTGCTGTGGGTGCGCGGCGACCGGGACGCGATCGTCTCCGACACCTCCTTCTTCGATCTGAACTACCTCGGTCAGCTCGGCGTGATCCCCGGCTGGCCGGGTGCCGAGGCCGCTCCCGCGCAGCCGATGGTGTCGCAGACGCGCGCCGTGCTCGACCGCTATGCCGCGAACGGCGGCAGCTACCGCGAGGTCGTGTTCGAGGGCGCGGGCCACTCGCCGCACCTCGAGGACCCGGCCCGCTTCACCGCGGAGCTGCTCCGGCACGTCTCCGCGGCGGGGTAGCCTCGTCTTCGTGAGTACGCCTGTCGTGATCGAGACGATCCGGGGGATGCGGGAGGCGGTCGCCGCCGAGCGCGCCAACGGCAAGTCGATAGCCCTGACCCCGACCCTCGGTGCGCTGCACGAGGGGCACTTGGCCCATGTCGTCCGAGCGGCGGAGGTCGCCGACATCCGGGTCGTATCGATCTTCGTCAACCCGACCCAGTTCACGGTCGCTGCGGACCTCGAGCGCTACCCGCGCACACTCGAGGCGGACGTACAGAAGCTCGCGGGCGTCGACTACGTCTTCGCGCCGAGCGTCGACGAGATGTACCCGGACGGCCCGACCGAGACCAAGATCACCGCCGGCAAGGTGGGCGCGCTGTACGAGGGCGCCTCGCGGCCCGGCCACTTCGACGGCGTGCTGACGGTGGTCGCGAAGCTGCTCGACATCGTGGCGCCCGACGTCGCGACCTTCGGGCAGAAGGACGCCCAGCAGCTGTTCCTCGTGCGACGCATGGTCGCCGATCTCAACCTGCCGGTGCGCATCGAGGCCATCGAGACCGTGCGGGAAGACGACGGGCTCGCGCTCTCGAGCCGCAACCGCTTCCTCGACCCGCGCGAGCGGCGTGCCGCCCGCACCCTTTCCGCCGCCCTCGAGGCAGCGGCATCCTCGGCGTCCTCCGGCGTCGACGCGGCACTCGCGGCGGCGCAGGGCGCGCTCATGGGGGAGTCGCTCGTCGCGCTGGACTACCTCAAGTTCGTGCATCCCAAGACGTTCCTGACGGTCGACGACGGCTACCGCGGGCCGGCGATCGCGATCGTGGCCGCCAAGCTCGGCGACACCCGCCTGATCGACAACGAGACGGTGTACCTGGCTGGTTGAGTAGGCCGCCCGCGGCGGTATCGATGGTGCCGCCGGATGCCCCGTCGCAGGTCGGGCGTAGGGTCGCACCATGACCGCCGCCGACGCGCTCCGCGACCGCCGCGCAGCCGCCCTCGCGCTGCTCGCCACACTCGAGCGGGACTTCGCCGCCGTGGTCGCGGCCTCGGGCGACTCGAACGCGGACGACGAGCACGATCCCGAGGGCGCGACCATCGCCTTCGAGCGCGCGCAGCTCGACTCGAGCATCGCCGACCTCCGCGTGCAGCTCGCCCAGCTCGACGCGGCACTCGAGCGCGTCGCCGCCGGGACGTACGGCATCTGCGAGGTGTGCGGCCTCCCCATCCCGCCCGAGCGGCTCGAGGCGCGGCCGGCTGCGCGCACCCACGTCGCCTGCGCGCCGTAGCCGCCCAGTGGCATCTAGTCGGCAGTTGTGGCCGCTCGGCTGGCCCGCAGTGGCCGAAACTGCCGAATCGATGGCGGTGTGGATGATTCGCGAGGTGACCGGGCGGCGGCCGCGAGCATGAGCGGATGCCCCAACCATCGCCACTTCCCCCCGGACTCGGCAGTGAGTTCAGCGTCGCGCGTGCGCACGAACTCGGAATCACCCGGCGTCGCACCCGAGCACGGGACCTGACCTCGCCCTTCCGAGGGGTCCGCAGTTCAGCTCCGCCCGAGACGCACGTCGAGTGGTGCGCCACCTACCTGCCGCGCCTCGCACCGGGCCAGTTCTTCTGCCACCTGTCGGCCGCCGCGATCTGGGGCATGCCCCTCAGGCGGCAGCACCAGCGGGGCGGACCGGTGCACATCGGCGTCATCGCGCCGCGCACCCCGCCCCGAGCGGTCGGTGTCGTCGGGCACGTACTTCCCGTCGGCTCCATCATTCGCACGAGGTCCGGGATGCCCGTGCTCGACCCCGCGACGACGTGGTCGTACCTCGGCACCTCTCTCACCCACGAGGAACTCGTCGCGGCCGGGGACTTCCTCGTCCGCAAGAAAGGACCGCTCTCAAGGATGGCCGCCCTGAGGCTCGCCGCATCGGTCGCGTACCGGACGGGCATCCGTGCCGTGCGCGCCGCGCTCGCCGACGTGCGGCCGAAGACGGAGTCGCCGAAGGAGACCGAGCTTCGGCTCGTCATCGTCGGGGCGGGGCTGCCCGAGCCGCTGGTGGGCTGCACGGTTCGCGATGCGAAGGGCGATTTCGTGGCCACCCCCGATCTCGCCTACAAGCGCGAGCGGATCGCGATCGAGTACGAGGGGAAGCAGCACTTCACCGATCCGCGCGTGTATCAGGAGGACATCCTCCGCTACGAGTTGCTCGAGGAGGCGGGGTGGCTGGTGATCAGGGTCATCAGCGCCGATCTGGGTGCTCGCCGGCACCTCCTGATCACCCGCATCGCTCGCGCCCTGGCCCGGCGCCGTTGATCTAGTCGGCAGTTCCGGCCGCTGCGGGATGCTCGGGCGGCCAGAACCCCCGAATCAACGGCCCGCGCGGCCCGCCCGTAGGATTGACGGGTTATGAGCGACGAGACCGAGACCCCAGCCGAGCCCACCGCCGAGGACATCTTCGAGCAGAAGGCCGTGCGGCTGGGCAAGCGCGAGCGGCTCATCGAGTCGGGCCGCGAGGCGTACCCCGTGAGTGTGCCGATCACGACGACGATCCCGGCCCTGCGCGAGCGGTTCGACGAGCTCCAGGCCGACGACACGACGGGCGAGACCGTGGGCATCGCGGGCCGCGTGGTGTTCCAGCGCAACACCGGCAAGCTGTGCTTCGCGACCCTGCAAGCCGGTGACGGCAGCCGCATCCAGGCGATGGTGAGCCTCGCCGAGGTGGGCGAGGAGTCGCTCGACGAGTTCAAGGAGTTCGTCGACCTGGGCGACCACCTGTTCGTGAGCGGAGAGGTCATCTCGAGCCGCCGCGGCGAGCTGAGCGTGCTCGTGAAGGAGTGGAAGATCGCCTCCAAGGCGGTCATGCCGCTCCCGAACATGTACAGCGAGCTGAGCGACGAGGCGCGCGTGCGCAGCCGGTTCCTCGACCTCATCGTCCGCGAGCAGGCGCGGTTCACGGTCCGCGCGCGGGCCTCCGTCAACGCGTCCCTGCGCAGCACCTTCGCGAGCCAGCACTACCTCGAGGTCGAGACCCCGATGCTGCAGACCATGCACGGCGGGGCATCCGCGCGCCCGTTCGTCACGCACAGCAACGCGTTCGACACCGAGTTGTTCCTGCGCATCGCGCCCGAGCTGTTCCTCAAGCGCGCCGTCGTGGGCGGCATCGACCGCGTCTTCGAGATCAACCGCAACTTCCGCAACGAGGGCGCCGATTCCACGCACTCGCCCGAGTTCGCGATGCTCGAGGCCTACGAGGCCTACGGCGACTACAACCGGATGGCCGACCTCACGCAGGAGCTGGTGCAGAACGCCGCGCTCGCCGTGGCAGGGCAGCTCGTGGTCACCTGGGCCGACGGCACCGAGTACGACCTCGGCGGGGAGTGGGACCGCGTCAGCATGTACGAGTCGGCGGCCGCGGCATCCGGCCTCGACATCACCCCTCAGGCCGACTACGCGTACCTCAAGGAGCACGCCGACAAGATCGGCATCGAGGTGGACCACCCCACCCACGGCAAGCTCGTGGAGGAGCTGTGGGAGCACTACGTCAAGGTCGACCTCGTGCGGCCCACGTTCGTCATGGACTTCCCCGTGGACACGAGCCCGCTCGTCCGCGACCACCGCAGCATCGAGGGCGTCGTCGAAAAGTGGGACCTGTACATCCGCGGGTTCGAGCTCGCGACGGGGTACTCGGAGCTCGTTGACCCGGTGATCCAGCGCGAGCGCTTCGTCGAGCAGGCGAAGCTCGCGAGCAAGGGCGACGTCGAGGCTATGCGCCTGGACGAGGAGTTCCTGCGGGCGCTCGAGCACGGGATGCCCCCCACCGGCGGCATCGGGCTCGGAATCGACCGCCTGCTCATGGCGATCACGGGCCTCGGCATCCGCGAGACGATCCTCTTCCCCCTCGTGAAGTAGAAACCCGTGTAACCCGGTCGGGGGACAATATGTCCCTCGAAGTGGTGCCACGCAACTTTTCCTCGATATATTGGCGACCGCACCCCCTTACCCGAATGGGGGGTGCCGTCTCTTACCCAGGCGACACACCTGAATATCGAGGTTCCCCCGTGCCTTCGTTTACCCTCAATCGCCGCCTGCCCGCTGCCCTCACGGCGCTCGCTATCGTCGGCGCCCTGTCGTTCGCGGCCCCCGCCCAGGCGGACGAGCTCGCCCCGACGTCGGCGTCCACCGACGTGGTCGCCGCCCCGGCAGTCGACGAGACCGTGACGCCGCCGCCCGTCGAGGCCGTGGCCGAGCCCATCGCAGAGGCGCTCGAGGAGCCGGCCGAGGTGACAGAGCCTGCCGTATCCGAGACCGAACCGGCCGAGACCGAACCGGCGCCGCTCTCGTTCGCGCGCGTCTCCGCGCCCGCGTTCACGACCGCTACATCGTCCAACACAGGATGCCTCGTCGCACCGACGAACGTCACGATCGACGACTCGACCGACCTGTTCTACGACTCCCGCACCGGCGGCTCGAGCTCGCTCACGACCAACGGCCTCGAGGTCGCGTGGCACGGCCCCGACCTGAGCCAGTCGAAGGTCGCGTGGTACTACGCGACGGACTTCCCCCTGAGCGAGCTGGGCGACCCGACGATCACGTACGACGTGACCTCGGGCGCGAGCGTCGGCCAGAACTTCACGATCACCGACAACGGTGTCTGGAAGGGCAACATCGTCAAGGAGCCCGGCATCGCCGGCTACTGGACGACGTTCTCGATCCCCGGCCTCGCCGCTGACCCGACCGCCAGCTACCGCAAGGCGATCGGCAGCATCGCCAACTTCATCGACGCCTACGCCGCGGACGCCGCGCCGCACGACGTGCGCGTCGTCGCCATCGGCGGCTCCGGCGGGTCCGGCTCCGAGGGTGTCGGCGTCGTCCACTCCCAGAGCGCCGGATGCTACGACCTGACCTTCGCGGCACCGCCGGTGCCCACCAACGTCGGCTGCACGACCACCCCGAACTCCGTGGTCATCGACCAGGCCTCCGACCTCGTCTACGACTCCCGCACCGGCGGCTCCAGCTCGGTGACGGCCAAGGGCCTCGAGGTCGCCTGGCACGGACCGGACCTGAGCCAGTCCAAGGTCGCCTGGTACTACCCGACCGACTTCCCGCTGAGCGAGCTCGGCACCCCCGCCATCGGCTACACGCAGACCTCCGGCGCGAGCGTCGGCCAGAACTTCACGGTCACCGTTGACGGTGTGTGGAAGGGCAACATCGTCAAGGAGCCCGGCATCGCCGACTACTGGACCACGTTCTCCATCCCCGGCCTGAGCGCCGATCCCGCAGCCTCGTACCGCAAGGCCGTCGGCACGATTGACGACTTCCTCGCGGCCTACTGGGCCGACAGCCGCACCCACGACGTTCGCGTCGTCGCGATCGGCGGCTCGGGCGGCTCCGGCTCCGAGGGCGTCGGCATCGTGAAGACCCAGACGGCCGGATGCTACGAGCTCACGTTCGGCGTTCCCGCCCCGTCGGTCGCTGCCTGCCTCCCGGCGAACCTCGTCAACGTCGCAGTGACCACCCCGTCGCAGCTCGTGTACGACTCGCGCACCGGCGGCTCCAGCTCGGTGACGGCCAAGGGCCTCGAGGTCGCCTGGCACGGACCGGACCTGAGCCAGTCCAAGGTGGCCTGGTACTACCCGACCGACTTCCCGCTGAGTGAGCTCGGCACCCCGTCGATCGACTACGACGTGACATCCGGCGCGAGTGTCGGGCAGAACTTCACGGTCACCGTCGATGGCGTGTGGAAGGGCAACATCGTCAAGGAGCCCGGCATCGCCGACTACTGGACGACCTTCTCGATCCCCGGCATGACCGCCGACCCGACAGCCAGCTACCGCAAGGCGATCGGCACGATCCAGGACTTCGTGAACGCCTACTGGCTCGACGACATGGCGCACGACGTTCGCGTCGTCGCGATCGGCGGCTCGGGCGGCTCCGGCTCCGAGGGTGTGGGCACTGTCCACAGCCAGACGGCCGGATGCTACGACCTCGAGTTCGGCGTTCCCGCTCCCGTCGTCGCGGCCTGCCTCACCGCCAACCTGGTGAAGGTCGCCGTGACCACCGCGTCGCAGCTGACCTACGACTCCCGCACCGGCGGCTCCAGCTCGGTGACGTCGAACGGCCTCGAGGTCGCCTGGCACGGACCGGACCTCTCGCAGTCGAAGGTCGCGTGGTACTACCCGACCGACTTCCCGCTGTACAAGCTCGGCACGCCGTCCATCGGCTACACGCAGACCTCCGGCGCGAGCGTCGGCCAGAACTTCACGGTGACGGTCGATGGCGTGTGGAAGGGCAACATCGTCAAGGAGCCCGGCATCGCCGACTACTGGACGACCTTCTCGATCCCCGGCATGAGTGCTGACCCGAGCGCGTCGTACCGCAAGGCGATCGGCACGATCAAGGACTTCGTGAACGCCTACTGGCTCGACGACATGACGCACGACGTGCGCGTCGTGGCGATCGGCGGCTCGGGCGGCTCCGGCTCTGAGGGTGTGGGCACCGTCAAGACCCAGAAGGCCGGATGCTACGAGCTGACCTACGGCATCCCCGCCGTGGTCGTGGCACCTCCCGTGACGCCCCCCGCCACGGGCACCACCGGCACCGGCGGCGCCGCCGGCGGCGCCGCTCCAGCCACCACGGCGACCCCGACGCCGACCGCCAGCGCGACTCCGAAGCCGACCCCGTCGGCAACGCCCGCGCCGTCGGCCGACGAGACGAACACGGCGGACGAGCTGCCCACCGAGGCCTTCGGCGGGGAGTCCACAGGGGACGCCGCACCGTGGTGGCCCTGGGCGCTCGGGATCGCGATCCTGCTCCTCCTGCTGCTGCTCTGGTTCCTGATCTTCCGGAGGCGTCGCGGCAACCAGTCCTAGACTGGGGGCATGAGCGACCTGAAGATTCCCGGCGAGGAGAAGAAGAAGAAGCAGCCCATCTCGTTCGCCCGGATTGCAATCTGGGTGGTCGTGGGCGGCATCGGCCTCTACCTCGTGATCACGGGACTCGTCGGAGTCATCACCAAAGGCTCGTAATGGATCGCCGAAGTTCGCGACTCATTACGGGCCTTGGTCTTGCCCTGATCCTGGTGGTCGTCGCGGTGGTGTTCTTCATCAAGAGTTACGCTGGGTAGATGCCACAGGAATTCTGGTCGAACGCGCTGTTCTCGGTGACCCCGACCGTCCTCGTGGGCCTCATCTTCTGGTTCGTTATGCGGGCGATCATCCGGGCCGACCGAACCGAGCGCAGGGCCTACTCGCGCATCGAGGCCGAGGAGCGCGCGAAGCTCGGCCTGCCCGCCAAGGCCGACGCTACCCGCGAGGGCTGAGCCGCACGTTCGTCGGCAGTTCCGGCGCGGGCAGCGGCTTTCCGTCGTAGTCCACGGTGCCGAACCTGCCGCGCGGGTTGCCGCCGGCGATCACGTCGCGCTGCCAGGCATCCCGGTACTCGACGATCTCCTCGTGGGTGCGACCGATGAAGTTCCACCACATCACGATGCGCTCGCCGAGCGGCTCTCCGCCCAGCAGCAGTACCCGCGCGGCCTCGGCTCCCGTCGAGATGGTGAGCGTCCCGCGTCCCGGCGGCACGTAGGCCAGGTGCGAGTCCGCCACGGCGACGCCCTCCACCGTGACATCCCCAGCGTCGACCAGCACGCCGTGCTCGAAGCCCGCGTCCACGTCGAAGGTCACCACGCCGCCAGCGGGCAGGTCGACCTGCGCCCCGAGCAGCCGGGTGAAGACGGTCGCCGAGGATGCCGCGCCCGCGAGCTCCCCGATGAACACCCGCACGGTAGCCGCCCCGTGGGCGAAGGGCTGCGGCACGTACGACTCGAACGCGGGGCTGCCGTTGCGCGCGGACTCCGGCAGCGCCACCCACAACTGCGCCCCGTGCAGCACCGTGGTCGCGCCCGTCGAGACCTCCGAGTGCGCGATGCCGCTGCCCGCGGTCATGAGGTTGAGCTCACCGGGACGCACCGGGGCATGGCTGCCCACGCTGTCGCGGTGGTCGATCTCGCCCGCGAACAACCAGCTCACGGTCTGCAGTCCGGTGTGCGGGTGCGGCGGCACGAGCATCCCGCCGCGCTCTGACACGAGGTCGGGCCCGTAGTGGTCGATGAAGCACCACGCGCCGATGAGGGAGCGGGAGCGCTGCGGGAGGGTGCGGCGCACGTTCATGGCGCGCGGGCCGCCGAGCGGCACGTCGCGGGGCTCGAGCACGGTCACCTCGCCGTTCGAGCTCGTCGGGGCCTCCTCGATCTCGACCGGGTCCTTCTCCAGGTTGCTCACACGAGAAGCGTACGAGCAATCGGCGGGTTGAGTAGGCCGCCCGCGGCCGTATCGAAACCCGGCGGGTTGAGTAGGCCGCCCGCGGCCGTATCGAAACCTCTGGTAGCGCATCCGGTTTCGAGACGCGCCCCAGAGGGCGCTACTCATCCCGCCTAGCGCAGCACGTACTCGAGCTCGGTGAGCAGCCGGTCGGCATCCGCGCGGGAGAAGGGCAGCGGCGGCCGGATCTTCAGCGAGTCGTTGCCGGCGCCCGAGGCGGAGAGCAGCACGCGCCGCTCGCGCAGGTCGTTGACGGCCTTGATGGCGCGCTCGGCCGACTCGAGCTGGGCGCCGATGAACAGCCCGGCGCCCCGAACCTCGGTGAAGAGTCCGGATGCCCGCAGCGACGACAGCAGGTACCCGCCGACGCTGCGCGCGTTCTCGATCAGGTTCTCCTCGCGCAGCACGTCGAGCGTGGCCTGGGCCGCGGCGATCGACACCGAGCTGCCGCCGAACGTGTTGAAGTAGCGCGACCGCTCGTTGAACCGGTCGATGAGCCCGTGCGGTGCCATCACCGCGGCGATCGGCTGCCCGTTGCCCATGGGCTTGCCCACGGTCACGAGGTCGGGCACTGTGCCGTACCGCTCGAAGCCCCACATCCCGTGGCCGAGTCGGCCGAAGCCCGGCTGCACCTCGTCGGCGATGAACAGCCCGCCGGCCTTGCGCACTGCGCTGATCGCGCGAGCGAGGCCGGGCACCTCCGGGTACACCCCGTCCGACGCGAACACCGTGTCCACGATGAGAGCGGCGGGCCGGATGCCGAACGCTTCCAACTCGGAGACCGCAGCCTCGACCGCCTCCCCGAAATCCACCTCGGTGCCGGGCGCGCGCACGACGCGCGCCCACTCCGCGACGGACTCGATACCGCCCAGCGACGGCGAGATCGCCGCGATCTCGGTGGTGACGCCGTGGTACGCGTTGAGGCTGACGATCACCCCCTCGGCTCCCGTCACGAGCTTCGCGATGCGCAGGGCGAGGTCGTTGGCCTCAGAGCCCGTGCAGGTGAACATGATGTTGTCGATGCTCGCGGGGAGTGTGCCGAGAAGGTCTTCGGCGTAGGCGACGATGCCCTCCGAGAGGTAGCGCGTGTGGGTGGTGAGCAGCCCGGCCTGCTTCGTCATCGCGGCGGTGACCCGCGGATGCGCGTGGCCGACCGACGGCACGTTGTTGTAGGCGTCGAGGTACTCGACCCCGTTCACGTCGTAGACCTTGGTTCCGCTGCCGCGCACGAGCTGCACGGGGTCGTCGTAGAACAGGCGGTAGGCGGAGCCGAGCACGCGCGAGCGGCGCTCGACGAGGTCGCGAGTCGGGGCATCCAGCCCGCTCGCGTTGTCCGGGTTGAAGTAGGTGGCGGGTCCGGCCATGTCAGTCCTCCGTGAGCAGGTTCTGGAGAGTTCTCGTCATGCGAGCGATCAGTGCACGGTCGACCGCGTCGCCGGAGAGCAGCGGCGGGAGCACGATGCGCTGCACGAGCCGCGCCGCGATGAGGGTGCGGAGGGCATCCCGCTCGGCCTGCAGAAGCGGATTCGCGCTCTCGTAGCCGGCGACGAACGGCGCGATCGCGTCGTCAGGGCTGCCCGTCTCGGGCACGAGGTAGGCGAGCGAGAGCCCGAGGTCGAGGATGCGCGGACCGTAGACCGCGTCGCCGAAGTCGAGCACGCCGACGACGTAGCGCGGGTCGTCCGCATCGACGAGCACGTTGCCCGGGTGGAAGTCGTTGTGGACCACCTGGTGCGGCAGCGCGGTGAGGTCAAGCGCGTCGAAGGTGTCGAACACCGCGTCCGTGACCTCCGGATGGGGCAGCCCTCGGAGCGCGGGGAAGGCCTGCAGGTCCCACGCGAACGTGCGGTGCGCGCCGGGGTGGTCGAAGTCCGCGAGCGCAGCGGCGAGCCGGCCGAGTACCGCGCCGATCGTGGCGACCTGCGCGCGGTCGGGCGAGGCGTGCAGGAGCAGCCCGCTGTCCAGCCACGTGATCACCCGGGCGATGCGGCCGTCGTGCACGGCCTCCGTCTGCCCGTCGAGGGTGCGGACGATCCGCTGCACGACGATGCCCTTCGCGGCCGCGTGCTCCATCGCCGCAGTCTGCATCGCGACGAGGGCGGGGTCGTCGAGGGGGTGCGCGATCTTGAGCACGAACTCGCCGCTCGAGGCCGTGACGTGGAAGGAGTCGTCCCGCTCGGTCTCGAGCAGCTCGAGCGCGAGGGGCTCGAGGCCATAACTCTCACGCAGTAGGGCGGACGCCTCGGCGGGAGTCACCCGCACGAACGGCTCCGTCAGCTCCCGCAGCATGTGCTCCACCGCTCCAGCGTAGGCCTCGCGCTGGCGACCGACTCAGTCCGCCGAAACCCTCTGTTCCGCGCATGCCGCCGCCCCCTATCCTGAGCGCATGTCGCTACCAGTCCGCGTTGCCGCCGTGCTCGCCGTCGCGCTCCTCCTCGCGGGCTGCACCCCCGAGGCCGCGAAGCCATCGCCCACCCCGGCCGCCGCCGAGAAGCCCGCGGCGACCCCGACTCCCACCCCCACGGCCGAGGCTCCCGAGACCGTCGACCCCGCCGACTTCCTCCTCGACGGCACCCCCGGCGTGTTCGACGCCGACGGGTTCTGGAAGGGCCACTACGGCTTCTACACGGATGACACGAAGACGGTCCGCTGCGACGTCTGGGTGTTCAGCGGCGACAGCGGAGGAGCGACCTGCGCGGTCACGCCCGGCAACGAGGGCAAGGTGACCTACGCGCTGCCCGCCGCGGACTGCCAGGCCTCCGACGGCAACAACACTGACGGCTACTCGGTCGGTATCAACTTCAAGGTGTTCGCCGAGGGCTTCGCGGGCTTCAGCGGGTGTGGCGCGGGCACTTCCGACTTCGCCGCGACGACGAAGGTGCTCCACGACAACCAGACCCTCGTCGTCAGCCACGACCCCGAGCAGTTCACCTGCACAGTCGCGGCGGGGGTGGCGAGCTGCGCTGACGGGGGCTCGGGGGCGAGCATCCGGTTCGGCCTCGCGGTCGCCGAGTTCGCGGGCTAGATCTGCAGCACCGCGCAGTACGCCTCCGCGGCGGCGGCCAGTCGTCGATCGGCAGTGACCAGTGGTACGTCCAAGTGCATCGCCAGGGCCACGTAGGCGGCGTCGTACGCGGTGATGTTGTTACGAAGGGCCCAGACGGTTTCGAGATAAGGGCCGTGGGTCACGCGCTGCACGGCGTTGCCCGTCCACTCCACGAAGTCGCTGGTGGCCTCGTCGGAGCTCTTTCCGCCCCGCAGAACTGACTTGCGCAAGAGTGCAGCCACCTCGAGATCGATCAGTTCTGGGGCGAAGAGCGGCTCATGCGTGTCGATGAGGTTGTCGTACGCTGACGCATCGATGACGTAGCCGGTCACTCTCCTCGACGCTCCCGGAGCTCTGCCACGATCTCGTCGGTGGTCATCCCCAGTGAACCGACGCGCACTCCCATGGCATTGCGCTTCACCCCGCCCTCGAGCTTCGACTCCACCGCGAGTCGCTCGGCGATTCGCGTCAGCTCTCGTCGGAGGAACGCCGAGAGGGAGATGCCCTCCATCGCCGCGGCATCCCGAAGCCTCTGCTGAACGCCCTCGTCAAGGTCACGCACTTGCACGGTTACTCCCATCCCACAATTGTATTACATGCAGATTGGCCAAGTTTGCATGCAGGGGACGAGAGGTGGCGCTCGTCGCGGCAGGGTGTGGAGAAGTCGGCCCCTCAGCGGGTCGTGACGAGTAGCTGCCCTACCTCGCAGTCGAGCGCGTCGCAGATCGCTCGTAGCGTCGAGTACCGGATGGCGCGAGCCCGGTCGTTCTTCAGCACCGACAGGTTCACCACGCTGATGCCGACCAGCTCCGACAGCCGGGTGAGGGTCATTCCGCGCTCGTCGAGCAGTTCGTCGAGCCTGCAGTGGATTCCGCTGGGGCCGTCGTCTTCGACCTGCGGCATCAGACCAGACCAGTCGCGTCGCGCTGGGCGCGCTCGCCGGCTCGGATCGCGAGGGCGACCGCGACAACGGCGAGCCCGAGAAGGAGCGGCAGCCACTCGCCCACGGGCAGCGTGGGGCCGCCGAGCAGAGTGCTGGGCGACGCGGCGATCACTTCCGCCCTGGCGGTGGCCAGGCCCCAGCCGGAGAGACCCTGCGCAGCGCTGCCACCGACCGCCACGATCAGGCCCCCGGCTAGGAGCAGGGAGGAGAGGCCGCCGTGAACGAGCCTGCCGCGCATGGCGCGGCGCGCGAGTACTACGACGAGCACAGCGACGGCTACGTGGACGAGGGCTCCGAGGATCGCGCCGGTCGACAACCATGCCTGGGGCCACCACGTCACAGCCGACGAGCTCAGCGTTGCCGTGGCGAAGTAGCCGAAGGCGTCCGGGGCGACGTCGGGCGGCACCGCCGCATCCGGGCTCGCTTGCAGGGGATAGGTGATCGCGTTGTCCGGGCTCCCGAAGCGCAGCGCTTGGAATACCGCCTCCCACAGGTAGAAGGCGGCATAGCAGAGCGCCCCCACGGCGAGAAGGCCCATCGAGAGGGTCACTCTCCCGGTGGCAGGAGCCACCGGATCGATCTCCGCCATCTGATCCCCCCAACGATTACCGATAACAACGATATTCGATAGGGTACGCAGCACTCCTCCCGTGGCGCAACCCTCGCCAACACGGTCACGCCGAGGGCGAACAGCGGACTATTGCGGCGCCCTGCTGGTTACTCTCTCTATATCGGCACCGAATTCCTGCCCGGCGCCTAAGGAGTAGAGATGTTCGAAAGATTTACCGACCGAGCTCGTCGCGTCGTCGTCCTGGCCCAAGAAGAGGCCAAGATGCTCAACCACAACTACATCGGCACCGAGCACATCCTGCTCGGCCTCATCCACGAGGGCGAGGGCGTCGCCGCCAAGGCGCTCGAGTCGCTGGGAATCTCGCTCGACGCCGTGCGCGAGCAGGTCCAGGACATCATCGGTCAGGGTCAGCAGCAGCCGACCGGCCACATCCCCTTCACGCCGCGTGCGAAGAAGGTCCTCGAGCTGTCCCTGCGCGAAGCGCTTCAGCTCGGGCACAACTACATCGGAACCGAGCACATCCTGCTCGGCCTCATTCGCGAAGGCGAAGGTGTGGCCGCCCAGGTCCTCGTCAAACTCGGCGCCGACCTCAACCGAGTGCGTCAGCAGGTCATCCAGCTGCTCTCGGGTTACCAGGGCAAGGAGCCGGCCGCGGCCGGCGCGGCGGCGGGCGAGGCCGCCCCGTCGACGTCGCTGGTGCTGGATCAGTTCGGACGCAACCTGACGCAGCAGGGTCGCGAGGGCAAGCTCGACCCGGTCATCGGCCGGGAGAAGGAAATCGAGCGGGTCATGCAGGTGCTGTCGCGCCGCACCAAGAACCACCCCGTGCTGATCGGCGAGCCCGGCGTCGGCAAGACCGCCGTCGTGGAGGGGCTGGCGCAGTCCATCGTCAAGGGTGAGGTGCCCGAGACGCTGAAGGACAAGCAGCTGTACACGCTCGACCTGGGCGCGCTGGTGGCCGGTTCCCGGTATCGCGGTGACTTCGAGGAGCGCCTGAAGAAGGTGCTCAAGGAGATCCGCACCCGCGGTGACATCATCCTGTTCATCGACGAGATCCACACCCTGGTGGGTGCGGGTGCCGCCGAGGGCGCGATCGACGCCGCGTCCATCCTGAAGCCGATGCTGGCGCGGGGTGAGCTGCAGACGATCGGTGCCACCACGCTCGACGAGTACCGCAAGTACGTCGAGAAGGACCCTGCGCTGGAGAGTCGTTTCCAGCCGATCCAGGTGGGCGAGCCGAGCGTCACGCACACCATCGAGATCCTCAAGGGTCTGCGGGACCGCTACGAGTCCCACCACCTGGTCAGTTACACCGACGCGGCGCTGGTCGCGGCGGCCACGCTCGCGGACCGCTACATCTCGGACCGGTTCCTGCCGGACAAGGCGATCGACCTGATCGACGAGGCCGGTGCTCGGATGCGGATCCGCCGGATGACCGCGCCGCCACAGCTGCGCGCGTTCGACGAGAAGATCGCGAACGTGCGCCAGGACAAGGAGGCCGCGATCGACGGCCAGGACTTCAAGCGGGCCGCGCACCTGCGCAACTGGGAGAAGACCCTGCTCGGCGAGAAGTCCGAGTGGGAGAAGCAGTGGCGGGCTGGTGGCCTGGATGTGGTGGACGAGGTCGACGACGAGCAGATCGCCGAGGTCCTGGGCAACTGGACCGGCATCCCGGTCTTCAAGCTCACCGAGGCCGAGACCACCCGTCTGCTCCGCATGGAGGACGAAGTCCACAAGCGGATCATCGGCCAGGGCGAGGCCGTCGCGGCAGTCTCGCAGGCGATCCGGCGCACCCGTGCCGGCCTGAAGGACCCGAAGCGCCCCTCCGGCTCGTTCATCTTCGCCGGTCCGTCCGGCGTCGGGAAGACGGAGCTGTCCAAGGCGCTCGCCGAGTTCCTGTTCGGCTCCGAGGACTCGCTGATCCAGCTCGACATGTCGGAGTTCCACGACCGGTATACGGTGTCGCGCCTCGTCGGTGCGCCCCCCGGATACGTGGGCTATGACGAGGGTGGCCAGCTGACCGAGAAGGTCCGCCGGCGGCCGTTCTCGGTGGTCCTCTTCGACGAGATCGAGAAGGCCCACCACGACGTGTTCAACACGCTCCTGCAGATCCTCGAAGACGGTCGCCTGACCGACGGCCAGGGCC
>JAODAS010000212.1 GCA_025463555.1 Schumannella sp.
GCCGTGACACGGTCAGTGGTGAGTGGACCGACACTGCCGTCGGCCTTGATGGCAACCACGCCAACATTGCGATGCTCCAGACGCCAGACGGTCACGGTCGCCTTGAGCTCTTCGAGTACATTCACCCTGAAGCGATCGAGTCGGAGCCCACTCGCCCCAACGATATTGGCATGCACCGCGTCGCATTCTCAGTCGACGACATCGACAAAGCCCTTGAGATAGCCGCCAGGCACGGATGCTTTCCGCTTCGCGGCGTGGCGACATATGAGGATGTCTACAAGCTCACCTACGTCCGCGGTCCCAGCGGCATCCTCGTGATGCTCGCCGAGGAGCTGAAGAAGAACTGACGGCCGTTTCTGTCTCAAATGTACTTATCGGGCGGCTTTCGAACTCCGCTCCCGTTGGTAGGGCGGCGGACGGGACTTGAACCCGTGACCGACGGATTATGGCGTTACTGTGAACACGTGAACTCGGCGAGCGTTCTGATCCTGCACGGGTCGCCCGGCTCCGGCAAGACGACGCTCGCGCGAGCAATTTCCGAGCAGCTCAGCGCCAGCGGCGTCACAAACGGGGTCATAGATGTTGACGAGCTGAACCTCGTCTTCCCAGCGCCGATGCGCGACTTCTGGCTCACCAACCTTGCGACTATCTGGCCGAACTACGCCCGAGTAGCCGATATCCACGTAATCATCCCCACCGTGGTTGCCGACGCCGAACGTCTGGAACTGCTGCGCGCCGCGGTACCAGCGGCGTCGTTCGTCGTGTGCGAGTTGACCGCTCCGATTGACATGCTGAAAGCGCGAGTCACCGAGCGGGAACCCACGGGCGAACTGCGCACAGCACTGCGCGCGTGGGTTGACCACCATGCCGGGCGCACGGATCTGGAAGGCATTCGGGACGTCCTCGTTTCGACGCACAACCGGCCCGTAGCCGAGGCTGCACGCGAAGTGCTACTAGCTGTCGGCTGGACGGGATAGCCCGCCCTCCAGTTGATCCACGCCCTGACCTTTGTGCCCCACACGAATCCGATCGGTTCTTCGTCGCGCGGCGAGAAACTGGTCCCGGTTTCGCAATAGTCGCAAGGGGTCACGGACGTGTGGCTGTGGGGTCACTCACGGCTGCGGAGCCGGGGCGTGCCCAGCAGATCGGCGTGCAGGTACTCGACCTCACCCGTGGTGTCATCCACTTGGGCAAGGGGCGACGTTGACGGGCCGTAGAGGTAACGGTGGGTGCCGTCATCTAGCAGCAGGTGCAGGTCGCCCGCGGTCGACCAAGTGAACGACTGCGTGTCGCCGCCCGCCGTGCGCGACTGTCGCAGCCCACGACCGTCGGAGGTATACACCACTGAGGCGGACGGAGTCGTCACCGTGGCGAGAGCGCCTGAAGGACTGTACCCGTAGGCGGTTGTTGCCGCCGCGGTTGTCTCGGTCGCGGCGACTGTTGAACTCGTGCGCGATCCCCGCGCATCATAGGCAAACGAAAGGACCGGCCCCGTAGGCGAGCATGCCGCCGCCAACGGTGGTGGTCAGTAGACCCCCGGAGGTCGCGCTGAGCACCGCTGTGGCTGCAGAACCGCCGGCCGGCGTGGCGTCGACCGAGGTCACTCATCAAGGCACCAGGCCCTCGCGGTCGGATGGCCCTGAACGGCAGCCGCCCAAAACGACACAAACTCGCTTCGATAGGGGAGACGATATCGCAGCGGAAACGGCAACTGGACTGGCGACTCCACCCCCCTTTCGTGGCTTGGCAGCGGCCGGGGTGCATGTCCTACCCACGGATGAGGGTGGCTGCGCCCTACCCCTTATCGAACCGCGCTGTGTGACGACGGCGCCGTGCGCAGGCAGGTCCTCCGCGGCGCGGGGTGATCAGCTCGAGGTAGAACGGTCATCGACGCGTCGCTACCCGAGCGCTGACCGGGCCTCGCCAACACACTCGCACGCACCCAGCGCGACTAGACGGAACTGCCCCAAAACTGGGGATGGACATTCCCGCGCGACATACCGCGAATTGTCCCCCGATCGTTCTGGGTGCCACCAGGACTCGCAGAGTAGCGTGTTGTGTGGGGGTTGTAACAGGGGGATGTAACAGTGTTGAATTTGCGAGTCGGCGACCGTGTTTCGGATGTCGAAGGGTTCCGGGGGAAGGCGCTCGGCCCGTCCGGAGCCGTCTACGACACATGTCCCAAGAACGGCGAGACCGAGATCCGCTTATGGGCGGTCGAGAACCTGGTGACCCGAGAGGTGCGACACCTTCGAGAGGACCGACTAAGCGTCAGCGGCTATAACCAAGCTAGGTAGAGCCGAGAAAGGCAAGGCCAGGAGGCGCACAGCAAGTGCGCACCTCGAGCGGTCACTAGCACTGCAACCGCCCACGGGCTGCAAGCCCCCCTCCCACCGACCGGGAGGTTTCTACTCGCTCGGGAACGATGGTCCGCGAGACGCCGCGAACCATCCCGTCCGCTAGCATCCTCACTATGCCAGGGCTGCCGGATATTCTCGCCCCGGATCTCGACGTGGTCATTTGCGGGTCCTCGGTGGCCCCGGACTCCGCTGCGCTGGGGCATTACTACGCCAATAGGAACAACTCGTTTTGGCGCCTCCTTCACGAGACAGGTCTCACACCTAATCGCCTCGCGCCGGTCGATGATGGCTCTCTATTGCAATACGGGATCGGCCTTACTGATTTGGCCAAGAACCGAGTGGAAAGCGACGACCGACGGCTCAACGCCCGCGACTTCGACGTCCCGGGGCTCATCGAAAAGCTCGAGGAATATCGTCCGCGCTGGCTTGCGCTCCACGGCATCGGGCTAACGGGAGCACTGGTCGCGAAGGCATTGGGACACCGCCCACCCAAGAAGGGTGCGCAAACATGGCGTGCAGGTCCAAGCAACGTCTTTGTGCTGCCGCAGTCAAGCGGGCGATCGACTGTTCCACCGGGACCCACTTGGGCTGAAATGGCGCGGACAGTTCGTGGAGGATTAGCAGTGCCACTCCCCCAAGCCCAGCCCTCTGCTGTCATCGTCCCGTCACAGACGGACTTCTCCTCGAGCAGACGTGGGCTCACGACACCGGAACAGCTCGCAGCCGAGTTGGGCAGGAAGCCGTCAACCATCCGTGCATGGATCAGGTTGCAGGCGTGGCGAGCAGAAGCTGAAAAGGGGGCAGCTTGGTACCTATCTGCACAACGCGCCGATGCAGTCCGTCGGCACTTTTCCGCGGGCTGAATGGGTAAGACCCGCTATCACATGAGCGACAGCGGGCCGTACTGCTACCCGATATGGAATCCGTCGTCGTCGATGTACATCAATTCGACGGGGCGCTGGGTGATCTGCCTGCGGATCTGCCAGTAGTTGTCGATCCAGATCGGCGTCTCCTCATCGTTCACCTCTTCGAGGATCTCGAGCAGCTCGGACTTCGTGAAGTGCTGGTGTCCAGCGGGCAGCTTGTTCTTCAGCGGCCAAGGGTGTTCGACCATGATGTGGTCCTTCCGGTACAACTCCCGCCCGGCGGGCAGGGTTGGTTCGAAGGTGTGCACACGTGAGAAGCGTATCGAGAGAGGCCGACAGCCGCACGCGCACGCGCACGCGCGTCTTTGCTAGACCGTAAGCTCGTTCGGCGGGATTGATCCCGCCTCGGCGACCATGTCCGACATGCGCCGTACGAGATCGGTGAGCTCCTCAACCAGCGCGCTCAAGTCCGTATTGCCTGCCTCGATCCAGGCAGTCCACTTCGCATCAGTCACAGTATCGCTGGCCGGCTCTCGCTGGCTCGGTGGCACGTCGCGCCATCCTCGCACTAGTTCATAGGTGTTGTCTGGCCACAGGTTATGCACGATGGCATTGCGCCGGTTGAGAGCTACTTCAACGTCGGAAAGCAAGGAGAGGGCACGCGCCACCGTGTCGCTATGGTCAACGTCGAGCTTCCCGAGTCGATTGCGGGCTTCATCAATGATGGTGCTTACTGGCTTTCCTGCATAACGGCTCTGCGGACTTCGGCTGAGGTTCATGAGCAGCGCGCCAGTTCGTGTTTCGAGTAGGGATGCGACCATGACGATCCGTCCGATCACCTGCGGCAGCCACGGCGGAACGTACCCGAACAATCCTTCCGGGAACTCCGGCCCAGGCGCGGGTACGGATCCGGCCAAGGGCTCGTTGATTGACGGGATGCCGGCACTTGCCATGGCGTCGCGATACACCTGGCGCATGAGTCGCATCTCTTCGTCCCGCCGAACCGGGCCTATCGAGTTGAACCACCGAGGACTTGTATGCCGCGTCTCGAAGACTTGGAGCTCTCGTTCTTCAGCGAACGCTCCGTAATGCTTCGGGTTGAGGAATAACCTCATGGCTCTCTTCGCGTCCGTGCCATGAGCAATGACCACTCGGATCCTGGGACAGACGTCGAATAGTTCACGGAGGGGCTCAAGTCCTTCACGGATCAGAGGCGTCGGCAGCGTTCCATCGGCTTTGACCTGCTCGTGTACGTCCCAAGGACAAACGTTCCAGGGAATGGCATCTTCATCGCTAAGGCCAACGGCCTCGCACACCTGGCTCATCCGCATGGCCGAGAAGTCGCGGTTCTCGCGAGATAGAAAACCAGACCCAGCGGGCTCGGTCGCTTTGGGTCCCGGGTTGGAGGAGAGCACGAGCACACGTGCGTTAGCGCCGTTGTAGTGCGGCGCAATGAACGGCACTCCCGTGTCGGGGTGCTCCTTTCTGAGCTTCCGGACGAATCCATTGACGTCGCGCACCCGCGCGTCATCGACTCCAGCCCTCTGCGACTCAAGAAAAGTGGATTCCGACATCCGTTGATCGTCGAGTGAGGTCCGGGGCACGCTCCGAAGCCTAGCGAGGAGGTACAGGAACCATCCCTGACAGGATTTGACTCCCCTACTGAGCCGCCGGCCTATTGCGGGTCGCTCGGCGAAGAACTCGTCTCGGTTTCGGAATAGTCCGGACTGCTCAGCGGGGGCCCACGGGCAGCTTCGCGTCCGGGCCGCCCGACAAGCGACAAGAAGGACCGCCGGTTAACGCGTGAAGGACCGCAAATGCTCGCGGTCCTTCTTGTCGTTTGTGGGCTGTTCCAATAACCTCTACTGGCCGGGAAACAAAAGGGGCATCTTTGCGCCCGGAAATCTCAGATCGTGGGCAACACGGGAAAGCCTTTGTCCTCGTTGGTTGTCGTTCAGTCGACCGTGATGTGACGCCTGCGCAGGTACAGCGCAAGGCCTGCAATGGTCAGTAAAGAACCGATCAACCCGATCGGGAGAAGGCCGGAACCCGTGGCGGGAAGAGTCGCTGAACCGTTGTCGGCAGGAACTGTTTCGTCCCACTGCGCATAGAGTGTCACGGACTTCGGGCCACCGAGACCCAGATCAGTGCTGCTGGTCACCTGGGTGCCGCCGGCGGGTTGGGTGAACCAGCCGGTGAAGGTGCGTCCGGTGCGCGTTGCAGCGGTGGGGAACGCGATCTGCCCGTCCTGGAAGCTGCCCGAATATACGACGGCCGGGTCGCCCGGCGCGGTGCCGCCGTTTCCGTCCAACACCACCGTCGTGTTGTGCCCCGTCACATTGGCCGGGGTGGCAATCGTGTTGTTGTTCAGGATGGTTCCACTGTTCGCGACCGTGCCGTCGCCAGTGATGAGGCCGTTGTTGCGGATCGTGCCCGAGTTCGTCACCGTGAACCCCGCAGGAATGTCGATGTCGTTCAAGAAAGGGATATTCAGAGTGCCGGCGTTCGACAACGACCCGAAACTGGAACCGGAGCTACCAGCCCCGATGACGCTCTCGCTCGCCGACACTGTGACCTCGGCGCCCACCCCGATCGAAACGGATGCGCCGGCAGCCGAGACCCCGCCGCCGATTGCTGCGCCGTCGGTGGAGGAATGTGCGGTGACGATGCCGCCATTGATGGCGATCGTTCCGCCGTTGCCACTGTGGCCCCCGCCGATTCCTGCTGCCATGTCGCCAGCCGTTGCGGTGATCGTGCCGCCGTTGATGGTGATGGTGCCACCGGCGCCATCCCATCCGCCGCCGATTCCGGCCCCGGCGAATAGGCCGGTTGTGGTGATGGTGCCGCCGTTGATGGTGATAGTGCCACCCGACTCGCCGTCGCCGCCGCCGATCCCGGCGCCGCCGATGTCGCCGGTCGCATTCAGGGTGCCAACTGCCCCGCCCGGCGCGGAGTCGATGATCGTGAGGATGGCCCCTGCCGGAACGCCGATCCCGGCCGCTCCGTTGTCGCCGA
>JAODAS010000236.1 GCA_025463555.1 Schumannella sp.
CGGCCGCGGAATCCGCCCGCTCCTCATCCGTGCCGTACACGGTGTAGAAGATGCTGGCATGCTGCAGGTCGCCGGTCATGCGCACGTCCGTGATGGTCACGAACCCCAACCGCGGATCCCGGAGCCCCCGCTCGATGCGCTTGGCGACGATCTCGCGAACCCGGTCGGCCATTTTCGCGGCCCGGTCACCCTGTCCCGGCATTTGTCTCTCCCCTTTTTCGATCGAGCTCGAGAGAGTCCTTCGGATCAGTGCCGGTGAGGTCGGTGACCCTCCAAAGTCAATCGGGGTAGGGGCCCCGCTCCCTTGACTTTGGAGGGTCACCGACCTCAGCCGGCACCCCCGGGCAACTAAGCCCGGACCTTCTCCTTGAGCTCGATCGTCTCGATCTCGTCACCGATCTGGATGTCGTTGAACTTGCCGAGGCCGATTCCGGCTTCGAAGTCCGTCTTCACCTCGGTGACGTCGTCCTTGAAACGACGCAGGCTGTCGATCGCCAGGTTGTCGCCGATGACGACGCCCTCGCGGATGACACGTGCCTTCGCGTTGCGGGTGATCGTTCCGCTGCGCACGATGACACCGGCGATGTTGCCGGCCTTCGACGAGCGGAAGATCTCGCGGATCTCGGCGACACCGGACTGCACCTCTTCGAACTCGGGCTTGAGCATGCCCTTGAGCGAGGACTCGATGTCTTCCAGTGCCGCGTAGATGACCGAGTAGAAACGCACGTCGATGCCTTCGCGCTGTGCCCGCTCGCGTGCCTTGACATCCGGTCGCACGTTGAACCCGATGACGATCGCGTTGTCGATCGTCGCCAGGTCGATGTCCGACTCGGTGACGGCACCCACACCGCGGTGCAGGATGCGCAGCTGGACGCTGTCGTCGACCTCGATCTTGAGCAGAGCCTCTTCGAGCGCCTCGACGGCACCGGAGACATCACCCTTGATGATGAGGTTGAGCGCGTCGACCTTGCCCTCGGCGAGCACCCGGGTGAAGTCTTCGAGCGAGATGCGCTTGCGGGCCTTCGCCAGCTGGGCATTACGTTCGACGGCCTCGCGCTTCTCGGCGATCTGCCGGGCCGTGCGGTCGTCTTCGGTGACCAGGAAGGTGTCGCCCGCACGCGGCACGGACGACAGTCCCTGCACCTGCACCGGACGGGCCGGATAGGCCTCTTCGATCGATTCGCCGTTCTCGTCGTGCATCGCGCGAACTCGGCCGTAGGCCCTGCCCGCGACGATCGGGTCGCCGACGCGCAGCGTTCCCGACTGGATGAGGACCGTCGCGACGGCACCACGGCCCTTGTCGAGCTTCGCTTCGATGGCCACACCGCGCGCGTCCTTGTTGGGATTGGCGCGCAGGTCGAGACCGGCGTCTGCGGTCAGCAGGACCGCGTCGAGAAGCTCGGCGATACCGATCTTCTGCAGGGCGCTCACGTCGACGAACAGGGTGTCGCCACCGAACTCCTCGGCGACGAGGCCGAACTCGGTCAGCTGCTGGCGCACCTTGGCCGGGTTCGCACCCTCTTTGTCGACCTTGTTGACGGCGACGACGATGGGGACTCCGGCGGACTGGGCGTGGTTCAGAGCCTCAACCGTCTGCGGCATGATGCCGTCGTCGGCGGCGACCACCAGGATCGCGATGTCCGTCACCTGGGCACCACGGGCACGCATGGCGGTGAACGCCTCGTGGCCGGGGGTGTCGATGAAGGTGATGGCGCGTTCGTGGCCGTCGTGCTCGGTCCAGACCTGGTACGCACCGATGTGCTGGGTGATTCCACCCGCCTCATCGGCGACCACGTTGGCCTCGCGGATCGCGTCGAGGAGCTTCGTCTTACCGTGGTCAACGTGACCCATGACGGTCACGACCGGCGGACGGATCTCGAGGTCTTCGTCGTCTTCGTCCTCGAGCTCCTGCTCCAGGTCGATGTCGAAGCCTTCGAGCAGCTCTTTGTCTTCATCTTCGGGGCTGACGATCTGGATCTTGTAGCCCAGTTCGTCACCGAGGATGCCGAACGTGGCGTCGTCGAGCGACTCGGTCGCGGTCGCCATCTCACCGAGGTGGAACAGCGCCGTGACGAGGGCACCCGGCTGAACCGAGTACTTGGTCAGGACCTCGAGCTTGTCGGCCAGGTCGCTGATCGATGCGCCGCGGCGCATGCGGATGATCTGGCTGCCATCGCCGCGAGGGATCGCGACGCCGCCGAGCGACGGGGCATCCCGCATCTCGAATTCGGCCCGCTTCGTGCGCTTCGACTTGCGGGCGCGGCTCTTGCCGCCGCCACGACCGAACGCACCCGCGGTACCACCACCGGGGCCACGGCCACGGCCGCCACCACCGCCGGGACGACCGGCGAACCCGCCGCCGCCCGGAGCTCCGCCGGGCCCGCCGCCGGGACGCTGGAAGCCGCCACCGGCACCGCCGGGACGACCGGGGCCGCCGGGACGCTGCTGGAAGGGCGCGCCGGGACGACCGGTTCCCGGTCCGCCTAGTCGCGGTGCACCGGGCCGGGGTGCGCCGGGGCGCGGAGCAGCCGGACGCGGAATACCGCCCGCGGCACCGCCCGGACGCGGCATCCCCTGAGAACCGGCGAAGGGGTTGTTACCCGGGCGCGGAGCACCGGGACGCTGCATGCCCTGCGCGCTCGCGAAGGGGTTGTTCCCCGGACGCGGAGCACCGGCGGGTCGCGCGGCGTCGGCGTCCGCGGGGGCCGCAGGCGCACTGGGCGCGGCCGACGCGGTG
>JAODAS010000257.1 GCA_025463555.1 Schumannella sp.
CGGCCGCGCCGCCGCTGCCTGAGCCGCACCCGCCGGTGTCACGATACGGCCGCCGCTACTCGGCGGCCCGCCCGTCGCACGTTTCTTCCAGGCCCTCTGACGTGGACGCCTCCGGCACAGCCGACAAGGTCCGGAAGGCCGGCAAGGCGCGCAAGAAGCCCACGCCCGAGGGCTTCTTGCCGAGGTTCGTCTACGGCCTGACCATGGGGTTGCTCAACCTGGGCGATTCCGCCGCGGTGCGGGCGCGCAAAGAGCTGGAGGCGCGCATCGCGGGGCCCACGCACGGCGGCGCCGCGTTCATCCCGGTGATCAGCCGCAAGGGCGGCGTGGGTGCGACCACGGTGACCACCATCCTGGGGATGGCCCTGGCCGATGTGCGCGACGACGGGGTACTGGCGGTCGACGCCCACCCCGATCGCGGGACCCTCGCCGACCGCGTCGACGTCGAGGCGCCCGCCAGCGTCCGCGACTTCGTGCGCCGGGCGCACCGCATCGAGTCGCCGGATCAGCTGGCGAACCTCGTGGCGCACGACCCCACGGGCCTCGATGTTCTCGCCTCCGACACGGATCCCGACCAGTCGCATCCGTTCAGTGCCCGTTCATATGGCATCGTGGCGGATGTGGCAGAACGTTTCTACTCGGTGGTGCTGACCGACGGCGCGAGCGGCGTCCTCGAGCCGACGATGCATGCGGCACTGGAGCGCGCCGACGGCGTGGTGCTGGTGACCGGTGGAACCGCGGAGGAGGCGCGCCTCGCTTCGGAGACGATCGACTGGCTGTTCGCGCACGATCTGGGTGGCCTCGCCAAGAGGGCGGTGGTGGCGATCAACACCGCGACGGCGGGAACGGCCTTCGACGAACTCCCGCAGATCGAGGCGCATTTCCGTTCGCGCGTCCGCGACGTCGTGCGCATCCCGTACGACGAGGAACTGGCCGCCGGTTCTCCGGTTCGCTACGGCGCCTTGCGCCCGTACACCCGCGACTCGGCGCGGGACCTCGCGGCTCTCGTCATGGATGCCGCGGCGGCATCGCCCGTAGCCGCGGCATGACCGAACGCCAGATCCGCCTCTTCGGGGACCCGGTGCTGCGATCCGTCTCCGACCCGGTGACGTTCGCACCCGGCGATCCGAAGGTGGCTGCTCTGGTCGAGGACCTGATCGACACCGTGACTCCGCCCGGACGGGCAGGGGTCGCGGCGCCGCAGATCGGGGTGGGCCTGCGGGCATTCAGCTACAACGTCGACGACGTCGTGGGTTACATCATCAATCCGGTGCTGGCGGTCGACGGAGAGCCGGAACTCGTCGATGAGGGCTGCCTGTCGGTGCCCGGCTTCTACTTCCCGCGGATGCGCTATCCGCATGCGAAGGTCACGGGAGTCGACGCGGCGGGCGATCCCGTCACGCTGGAGGGCGACGGCCTGATGGCGCAGGCGCTCCAGCATGAGACGGACCACCTCGACGGCAAGCTCTACATCGAAGGACTCGACCCCGACACGAAGCGCGAGGCGATGCGCGCCGTGCGCCAGGCGGAGTGGTTCCGCGCTCCGTAGCCCTCAGTCGACGAGCGGGTTCAATGAACGAGCGACTGGCCCTGCGTCGGAGCCTGGTCGTACATCTGCTCGATGACGTCCGCGAAGTCCGTGAGGATCGGGCCGCGCTTGATGCTCATCTTGGGCGTCAGGTGCCCGCTCGCCTCGGTGAATCCGATCGGCAGGATCACGAACTTGCGGATGGACTCGGCGCGGGAGACCTTGGCGTTCGCCGCGTCGACGGCTCGCTGCACCTCGGCGAGCACCTTCGGGTTCTTCGCAGCCTCATCCAGCGACATGTCGCCGGCTTCGCCGTTGTTGTTCAGCCAGACGGGAAGCATCTCGGGGTCGAGGGTGATCACCGCGCCGATGAACGGCTTGCCTTCGCCGACGGCGACGACCTGCCCGACGAGCGGGTTGGCCCGGATCGGGTCCTCGAGCAGCGCGGGCGCGACCTTCTTGCCACCGGCGGTTGCGATGAGCTCCTTCTTGCGTCCGGTGATCTTGAGGTAGCCCTCGTCATCCAGTTCGCCGATGTCACCGGTCTTGAACCAGTCGCCCTCGAACGATTCGGCGGTCTCGGCCGGCTTGTTCCAGTATCCGGCGAAGACGTCGATGCCCTTCACCCAGATCTCCCCGTCGTCGGCGATCCTGATGCCGACGCCGGGCATCGCCGGCCCGGTGGTGCCGATCTTGAAGCGGGTCGTCAGGTTGACGGTCGCCGGGGCGGTGGTCTCGGTCAGGCCGTAGCCCTCGAGGATCATCACGTCCATGCTGCGGAAGAAGTGACCGAGCCGAGTGCTGAGCGGCGCGGAGCCTGAGACGGCGTAGCGGACGTTGCCGCCCATCGCGGCCTTCAGCTTGCTCAGGACGAGCCGGTCGAAGAGGGCGAACTGCAGCTTCAGGCCGAGGGGCACGTGTCCGGCGTCGAGAGCCTGCGAGTGCGCGACGGCGACGTCGGCGGCGCGGCGGAAGATCTTGCCCTTGCCGCCGGCCTCGGCCTTCTGCTCGGCCGAGTTGTAGACCTTCTCGAACACGCGAGGGACTGCGAGCAGGAATGTCGGCTTGAAGCTGCCGAGCGCCGGCAGCAGCTGCTTGGTGTCGGCCTGGTGACCGACCTTGACGCCGCCGTGGATGGAGAGCACCGAGATGAACCGGGCGAACACGTGCGCGGTGGTGATGAACAGCAGCGTCGTCGAGTCGGGGTTCACGACGTCCTTCATCGCGACCGCGGCATTGCGGCACAGCTCCACGAAGTTGGAGTGGGTCAGGATGCAGCCCTTGGGAACGCCGGTCGACCCCGAGGTGTAGATGAGCGTCGCCAGATCTGTGCCCACGGCAGCGGAGCGACGCGTTTCGACGTCGGCATCGGAGACGGATCCACCGCTGCCGGCGAGCTTCTCGAGATCGCCGTTGCCCAGCTGCCAGACCTTCGTGACCTGCGGCACGTCGCCGGCGATCTCGTCGAACCGGGTGAAGTGCTCGGCCGACTCGAGGATGATCGCGGTGGCGCCCGAGTCCTCGAGGATGTACTGGATCTGCGACGGCGCCGAGGTCTCGTAGATCGGAACCAGCACGGCACCGGCGAACCAGGTCGCGAAGTCGATCAGCGTCCACTCGTAGCGCGTCTTGCACATGAAGCCGATCTTCTCGCCGGGCTGGATGCCCGCCGCGATCAGGCCTTTGGCGAGCGCGACCACCTGGGCGTGAAACTCGCGGGTGGTCACATCCGACCAGCCGCCGTCGGCGGTGGGGAGGGAGAAGAGCGGGGCATCGGGCGTCTGCGCGAGCCGGCCGACCAGCAGGTCGGTCACATTCGCCGTCGGATCGGCCTCGACGACGGCAGGGGTGAAGTACTCGTTCACGGCAGCTCCTTCGACGCGTGGGCGGGTGACTTCCACTGTATCCGGTCACTTAGGCTTCACTCCGTGCATGCCATCGGGATCGACATCGGCGGAACCAAGATCGCGGGAGCACTCGTCACCGAGGCGGGGGAGATCGTCCGTCTCGAGAGGCGTTCGACGCCGGCGGGAGATCCGGTAGCCATCGTCGACATCGTCGTCGAACTGGTACGGACGCTGGGTGAAGGTCAGGATGTGGCGGCAGCCGGTGTCGCCGCCGCAGGCTTCATCGACAACACGCAGTCGATCGTCTACTACGCACCCAACATCAACTGGCGAAGCGAGCCGTTTCGTACGCACCTGAGCGATCTGCTTCCGGGACTCGACATCACGATCGACAACGACGCGAACGCGGCAGGCTGGGCGGAGTACCGCTTCGGCGCCGGTCGCGGTGCCACCGACATGACGCTGCTCACGATCGGAACGGGTGTCGGCGGCGCCGTCGTGGCCGACGGCAGGTTGCTGCGCGGCGGCTTCGGTGCAGCGGGCGAGATCGGCCACCTCCGCGTCGTGCCCGACGGGTTGCCCTGCGGATGTGGCGCCCGCGGCTGCATCGAGCAGTACGGCTCGGGGCGCGCGCTGCTGCGTATGGCGAACGAGATCGCCGACGCCGGGCTCATCGGCCACAACCTGGCCGAGGCGCGCGACGCCAACGGGGGAGTGCTCGACGGCACCCTCGTCGCTGCGCTGATCGAGGACCACGATCCGGGCGCCCTCGCGGCGCTCCGCCAGCTGGGCTCCTGGCTCGGACAGGCGTGCGCATCGATCGGAGCCGTGCTCGATCCGCAGCGCTTCGTGTTCGGCGGCGGGGTCGCGAGCGCCGGCGATCTGCTGCTCGAGCCCATCCGCGAGGCGTACCTGGCCAACCTGCCGGCACGCGGATTTCACCCAGAGCCGGAGTTCCTGACGGCCGAGCTCGTCAACGACGCCGGAGTCGTGGGCGCCGCCGACCTCGCACGCGTGCATCTCGCCGGCTGACGCACCACCCCGTTGGTAACGACGGCATCACGGTAGGCTCGCGAACGTGTTCTATTGGTTTCTCAAGAACCTGGTGATCGGGCCGTTCGCGTTCTCGGTCTTCCGGCCGTGGGTCCGCGGCCGCGAGAACGTGCCCGAGAAGGGCGCCGTCATCTACGCGAGCAACCACCTGTCGTTCATCGACTCCGTGTTCCTGCCGATCGTCGTCGATCGGCCGATCAGCTTCCTGGCGAAGAGCGACTACTTCACCGGCAAAGGCGTCAAGGGCGCGATCCTGCGCTGGTTCTTCTTCGCGATCCACCAGCTGCCGATCGACCGCTCCGGCGGCAAGGCATCCGAGGCATCGCTGAACTCCGGCCTCGCGCACCTCGCCGACGGCGGTCAGCTCGGCATCTACCCCGAGGGCACGCGCAGCCCCGACGGCCGTCTGTACCGCGGGCGCACCGGCGTCGCGCGCATGATCCTCGAGGCGGGTGTCCCGGTGATCCCCGTCGCCATGATCGACAGCGAGAAGGTCATGCCGGTCGGCGCGAAGATCCCGAAGGTGCGCCGTGTCGGCGTCGTGTTCGGCGAGCCGCTCGACTTCTCCCGGTTCGACGGGATGGAGGGCGACCGGTTCGTGCTGCGCTCCATCACCGACGAGATCATGTACGAGCTGCTGAAGCTCAGCGGCCAGGAGTACGTCGACGTCTACGCCTCCTCGGTCAAGCGCGAGAAGCCGGTCGCCAAGGGCACGGCGAGCAGGGCCCGCAAGGCGGCCGAGCGCCGCGCGGTCTCCGCGGCTGCCTGACGGCGGCGACCCGACCGCCCGGATAGGCTGAAGGGCTGGGGCGCCCGCCCCGCATCCCTTCGCAGCCAGAGGAACCTCCCCGTGGTGGACCCGTCCGAGACCGTCGTGCAGGCAGATCCCGATGTGATCGCCGGTCTGGACCATTGGCGTTCGCTTCCGATCAAGCAGCAGCCGGTCTGGCCGGATGCCGAGGCCGCCGCCGCTGCGTCGAAAGAGATCTCGACGCTTCCGCCGCTGGTGTTCGCGGGCGAGGTCGACATCCTGCGCGAGCGCCTTGCGCGCGCCGCGCGAGGCGACTCGTTCCTGCTGCAGGGCGGGGATTGCGCCGAGACGTTCGCCGGCGCGACCGCCGAGCAGATCCGCAACCGGGTCAAGACGCTGCTGCAGATGGCTGTCGTGCTCACGTACGGCGCGTCGATGCCGGTCGTCAAGATGGGCCGGATGGCGGGGCAGTTCGCCAAGCCCCGCTCCAGCGAGTCCGAGACCCAGGGGGATCTGACTCTTCCGGCGTACCGCGGCGACATCGTCAACGGCTACCCGTTCACCCCGGAATCGCGTGCCGCCGACCCGCGACGCCTGGTGCAGGGGTACCACACCGCGGCATCCACCCTCAATCTCATTCGCGCCTTCACGCAGGGCGGCTTCGCCGACCTCCGCCAGGTGCACAGCTGGAACCAGGGCTTCGCCCGCAACCCTGCGAATGTGCGGTACGAGGGCCTCGCGCGCGAGATCGACCGCGCGGTGAAGTTCATGGAGGCGGCAGGCGCCGACTTCGACGAGCTCAAGCGCGTGGAGTTCTACACCAGCCACGAGGGTCTGCTGATGGACTACGAGCGCCCGATGACCCGGATCGACTCGCGCAACGGCACGCCGGTGAACACGAGCGCGCACTTCCTCTGGGTGGGGGAGCGCACCCGCGACATCGGTGGTGCGCACATCGACTACTTCTCGCGCATCCGCAACCCGATCGGCGTGAAGCTCGGCCCCACGACGACGGCCGATGACATGGAGCGGCTGATCGACAAGCTCGATCCCGAGCGCGAGCCGGGCCGGCTGACATTCATCACGCGCATGGGTGCGGGCAAGATCCGGGATGCGCTGCCCCCGCTGCTCGAAGCGATCAAGGGTTTCGACGCGACGCCGTTGTGGGTCAGCGACCCGATGCACGGCAACGGTCTCACCACGCCGACCGGGTACAAGACGCGCCGGTTCGACGACGTCGTCGACGAGGTGAAGGGCTTCTTCGAGGCGCATCGAGCGGCCGGCACGCATCCGGGCGGCATCCACATCGAGCTCACGGGCGACGATGTCACCGAATGCCTCGGAGGCTCGGAGCAGATCGATGAGGCGACGCTGGCGACCAAGTACGAGTCCCTCTGCGACCCTCGTCTGAATCACATGCAGTCGCTCGAGCTCGCGTTCCTGGTGGCGGAAGAACTGGCCAACGCCAAGACCGCCGCTGAATGAGCGCCCGCTGATCGAGCGCCCGCTGATTGAGTAGCGGCGTCAGCCGCGTGTGCCGTCGCTGAGTGAGCGCCCGCTGATTGAGTAGCGGCGTCAGCCGCGTGTCGAAATCAGGTGGTGAACTTCACCTTGATGGTGTCGCCGCGGTGGATGTGGCTGCCCGCCTCGGGATTCGTCGAGCGCACGGTCACCAGTTCCGGCGCGAGATCGGCGCCCT
>JAODAS010000279.1 GCA_025463555.1 Schumannella sp.
CTGGCCTTTTCCGCGGTACCGCGCCTCACCACGCCCATATCGCCGAGATTGTTCCGCACCGACCTGCTGAACGGCGCGAGAGCCCGTAACACCCAGTCGGGTATCGGCTTCGTGGCGATCCGCTTGCCCGAGGGGCCGAGATGTCCGCGGATCAACAGAGCGAGCTCCTGCGCCGAGATCGGGTCGCCCGAGACCGCGAGGAACCGCTCGCCGGCGGCTTCGGGATGCGTCATCGCCAGCCGATGCAGGGTCGCGACGTCGCGCACATCCACGATCCCGAAGCTGATGCGCGGCAACCGCGGAAGGCGCCCGTCCCCCACCATCTTCACGAGTCGCACGGAGCTCGAGTAGTCCTTGCCGAGCAGCGGGCCGAGGACGCCGACGGGGTTCACCGTCGTGAGTTCGAGTCCGCCGCCCTCCCGCTCGATGAAGTCCCAGGCGGCGCGCTCGGCGATGGTCTTCGACTTGACGTACGCACTGATCGTGGCGCCACTGTCGAGCTCCGTCCAGTCCTCCTCGGTGAAGGGGCGGTCGGTTGCTGGGTGGCCGTAGCCGATCGCCGCGAACGACGAGGTGAGCACAACCCGCCTGACCCCCGCATCCCGTGCCGCCTTCAGCACGCGAAGTGCGCCGTCGCGCGCCGGGACGATGAGCTCGTCCTCGTGCTTCGGCTCGCCGCTCGGGAACGGGGATGCGACGTGCAGCACGAAATCGCATCCCGCGACCGCCTCGGCCCAGCCGTCGTCGGAGGTGAGGTCGGCGACCGCGAAGGTCAGCTCCTCCCCCGCGTCGATGCCGCCTGCCTTCAGCTGCGCTCTCACGTCGGCGGCACGAGCGGGGGTGCGGATGGTCGTCCTGACGTCGTAGCCGGCGGTGAGGAGGTCGAGCACGCAGCGCGCGCCCACGAATCCGGACCCGCCGGTTACGAGCACCTGTTGTGTCATGGGTTGATCCTCCCCCGCGTGCTCGCCGCGCGGAAGGTGTCGTGCAGGGAAAGGTCAGGAGGGCCGGGCGCGGTTAGGGTTGATGCCGTGGCAGAGAATCCGGCGGTCATCCTGAAGGAGAGCGGCTACCGGGCCGTCATCGAGCCGGACCGTTTCGTGCCCGGCGCGTACCAGCTCGTCGTCGACGGGACGCCCCAGTCGCACGTGAACCTCGACGATCCGTCGCAGCTGTTCTTCGAGTACGTGCAGCGGATGGGCAACGTCATCGACCTCATCGGCGAGCCCGGCCAGCCGATCACCGCAGTGCACCTCGGCGCCGGCGCCCTCACGTTGCCGCGCTATGTCGCACACACCCGTCCGGGTTCGCGCCAGCAGGTCGTCGAGCTGGAGAGCAACCTGGTGGATCTGGTTCGCGAACACCTTCCGTTGCCGCGCTATGCGCAGATCCGGGTGCGGCATGGGGATGCGCGCGACGTGCTCGGCAAGTTCCCGGCCGGCCTGCGCGGCTCGGTCGACCTGCTGGTGATCGACATCTTCAGCGGTGCGCGCACGCCCGCCCACGTCACCAGCGCCGAGTTCTACGGTGCGGCGGTGTCGCTGCTCGCGCCCGAGGGGATCGTGCTGGTGAACGTGGCCGACGGCCCGCCGCTCAACTTCGCAAAGAGTCAGGTGGCCACGCTCGGCTCGGTGGTGACGAACGTCGCGGCACTGGCGGAGACCCAAGTCCTCAAGGGCCGCAGGTTCGGCAATGTGGTGCTGGTGGGGTCGAACGCGTCGCTGCCGCTCGACTGGCTGCCGCGCCTCCTCGCCGGAGGACCGCATCCCGCCAAAGCAGTCGCCGGCGCCGAGCTCACAGCGTTCGCGGCGGGCGCCCCGATCGTGACGGACACGACCAGCGTGCCCTCGCCGCCGCCCGCGCGCAGCATCTTCCAGACCGGCACCCGCCGCGACTAACCGACCGCGCCGACTTCAGCCCCGCGCCGACCGCACCGACCACGCCGGCCCAACCCGTCGAGTCCGCGTCAAACACAATCGAGTACGGCCGAAGTCCCGCTATATGTGCGCGATAACGGGATTTTGGCGGTACTCGATTGCGTTTTGACCGGCACCCGCTTCGACTAGCCGGCCGACCGCGCCGTCCCCGCGGACTTCAGCCCCGCCCGGGTCCGCGTCAAACGCAATCGAGTACGGCCGAAGTCCCGCTATATGTGCGCGATAAGGGGATTTTGGCCGTACTCGATTGCGTTTGGCGCGGGAGCGCGGGAGCGCGAGAGCGCACGAGCGCGCAAGCGCGGGAGCGCAGCGGGGGTCAGGCGTGGCGGAAGGTGAGGTGGTGGCCGGGGCGGAGTTGGGCGAGGAGGTCGAGGGAGGGGGATGCGACCACGGCGATGACGGGGTAGCCGCCCGTGACGGGGTGGTCGGCGAGGAGCACGGTGGGGCGGCCGTCGGGCGAGACCTGAACGGCTCCGGCGACCATGAGCTCGCTCGGGAGTTCGGCGGTGACGGCTCGTTGGAGGAGCGGCGTCGGGTGCGAGTCTAGGCCGGCGAGGTGGGAGGGTTGACGCGGGGGGTCGAGGCGCGCGCCGACGCGGTTGCTGTCGGGGCTGAACTCCCACTCGTGCGAGAAGAAGGCGTCGATGGCGGCCAGGGTGAAGCGGTCGGCTCGTGGGCCCAGGTGGGCCCGCACCTCGACGAGCCCGCCGGCGGGAGGGTCGACCGGCAAGAAGTCGAGGAGCGGGATCTCGGCTTCCGGATGCGCGCCCACGGGCAGCACGTCGCCAGCCGCGAGCGGGGCGGGGCCGAGCCCGGAGAGCAGATCGCTCGACCGCGAGCCGAGCACCGGCGGCACGTCGATGCGGCCGCGCACGGTCAGGTAACTGCGCACACCGGCGACGGGCGTGCCGATCGTCAGCGTCGAGCCGGCGGAGGCGTGCACAGGGAGATGCGGGTCGACCGGGTGCCCATCCAGCTCCAGCGCACCGAACGCGCCGGTGACGGCGAACCAGGCCGGCTCCTCGAAGCGCGCGCTGAAGCCGCCGAGCAGTATTTCGACGCCCGCGCATCCTTCGTCGTTGCCGAGCAGTCGGTTGCCCAGGCGCAGAGCCGACCGGTCGAGGGCGCCGGACGGGCTCACCCCGATGTCGGCACGACCGGGGCGGCCGAGGTCTTCGATCACGGCGAGCGGACCGGGGTTCAGGATGCGCAGGCTCACGACACGTCCACGAAACGCACCGCGGTGCCCGGCGCAAGCAGAGCGGGAGGTTCGGCCGTCGGATCCCAGAGCGGCACATCCGTCGACCCGATGAGCTGCCAACCGCCGGGGCTGGATCGCGGGTAGATGCCGCTGAACTCGGCGGCGAGACCGACGGAGCCCGCCGGCACGGTCGTGCGCGGTGTCGGGCGGCGCGGAACCGTCAGCCGGTCGTGGTCGGTGACGAGGTAGCCGAAGCCGGGCGCGAACCCGCAGAATGCTACGCGCCAGAGGGAGGACGTGTGCAGCGCGACGACCTCGGCCGCTGGCATCCCGAGAAGGGTCGCGACCTCGGCGAGGTCCTCTCCGTCGTACCGCACGGGGATCTCGACCGTGCGACGCGGCGCCGCGGTGACCGGCTCGACGGGGTCCGTCTGCGTCAGCCAGCCGGTGGCGACGCTCAGGGGTAGCACTGCCGGGTCGACGGTAAGTCCGATGGTGCGGGCGGCGGGCACGAGATCGACGACCCCGGCGGGACGGGATGCGTCGAGCGCCTCGTAGAGGGCGAGCACGGCATCCAGGTCGTCAAGCTCGACGAGCAGACCAGCCTCGCCGAGCGGCAGGATGCGCCGCATCCCTGTCATCGGAAGCTCGCTACCGGCACCCCGGCCGCGGCGAGCGCAGAGCGCACGGCGCCCGCCATCGCCACAGCGCCCGGGGTGTCGCCGTGAACGCAGAGCGAGTCCACCTCGACCCGGATCTCGGTGCCGTCGTCGGCGACGACCACACCGTCGGTCGCCAGACGCACTGCCCGGGTGGCGATCGCGCCATCGTCGGCGAGCACCGCGCCCGGGCGTC
>JAODAS010000017.1 GCA_025463555.1 Schumannella sp.
TGGTGCCGTCGGCAGTGGCCGCGTGATCGCGTCCTGGGTCGCGGCGCTCATACGCCGCCGTCCCGTGCAGTTCCTCATCACGTCCCTGGGCATCGCCGTGTCGGTGGCGCTGCTCGCCTCGCTGGGCGCCTTCATCGCGGTCGCTCAGCAGACGATGACCGCTCGTGCCTCGTCGAACGTCGCCGTCGACTGGCAGATCGAACTGACGACGGGTGCTGACGTGGCAGCCTCCACGTCCACCGTGCGTGCCGCGTCCGACGTGACAGCCGTCGCCCCCGTGGGATACGCGAAAGTGGAATCGATGGCCGCGACGACGGGCGGCACCACTCAGCAGACCGGACCCGGCGTGGTTCTCGGTCTGCCGGCCGACTATGACAGAACCTTCCCCGGACAGCTCCGCCTGCTCACCGGGACCGCCGATGGCGGCCTGGTCGCGCAGCAGACGGCAGCGAATCTGCACGCAGTGCCCGGAGACACGGTGACGGTCACCATCGCGGGCGCGCCCCAACAGGTGACCATCTCCGGCGTCGTCGAACTCCCGCAGGCGAACTCGCTCTTCCAGATCGTCGGTGCTCCTGCCGCTTCTCAGCCGGCAGCCCCGCCCGATAACGTGATCCTTCTCCCGGCGGCGCAATACGCAAAGGTGACCGCGGCGGCCACCGCGACGCGGCCCGACCTGCTGACGACCCAGTTGCACGTCCTCACCGCTCGAGCGCTCTCGACCGATCCCGCCGCCGCCTACGTGCAGGTCACCAGCGCGGCCAACAACCTCTCCGCGAAGCTCGCCGGCGCCGGGGTCATCGGCGACAATCTCGCCGCGTCGCTCGACGCCGCGCGGTCCGATGCGAGCTACGCGCGGGTGCTGTTCCTCTTCCTCGGTCTTCCCGGGGCGATCCTGGCTGCGCTGCTAACGATCGCGGTCGCCTCCGCCGATGCCGAGGGCCGCCGTCGCGACGACGGCCTGCTGCGGGTACGAGGCGCTCGGGTGCGCACGCTCGCTGCGCTCGCGGCGGGAGAGTCGATTGCGGCGGGGGTGGTGGGCGGCATTGCCGGCCTTCTGCTTGCTGGGGGTGCGGCCCTCGCCGTTTTCGGTACCGCAGTACTCCCATCGGCGCTGGCCACCGGCTGGCCTTGGTTCGCGGCCGCATTCCTCTCAGGAGTTCTCATCGCGATGCTCGCCGTGCTCGCGCCCGCGGTACGTGCGGCGCGAAGCGTCTCGGTGACGGGCGCGCTCCCATCGGTCGCCGCGGTGCGACGTCCCTGGTGGCTCCGCATCGGCCTGGATATCGCTCTGGTGGTCGTCGGCGTCGTGCTGTTCCTGCTGACCACGCAGACCGGATACTCGCTCGTGCTCGCCCCGGAGGGCGTGGCGACCATCAACGTCAACTACTGGGCGTTCCTCGGCCCGGCATTTCTGTGGGTCGGGCTCGGCCTGTTCGGATGGCGGGTGCTCAGCTGGCTGCTCGCCCGTCGCCGGCTCGTCGCCGGCGGCATCCGCGCTCTGACCGGACCCCTCGCGGGGTCGACCGCTTCCATGTTCGGGCGGCGGCGGGGCGCGCTTGCTCGCTCGGCTGTTCTTCTCGGCCTTTCCCTGGCGTTCGCGTCATCGACAGCAGTGTTCAACAGCACCTATGAACAGCAAGCCGAAGTGGATGCCCGGCTCACCAACGGATCCGAGGTGCGTGTCACCCAGTCGGCGGGCGCGTCGGATCCGTCGATCGCCGGCACGATGGCGGCAGTGCCGGGCGTCAGCCACGTCGAACCCTTGCAGCATCGCTACGCCTACGTCGGCGCCGACCTCCAAGACATGTACGGCGTCAATCCGGCGACCATCGGGCACGCGACGTCGCTGCAGGACGCATACTTCCAGGGCGGCACCGCAGCCGATCTGCTCGCGAAGCTGGGGACGACCCCCGATGGAGTGCTCGTCAGTTCCGAGACGGTCACGGACTACCAGCTCACACTCGGCGACCGGATCACCCTGCGCATCGTCGACAGCACGCACGCCGAGCCGACGGCGGTCACGTTCACCTACATGGGCGTCGCGCTGGAGTTCCCCACTGCGCCACACGACAGCTTTCTGATCACCAACGCCGACTACGTCGCCGAGCAGACCGGCGACGCCACGGTGGGTACGTATCTGTTGAACACCACCGGTGCGGACCCCGCGACGGTCGCGAAAGCGGTGCAAGCCAGGCTGGGGACGTCGGCGGCAGTCACGCCGATCGGCGCCGCGCGATCCAGCATCGGGTCGAGCCTCACCTCGGTCGACCTGCACGGACTGACGGCGCTCGAGCTCGCCTTCGCGATCGTGCTCGCCGCGTCTGCCGCGGTGCTCGTGCTCGTGGTGGGCCTGCGCGAGCGCCGGCGTACCGCCGCGATCGCGACCCTGATGGGAGTCAGCAGGTCTCAGCTGCGCGGTATGGTGCTGGCCGAAGGCGCGATGGTGGCAGCCGGGGGCCTGGCGATCGGGGCGGTGAGTGGCGCGATCCTCTCCAACGTCCTGGTCGCGGTGCTCACCGGCGTGTTCGACCCCCCTCCTTCGGTGCTGGCCGTGCCCTGGGCGTATCTCGTCGCGGTCGTCGCGTCGGTGCTCATCGCCACGCTGATCACGGCGCTGGCGGTAACAGGCAGAAGCCGGCGGCCCGCCGTCGAATTGCTGCGGGAGACCTGACCGCGGCCCGCCGCGGCCGGTTTCGCGGTCCAGCACCACATGTTGCAGAATTCAGCGCATGGGGATGGCGGTCACCGGCACCGAATACAGCGAAGCCGTCCGGGCTGTCCGCGCAGGCGAGCTCGATCCGGATGCGGCTGCCGACCAGTTGATCGACCGGATGACGGACGCCGAACTCCTGGGGCTGCTCGACGGCGATTCCCCCTGGTGGCTTTTACCGCTCATCCCGTTGCTGCTCGGCCGGCGACCGTTCGTGGCAGGCGCCGTGCCTCGACTGGGCATCCCCGGCATCCGGTTCAGTGACGGCGCCCGCGGCGTCGTGATCGGGTCGTCCACGGCGTTCCCCGTCACGATGGCCCGTGCAGCCACCTGGGACCCCGAGCTCGAGCAAGAGGTCGGCCGCGCGATCGGCCTGGAGACCCGCGCGCGGGATGCGAACTACTCCGCATCCGTCTGCGTGAACCTGCTGCGCCACCCCGCGTGGGGACGGGCGCAGGAATGCTACGGGGAGGACCCGGTGCTGACCGGCCGGATGGCGACTGCCATGACCCGTGGGCTGCGGGCCAACGTCATGGCCTGCGTCAAGCATTTCGCCCTCAACTCGATGGAGAACGAGCGCTTCGAAGTGGATGTGTCCGTCGACGACCACGCTCTGCACGAGGTGTATCTGCCGCATTTCAGGGCCGTCGTGGATGCCGGTGCCGACTCGCTGATGACCGCCTACAACCGGGTCCGCGGCGAGTACATGGATGTGAACGGCGCCCTCCTCACCGACGTGCTGCGCAACGAGTGGGGCTTCACCGGGTTCGTGACGAGCGACTGGGTGTTCGGAACGCACGACGCGGTCGCCAGCCTCCAGGCGGGGATGGACATCGAGATGCCGTTGCGGTTGCGGCGCGCCCGGGAGCTGCCGGCGGCGCTGCGATCGGGTGCGCTCTCACGCGCGACGGTCGTGCAGTCGGCGCACCGCATCCTGCGGACCACCGTGCTGCATGCCGCGACGCGCGAGGCGGCGACGCCCGGCTGCGACGTGATCGCCTCTCCCGCACACCGGGCACTCGCCCGCCGCGTCGCCGCGGAATCGATGGTGCTGCTGAAGAACGAGACGGTCGGTGCCGCGCCGTTGCTGCCGCTTGACCCCGACATCCGGCACCTTGCAGTAGTCGGGCGCCTGGCGCAGCTGCCGAACCTGGGCGATCACGGGTCGTCGCGCGTTCGCCCCCCGTCGACCGCGTCGCCGCTGGCGGGCCTGCGCGAGGCCCTGCCGCGCGTGCGGATCACGACCCCAGCCGGCCCGAGCGCGCGGGCAGCAGCCGCGGCCGCAGCCACAGCGGATGCGGCGATCGTCGTCGTCGGCCTGGACCAGCACGACGAGGGCGAGTCGGTCGTGACGGGGGGCGTCGAGGTGGGCGTTCTCGGCAGGGTGTTCCGGTCGGGCCCGCTGCGCGCCCCGCTGATCGGCCTGGCGCACCTGGCAGCACGCTTCGTCCGGGGCGGCGACCGCAGTTCCCTCGATCTTCGCCGATCGGACGTCGAGTTCGTCCGCGCGGTCGCCGCCGCCAACCCGCGTACGATCGTCGTCCTCGTCGGCGGCAGCGCCATCCTGACCGAGGCGTGGCGAGAGCAGGTGCCCGCGATCGTGCTGGCCTGGTACGCCGGAATGGAGGGCGGCCGTGCGCTCGCGAGCGTGCTGACCGGCGAGACCGAGCCGGGAGGGCGGCTGCCGTTCGTCGTGCCGACGGATGTCGCGCACCTGTCGCCGTTCGACAGCGCGGCGAAGGCCGTCGTCTACGACGACAGGTGGGGCCAGCGGCTGCTGGACGCCGACGGACGAACGGCCGCCTTCCCGTTCGGATTCGGCCTCGGATACACCACCTTCGAGCACCGGCTCATCGATCACCGGTTCGACCACACCGGGGGAACCGCGCGGGT
>JAODAS010000069.1 GCA_025463555.1 Schumannella sp.
GTGGTCGATGACCCGACCCTGGTCAACAGCGACCCGTTCGGAACCGGCTGGCTCATCAAGGTCAGGTTCACCGAGCTGCCGACCCTGCTCTCCGCCGCCCAGTACGCCGAGCTCACCGAATGAGCGAGCTGTTCTCCGAACGACACATCGGCACCGACTCGGTCGCCCAGCTCGAGATGCTGCAGCGGGTCGGCTTCGACACCGTCGATGACCTGATGGACGCGGCCGTGCCCGGCGGCATCCGCCTGGACCCGTCCGCACCCACCTCGATCCCCGCCGCGGCGAGCGAGCGCGAGACCCTCGCCGAGCTGCGCGCGATCGCGTCGCGCAACCGTGTGCAGCGCTCGATGATCGGCCTCGGCTACTACGACACGATCACGCCGTCCGTGATCCAGCGCAACGTGCTCGAGAACCCCAGCTGGTACACCGCGTATACGCCGTATCAGCCCGAGATCTCTCAGGGACGGCTCGAGGCGCTGATCAACTTCCAGACCATGGTGACCGATCTCACGGGACTCGCCACCGCGAACGCGTCGATGCTCGACGAGGCGACCGCCGTGGTCGAGGGGATGCTGCTGGCTCGCCGCGCATCCGGATCGGCGTCGAACGTGTTCCTGGTCGACGCTGACGCGCTGCCGCAGACGAAGGCGCTGCTCGCGCACCGGGCGGAGGCGCTCGGCATCGAGCTCCATGAGACGCCGTTCGATCTCAGCCCGCCGCCGGGCGACATGGACGTCTTCGGTGCGTTCATCCAGTACCCGGGCGCCTCCGGACGGGTGTGGGACCCGAGCGAGGTCCTCGCCGCCGTCAGCGCCCAGGGCGGAGTCACCGTCGTGGCCGCCGACCTGCTCGCCCTCACCCTTCTGAAGTCGCCGGGCGAGCTCGGTGCCGACATCGCGGTCGGAACCTCGCAGCGCTTCGGGGTGCCGATGGGCTTCGGCGGACCCCACGCCGGCTACCTGGCGGTGCGCGCGGGCCTCGAGCGCCAGCTGCCCGGCCGCCTGGTCGGTGTCTCGCAGGACGCGAGCGGCTACCCCAGCTACCGGCTCAGCCTGCAGACGCGCGAACAGCACATCCGCCGCGAGAAGGCCACGTCGAACATCTGCACGGCGCAGGTTCTGCTCGCGGTCATGGCGGGCATGTACGCGGTCTACCACGGCCCCGGCGGGCTCAAACGGATCGCGCATGGCGTGAACCGCATGACCGGGCTCATCGCCGACGCGCTCGGCGATCGGGTCGCGCACAGCGAGTACTTCGACACCTTGACCGTGAACGTCGATGATCCGGATGCCGTGGTCGCGGCGGCTGCGAAGGCGGGCATCAACATCTGGCGCGCGTCCGATTCGGCTGTCCAGTTCTCCGTCGACGAGACGACGACCGCCGAGGATGCGCAGGCGCTGCTGTCGGCGTTCGGCGTGGATTCGTCGCTCGGGTTCAAGCCGCTGGGGCAGGCGATCCCGGCGCAGCTCGCCCGGAAGACCGAGTACCTGTTGCACGACGTGTTCAACACGCACCGGTCCGAGACGGCCATGATGCGCTACCTGAAGTACCTCGCCGACAAGGACTACGCGCTCGACCGCGGCATGATCCCGCTCGGCTCGTGCACCATGAAGCTGAATGCGGCGACCGAGATGGCCGCCGTCACCTGGCCGGAGTTCGCCGGCATCCACCCGTTCGCCCCCGAGGCGGACGTCGAAGGCTACCTCGGCATGATCGAGCAGCTCGAGGGCTGGCTCGCCGAGGTCACCGGCTACGACGAGGTGTCGCTGCAGCCGAACGCCGGATCACAGGGCGAGCTGGCGGGGCTGCTCGCGATCCGCGGGTATCACCGCGCGAACGGCGACACCGGCCGCGTGGTCTGCCTCATCCCGTCCAGCGCGCACGGCACCAATGCGGCCAGCGCGGTGCTCGCCGGCATGAAGGTCGTGGTCGTCGCCTGCGACGAGCTGGGCAACGTGGATCTCGGGGACCTGCGGGCCAAGGTCACCGAGCACGCGAGTGCGCTCGCGGCGCTGATGGTCACGTATCCCTCTACCCATGGTGTGTACGAGCACGACATCCGTGAGATCGCGGATGCGGTGCACGAGGCCGGCGGTCAGGTCTACGTCGACGGCGCCAACCTCAACGCGCTGCTCGGCTACGCCCGTTTCGGCGACTTCGGCGGCGACGTCTCGCACCTGAACCTGCACAAGACGTTCTGCATCCCGCACGGCGGGGGCGGTCCCGGAGTCGGGCCGGTCGCCGCGAAGGCGCACCTCGCGCCGTACCTGCCCGGGCATCCGCTCGCGCAGCGCGGACGCACACAGAACATCGTCTCCGCGGCACCCTACGGCAGCGCGGGGATCCTGCCGATCTCGTGGTCGTATGTGCGCATGATGGGGACCGACGGGCTGCGCCGCGCGACCGGTGCCGCCGTGCTGGCAGCCAACTACGTGGCAGTCCGGCTGCGCGACCACTTCCCGGTGCTGTACTCCGGCGAGAACCACCTGGTGGCGCACGAGTGCATTCTCGACCTGCGGCCGCTCCGCGAAGCGACCGGCGTGACCGTCGACGACGTCGCCAAGCGGCTCATCGACTACGGGTTCCACGCGCCGACGATGTCGTTCCCGGTCGCGGGCACGCTCATGGTCGAACCGACCGAGAGCGAGGACCTGCCCGAGCTCGACCGCTTCATCGATGCGATGATCGCGATCAAGGCAGAGGCCGATGCAGTCGCCGCCGGTCGCTGGCCGGCCGACGACAACCCGCTGGTGCACGCTCCGCACACCGCCGAGTCGGTGATCAGCGGCGAGTGGGCGCACGCCTACACCCGCGAGGAGGCCGTGTACCCGGTGCGCGGGCTGGTGCATCGCAAGTACTGGCCGCCGGTGCGCCGGATCGACCAGGCGTACGGCGACCGCAACCTGGTCTGCGCGTGCCCGCCGGTGGAGGCGTTCGCCTAGGCGGCGCTGATCGGCGCGGGGAAAGCGGCCACCGTCCCGGGGCCTTCGGGTGCCGGGAGCTCGAACCGGGCGCCCGCGGGCGAGCTGAAGATCTCGAGGATCTTCTCGCGCAACTCCTGCGCCGAGCGGTGACCCAGGTAGCCGGTGGTCGCCACGTGCTTCCAGCGCAGGACGCCCTCGCCGTCGATGATGAAGACCGACCGGCGGATCAGCAGATCGTTCAGAAAGGTCGCCCCGTAGGCGGCGGCGACACCGTGGTGGAAGTCGGCGAGCAGCGGGAAGGACAGGCTGCGGTTGCGCGCGAACTTCTCATGGCTGTTGAGGTCTTGCAGGCTGACCGCCCAGACGTCCGCACCGAGCGCGTTGAACCCGTCGAACTCCTGCTCGTACTCGCAGAGTTGCGTCGTGCAGCCGGGGCTGCTGTCGAACGGGTAGAACGCCAGCACGATGGGCGTGCCCCGCATCTCGGAGAGCTGGAAGTACCGCCGCTCGACCAGGCCGTCTGTGATGCGCAAGCCGGGAAGCCGGAAGTCCGGCGCGGCATCCCCGATCTCCAGCGTCCCCATCGGCCCAGCCTAGTGGCGCGGAATACCCGACCGTTCTACCCCGCTGGCCCCCCGAACAGGGCTGGAAATGCCGCCGCCGCCCACGGGTACCCGACGAAGATCGCGGCGTCGATGACGAAGTGCGCGATCACGAAGGGGAGCACGCGCCCCCACCTGCTGTAGAGCCAGCCGAAGATCAGCCCCATGATCACGTTGCCGACGAAACCGCCGAAGCCCTGATACAGGTGGTACGTGCCGCGCAGCAGCGCGGAGCCGACGATGATCTGCCAGGTGCCCCAGCCGAGGTCGCGCAGCCGCGCGAACAGGTAGCCGATCACGACGACCTCCTCCTGCAGGCCCGCACGCAACGCCGAGAGCAGCAGCACCGGGATCGTCCACCAGCGTGCGTCCAGCCCCGCCGGGTTTACCGTGACGCCGAGGTCCAGCGCCCTGGCACCGAGGTAGATCCCGATGCCCCCCGCTCCGATGATGATCGCAAGGACGAGACCCCGGATGCCGTCGCCGGCCGGGCGCGCGCCTGCGAGACCCAGCCGCGACAGATGGGGCCGCGCCGGCATCCAGAGCAGGAAGCAGACCAGCAGCACGGGCACCAGCGAGAAGCCGATGTCGAGCAACTGATAGATCAGGTCGAAGACCTCGCGGTCGCTCAGCGTGGGGTTGAGGGTGGCCGTCTGCTGCGACAGGTGCTGGTCGCGGGTGAGCCGGTTCGCCAGGGCGACGACGGCGTAGACCGCACTCTGGCCGAGGCCGAGGCCGAGAACGATGGCGATCTCCCAGCGGATTCGGCCCTTGCTCTCGATCACGACCGCGGCAGCGCGCATGCCGGGGTCCCGCCGGGGAGGCGGTGGCGGTATCGCGCGATGACGTTGTACCCGAGGGCCGCGACGAACGAGAACGGAGGAGTCGCGATCAGGTGACCGCAAAAGCGCAGCGCGATCGTCGGCTGCGCGCGCAGGATCGCCGCGAAGCACATCGCGCCGGCGTAGGAGTGCTTCGCGGTCAGGTACCACGCGAAGTCACGGACGTCATCGGCATCGAGTCCGAGGGCGTCGAGGTCGGCCCACTGCCAGGGGATGGACCGCACCGGACGGGGGAGCCACGCGTCGAGCCGGTTCACCCAGGTGGTGCAGAAGCCGCAGTCGCCGTCGAACACCAGAACGGGCAGAGCAGGGGTCTCGAGCGCGGGAGAAGCCACCCTCCGATGCTACGCGCCGGGACCCCCGTGGCCGCCGTGTAGCCTTTCCTCCGTGCGTATCGCCATGGCCGTGGGGACGCTGGCCGTCGCCACCGCGGTGCTGCTCAGCGGATGCACGGCCGAGCCGGGAGGCACCCGGGCCGTCATCACGGCGAACGGGTCAGAGCCGCAGAATCCCCTGATCCCCGCCGACACGGTCGAACGGGGAGGCGCCCGGGTCGTCGACAGCATCTTCGCCGGACTGGTGACGTACGCAGCCGACGGCACGGTGCAGAACGACGCTGCTGAGTCGATCGAGGTCAATGGCGACAGGACCGTCTTCACCGTCGCGGTGCGCACCGGGCTGAAATTCTCGGACGGCACCGATGTCAATGCGACGTCGTTCGTGAAGGCCTGGGACTGGGCCGCGGACTCCGCCAACGGCGCCCTCGATCAGGCGTACTTCAGTGACATCAAGGGATATCTCGCCGACGATCCGGCGACCGACGACGTGGAGCGGAGTTCCCTTCTCGAAGCCGGAGGCCTGGTGCTCGTCAACGAGAGCACCTTCGAGATCCATCTGAAGGCGGCGGGCTCCGACTACCCCCAGCGCCTCGGGCAGCGCGCCTACTTCCCGCTGCCTGCCGTGTTCTACGACGATGTGGACGCCTTCGGCGAGCATCCGGTCGGCAACGGGCCGTACATGCTCGACGGCCCGGACGCCTGGCAGCACGGCAAAGGCATCCAGCTGGTCACGAACCCGGCCTACGACGGGCCGCGCACGCCCGTCAACGGCGGGGTGTCGCTGATCTTCTACGACGATCTCGACACCGCGTACGTCGACGTGCTCGCCGGCTTCCTCGATGTGCTGGACGACATCCCCGACAGCGCGATGGCGACGCGGGAGGGCGAACTCGGCTCCCGCTCGATCGATCAGCCGGGCAACTCGCTGCTCTCCGTCACCATTCCCACCACGCTGCCGCACTTCACCGGTGCCGAGGGCGTGCTTCGGCGCAGTGCGCTGTCGATGGCGATCGACCGGGACGGCATCAACGAGCGGATCTTCGCGGGGCTGCGGCTGCCCGCCGTCGACTTCACGTCACCCGTCGTCGAGGCGTACTCGGACGAGGTCCCCGGCTCCGAGGTGCTGCGATACAACGACGACGAGGCCAAGACCCGGTGGGCCGCCGCCGACGAGCTCTCGCCGTGGGACGGCAGGTTCGAGATCGGCTACGCCGCGGACAGCGGCGAGCGGGCCGACGTCGATGCGATCGCCCAGAGCATCGCTCTCGTCCTGGGCATCGACGCCGCCGGTGTGCCCTATCCCGGTTCCGGCGACCTGAACGCGGCAATCGCCGGCAAGACGATCGCCAGCGCCTTCGTGACCGAGCGCACGGCGGGGTATCCAGGCGCCCTGACCTTCCTCGGGCCCCCGTATCTCACGAAGGCTCCTGAGAACGTGTCGGGCTACGCCAGCGAGGGGTTCGACGCCGCGATCACGGCGGCGGCGCTTGCTGCCACCACCGGCGATGCGGACTCCGCGTTCGAGGACGCGCAGCGCATCCTGCTCGCCGATCTGCCCGCGATACCGCTGTGGTATTCGGCCTGGCGGGCGGGCTACGGCGACAAGGTGGACCACGTCGAACTCGACTGGGATGCCGTGCCGCAGTACTTCCAGATCACGAAGACGCCCTAGCCGCTTGTACCCCGCGGGGGTCGTGCGCGTTCCACCCCCCAATCCGGGAGAAAACGGCACGAGGGCCCATTCGACGCAAGATTCTTGCGAATGGCGCAATGATCGTGACGATTCGTTTCCACGATGTAACGATTGTCCCCGGGGGATTTGCCAGAGGTTGACCCCCGACTTAGGGTCGTCCCTATCAGTG
>JAODAS010000084.1 GCA_025463555.1 Schumannella sp.
TGAGACGGCCCGGATGCGACCCAGCCCCCGCCGAGCAGCGTCGCGATCTCGGGGGTCGGGCGGCGGACGACGCTGAGTGCGAAGGCTGCAGCCGGAGCCGGAGTGAACTGCCAGTACCCGTCGAACAGGTGCGGGCCGAAGAGTCCCGAACCGGCGGCGATCTCGGTGACGCTGGGGTCGGCATGGGTGGACTCGAGCGACCCCGTCCCTCCGCCGTTGACGAACTCCAGCTCGGCGATCTCGCGCACGGACGCCACGGCTGCCCCACGACGCTCGGCGAGCTCACGCGTCGACGCCCGCTGCATCGCCTTCACGATCGGCTTGCCCCTGTTTGTCACACCGGCGATCTGGGCCTCATACGCCATCATGCCCACGAGGCTGAAGCCCGGGCGCGCGACGATCTGCTCGGCCAGAGAGCGTGCCTGCGCGGGCGTGTGCACGGGACTGCGCCGCACACCGAGGTGGCCCAGCACGGGGGCGTCGAAGCTCGCGTCGAGCTCCAGGCACACGCGGATGCTCGCGCGGGCCCCGGGGCCGCTGACCGAATCGATGAGGTCGAGTTGCGCGACGTCGTCGATCATGACCGTCACGCGCGAGGCGAGCTGCTCGTCGGCCGCCAGCCGGCCGATCGCCGAACGGTCGGTGCTCGGGTAGCCGACCACGACATCCGGATGCCCGTGCGCCGCCAGCCAGAGCGCCTCGGGCAGCGTGTACGCGAGGATGCCGCGGTATCCGGGCAGGGCGAGCACCGCATCCAGCACCCCGCGCACGCGCACCGACTTGCTGGCCACCCGGATCGGGGTGCCCTGCGCGCGATCCAGCATGCTGTGGGCGTTGGCGGCGAGCGCGCTCGCGTCGATCGCGCCGAGCGGTGTGTCGAGCCCGGCCGTCGCCGCCGACAGCGCGCCCCAGTACCCGGCCGGGTCGTCGCGCCAGGGGGCGGACGCCGGCCGGGTCAGGTCGAGCACGGCTGTCGGCACTACTGCACCGACTTCACCGGGGCGACGGTCGCGGCACCGAGGAGGGCGAACAGTCCCGACAGCAGGAAGAGTCCGACGAACCCGCCGAGCGAGACGACGACGAACGCGCCCAGCAGTGGCGCCACGGCCTGCGGCACGGCCGAAGCGATGTTCATGATGCCCAGGTCCTTGCCCCGGTCCGCGGGATCGGGCAGCACCTGGGTCGCCAGAGCCTGGTCGACGGAGAGGAAGCAGCCGTAGCCGAGCCCCAGCAGTGCACCGGCGAACATCGCCACCGGGAAGCTCGGCGCCAGCGCCAGCAGGATGGCGGCGAGAGCCTGCAGGATCGCGGCGAACGTCACGAACGGCTTGCGTCGCCCCCAGCTGTCGCTGAGTCGGCCGAGTACGAGCGAGGCGATCACGACGAACACCGTGTAGATCAGCGACAGAAGGATGATGTCGTCGTCCGGCGCGTCCACCTTGAGGCCGTAGGTCAGGAAGTACAGCAGCATCGTCGTGCCGAGCGCGTTGCCCAGGTTGATCAGGATGCGGCTGGTGAGAGTCCATGCGAAGTCCGGGTACCTGCGCGGCGAGATCCACATGCTCGAGAGGAACGCGCGCCGAGACAGCTTGGGCCGCTGCTCGCGTGTCAGCACAGCATCCTTCGCCACCAGCAGGAACGGCAGCACGAGCACGATCAGCAGCACACCGAGGACGATGTACCCGAGCACCTGGCTGGTGATGACGTACACCACGAGCAGCAGACCGAGGACGGTGCCGATGGCCTGAGGAGCCGACACCCAGCCCGAGACGAAGCCGCGCTGGGCGACCGGCACCTGGTCCGAGATCGTGGCGGTCAGAGCGGCGGTCAGCACGCAAAAGCCCGTGAGGGCGAGCGACCAGAAGATGCCGAGGCCCACGTAGGTGTTCTGGAGCCCGAGGAACGCCAGGGAGACCGCGAACAGCACCGCTCCGCCGGCGATCCACGGGCGGCGGCGGCCGAATCGGGATGTCGTGCGGTCCGAGAGGGCACCGGTCAGCGGGTAGGCGATCAGGGCACACGCACCGGCGATGCCGGAGATGATGCCGAACGCGACGACCGACTGGAGCCAGTCCGTCGATCCGACGAGGTCGCGGACGACATCCACCTGATGCGGCAGCAGCAGTTGCACCGGAGCGAGCTGCGCCATCCAGATGCCGAGCCATGCCGTGGCGAATGCGGCGATCCAGCCCCCGGTGACCGCCTTGCGCGGTTCGGCGAACGGCTGCAATGCCGCGCCGGCGGCCGGCGTCGCGGCGGGGGCGCTCATGCAGTCACCGCCTCACGCGCGAACGCGGCGATCGCGTCGGACGCGGAGTCGATCGTGCGGGCGGCAGCGGCGTCGTCGCGATCGGCGAGCCAGGCGAGCGTGAGCCCGTCGGTGAGGGTGACCAGCAGTCGTGCGAGATCGGGCACGGGAATGCTCCATTCGATGGAAAGGGCGGATGCGCCGGCCTCGAGAAGGCCGGATGCGAGGGCGTGGTAACTGCGGTACTGCTCGGCCGGAAGGTCGGCCAGGTGGGGCGTGCGGAGGGCGTACTGCGTCAGCTCGAACATGGCCTGCTCGTTTCCGGGATCGGATCGGACATGGTCCAGGTAGCCGGTCAGGGCTTGCTTGATAGCTTCGCGGGCGGTCGTCGCGGTAGCCAGGAACGACGCGGCCGCGGTTCCCTCGTCGGCGACGACGAGTTCGACTACATCGCGCAGCAGCTCGTCCCGGCTGGAGACCGCGTAGTGGAAGCTGGCGAGCGGCATGCCGGCTTCGGCGACGATCGCACGAGTGGTGGCGGCGGCCAGCCCGTCGCGGGCGATGACCGTGCGGGCGGCTGCGGCGAGAGCGGCACGGCGTTCGGCTGCCGGAATGCGCGTCATCGTGCCCCCTCGCTGGTCGCCTCGCCCGAAGT
>JAODAS010000122.1 GCA_025463555.1 Schumannella sp.
ACTTCCCCGATCTGTCGGTCACGATCACCGCGAACGGCACCACCTACACGAGAGAGTACGCGTGGGGTCAGTTCTGACCTCCACCCGAGACGCGCAATGAAAGGTACAGACCCGATGACCATGACTCCCGAGCAGGCGACAGCCTTCCAGGAGGCGTTCGGCCGCATGGTGGCCGGCGTCGAGCAGATCCTGCTGGGCAAGACGTTCGTCGTACGGCTCGGCTTCGTCGCCCTGCTGAGCGAGGGACACCTGCTGCTCGAGGACTACCCCGGAACCGGAAAGACGTCGTTCGCACGTGCGATCGCGCAGACCGTCGCGGGCAGCTCGAGCCGCATCCAGTTCACGCCCGACCTGCTGCCCGGTGACATCACCGGTGTGAGCATCTACGACCAGCGGTCGGGTTCCTTCGACTTCCACCGCGGCCCGGTGTTCGCCAACATCGTGCTCGCCGACGAGATCAACCGCGCCAGCCCGAAGACGCAGGCTGCGCTGCTGGAGGTCATGGAGGAGGGGCACGTCACCGTCGACGGCGAGACGCACGACGTCGGGCTGCCCTTCATGGTCATCGCGACCCAGAACCCGATCGAGCAGGCGGGCACCTACCGCCTGCCCGAGGCGCAGCTGGACCGGTTCCTGCTCAAGGCATCCATCGGCTACCCGGATCACGCGTCCACGCTGCGGATCCTGGACGGCGCAGGGGTCAGGGCGCACGACGTCACGATCCCGCCCGTGGTCACCGCCGACGCGGTGCTGGAGATGGCGCAGCTGGCCCGGACCGTGCATGTCGATCCGAGTGTCAACGACTACGTGTCCCGTCTGGTGGACGCCACCCGCAGCGCGACCGAGGTACGCCTCGGTGTCAGTGTGCGCGGCGCGCTCGCCCTGGTGCGCAGCGCGAAGACCCTCGCGGCCGCGAGCGGACGCCACTATGTGGTCCCGGACGACATCAAGTCGCTGGCGGAGCCGGTTCTGGCCCACCGGATGGTGCTCGACCCCGAGGCGGAGTTCGACGGGGTCACCTCCTCCAGCGTGATCGGCCAGCTGCTGCTGGAGACCGCCCCTCCGAGCGATCGGCAAGCCGTGTGACGAGTCCCAACCCACCCCAGCGCGCCGCGCGAGCCCGGACCGGTTCGTCGTCGAGCACCGACACGCAGACCCGGGATCAACTCGAGGGTCTCACCAACACGCGCACCCGCCTGGTCGGGTCGCGGACGGGCGTGCTGGCCGACACGGTCGTTCTGCTCGTGCAGGCGGGCCGCGTCGTGGGCAGTGCGGCGTCCCGTGCCTTCGCGCGGGTGGCGGCGGTCATCACGCCGCTGGGCTGGGTGATCCTGGCCACCATCCCGGTGGCCTTCCTGGTCGGGTACCGGCTGGGCTGGATCGAGCTTGTCGTCGTCGGCTGGGCCTGCGTGGTGCTCGTCATCGTCGCGGCGGTGTACCTGATCGGCCGGGCGCCGTTCCGGGTCGAGCTGACCCTTCCGCATCGCCGCGTGGTCATGGGCGAGCCGGCGCGGGGCACGATCGCCGTTCTCAACCCGCGCAGCCGGCGGACTCTGGGCGTGAAGGTCGAGATCCCGGTCGGCGCGGGCCTGGCCGAACTCGCCATGCCGGGCCTGCGCGGCGGCGCGCGTTTCCAGCACGACTTCGCGATTCCCACGACCAGGCGAGGCATCGTGCCGGTCGGACCGGTGCGGACGGTGAGAGCCGACCCGATCGGACTGGTGCGCCGCGAGCTGATCTGGACGGAATCCGCCGAACTGGTCGTGCATCCGCGCACCATCGGCGTGCCGAGCACCAGCACGGGTCTCATCCGGGACCTCGAGGGCACTCCCACGCGCGACCTGACCTCGAGCGATGTCGCTTTCCACGCACTCCGCGAGTACCAGAACGGCGACGAGCGCCGCTACATCCACTGGAAGTCGACCGCGAAGACCGGCACGTTCATGGTCCGCCAGTTCGAGCAGACCCGCCGCAGCCACCTGGTCGTCGCACTCACCCTCGCCACCGGCGACTACGCCAGCGAAGAGGAGTTCGAGCTGGCCGTGAGCGTAGCCGGCAGCCTCGGGGTGCGCGCCATCCGCGACGGCCGCACCGTATCCGTGGTCGTCAGCACCATAACCCCCGACTTCGCCAAGCGCAAGATGCTGGCCGTGCGCGCACTCGCCACCCACGTCCCCGCGCGGCTGCTCGACGAGCTCGCCGTCGTCGACGTCGCGGCAGCGGCCCTGAACATCCGCGACATCGCACGGGTGGCGGCGGACGATGTCGACGGCATCTCGGTGGCCTTCCTGATCTGCGGATCGCGCACCACCCCCGCAGAGCTCCGGGCCGCCTCCCACTCGTTCGCACTCGGCGTCGAGGTGGTCGCGATCGTGTGCGATCCGGATGCGGTGCCGGGACTTCGCCGCGTGGCGGGCCTCAGCGTCCTCACCATCGGCTACCTCGACGACCTGCGCATCGCACTGGCCCGGACGGCGGCGGTCGCATGAGCACCTCGGCAGCTGCACGGCTGCGGCCGCGCCCCGCGTTCTGGTTCGTCGTCATCAACACCATGCTGCTGTGGGTGGCGACGGCGCTCGCGGCGTTCGCCCTCTGGCCGATCTACCAGGACGTCCGGTTTCTCGTGATGGTGGCGGTGACCACCGTCCTCGGCTCTCTCGTCGCGATCCTGGGCGCCATGTTCCGCTGGAAGTCCTACGTGGTGATCCTGGCGGGCTTCGTCGTTCTGGTGCTCGCGGGGGTTCCGCTCGCCGTGCCGGACGAGGCGACCGCAGGATTCCTGCCCAGCCTGGCTGGCATCCGGGACCTGCTCGCGGGCGTGGCGCTGGGCTGGAAGCAGCTGCTCACCATCGCCCTCCCCGTCGGCGCCTACCAGGCGCTCCTGGTACCCGCCTTCGTGATGGTCCTGACCGGGACCATCGTGTCGCTGAGCATCGCGCTGCGGGCGAAATGGGGCGAACTGGCCGTATTGCCGCCGATCGCGATGTTCATCGCCGGCATCGCGTTCGGTCCCGAGACGGTGCCGTGGCCGGTGCCGGCTGCACTGGGCCTGCTCGCCGTCGTGCTGCTGTGGCTGATCTGGAGGCGGTTCCGCCGACGTCGTGAGTCGATCCGCACCCTGACGCGGGCGACCGATTCCACGCGCACGGGCGACATCGACAGCGGCTTCGGTGTGCGCAACCTGGTCGCGGGCGGGGCCCTGCTGGCGGTCGCTGCGGCCGCATCCATCGGCGCAGCGGGCGTTCTACCGCCCACCGGCGGACGCGACGTGCTGCGCACCACGATCGAGCAGCCGTTCGACCCCCGCAACTATCCGAGCCCGCTCGCCGGCATGCGGCGCTACCTGCGCGACGACCGAGCCACCGACACTCTGTTCACGGTCGACGGGCTGCCGAAGAACGCCCTCATCCGCATCGCCACCCTCGACAGCTACGACGGCGTCGTCTACGCGGTCGGCAGCGACAAGGTCGACAGCGCGTCGGGCAGCTTCGTGCGCATCCCGGCCGGTGTCGACCAGTCGAAGGTGGACGGCACGCAGGTGCGGCTCAACGTGACCGTCGGGGACTACAGCGGGGTCTGGCTGCCGACCGTCGGGCTGTTCGAGTCGGTCGGCTTCGGCGGCGACCGTTCGGCGCGCCTGCGCGACGCCTTCTACTACAACGACGTCAGCGGGACGGCGGCCGTGATCGGCGGGCTCGCCGCCGGCGACAGCTACCGGCTGGATGCGGTTCTCCCGTCGCAACCCACCCAGAACCAGTTGTCGGGTGCGACCCCCGGCTCCGCCGACGTCCCGCGCCTCGGAGCACTTCCCGACGAGCTCGCACTGAGCCTCGACGCGTACGTCGAAGGAATCGCCGATCCCGGAGCACGTCTCGTGGCCGCGATCTCGGCGCTCAAGAGCGACGGCTACATCAGTCACGGCCTCGGAAGCGACGAGCCGCCGAGCCGGTCCGGTCATGCCGCCGACCGCATCACGGAACTGTTCACGGCGCCGCGCATGATCGGCGACGCGGAGCAGTATTCGGTCGCGGCCGCCCTGATGGCGCGCCAGCTCGGCTTCCCGGCCCGCGTCGTGTTCGGATTCACCACCGACGCCAGCGGCGACGCGGTCCACGTGCACGGCGACGACGTCACCGCCTGGCTCGAGGTCGACACGGCGGAGTACGGCTGGGTGAGCATCGACCCGGTGCCGCCGGTGCGCCCCATCCCCGAAGAGCAGCCCGAGGATCCGACGCAGGTCGCGCGCCCCCAGTCCATCGTCCCGCCGCCGCCGGACCGCCCGGAAGCGAATCAGGACCAGTCCACTCCGGACAGCCAGCAGCAGGAGCCCGACACCCTGGATCCGCTGCTCGCCGGCATCCTCGCGGCGCTGCGCATCGCCGGCCTGGTCGTCGGGGTCGCCGGAGTTCTGACCGCGCCGTTCCTGTTCATCATCGCCGCCAAGCTGCGTCGCCGGCGGCTGCGCAGGACCGCTCCGGACACGCTGCAGCGCATCCGCGGCGGGTGGGACGAGTTCGCCGACACCGTCGTCGACCACGGCTATTCGCCGCCGTCGGCCGCCACCCGGTCCGAGCTCGCCTCCGTCGTCGGCACGCTGCCGTCGCGCGTCCTCGCCGCGGTCGCCGACCGCGCCGTCTTCGCACCCGACGAGCCCGAGCCCGCCGATGCCGACCACGTCTGGGACGCCGTCGGCGAACTCAGGGCCGTCCTGGATGGCAACGTCAACCGCCGAGGGCGGATCAAAGCACTCATCTCACTGCGTTCGCTCGGTGGCTATAGTGTTCGGAATCTGATCAAGGGAACCCGAGAATGACCTGTCGATACTGCGGATCGGACCTTCCATCCGACGCCCTCTTCTGCGGCGAATGCGGCCGCGCCGTGCTCGTCGAATCGCTCGTGGGCGCCAACAGCGTGGGCGACCCGGCCGGCGACGCGGCTGACAACTCCGGCGAGGCGTACGCGCGGTTCGCGCCGCCCAGCGAACCCGTCGACTTCGACCCCGCCTCCGCCCTGCACTGCCCGCAATGCGACTCGCTCGTCGACGATGCCGACGTGTTCTGCGGCGAATGCGGGTTCGTGCTCAAAGCGGTCATCCCCGGCCCGCGCGACACGGCGGCTCTCGACCCGGTCGAGCCGTGGCCGTTCGCCGAAGCGCCGGCCGTCGCGCCCGCGGCAGCAGAGGACTTCGAGCCCGGACCGGTGCTCGAGCAGGACCCCCCGCAAGATGCCCCGCAAGATGCTCCGCCCCCGGATTCAGAACCTCAGCACCGGAAGGACCAGACCATGCCCGAGAACGAGCAGGAGGAGCTCGCGCCCGCCGGCGCGCGCGCCCGTACTATCCCCGACCCCTTCCCGTGGGGGGCCGACATCGACGAGGACGACGAAGACGTCGAGGCCACGCGCATCGTGTCCGCGAACGGCGGAGGCGACCGTTTCGTGCTGCAGTTCAGCACGGGCGAGTCGGTCACCGTCTCGGGCGCCGGCCTCATCGGCCGCAACCCGGCCGCCCACCCCGGGGAGTACGTCGATCAGCTCGTGTCGATCTTCGACGTCGGCAAGTCGGTGTCGAAGACGCACCTGGAGTTCGGGCAGGAGGGCGGCCGGTTCTGGGTCAGTGACCGCTACTCCACCAACGGCTCCATCGTGCGTCAGCCCGAGGCCGAACCGCGGCGCTGCGAGCCCGGACGCCGCTACTTCGTCGTGCGCGGTACGCGCATCGACGTCGGCGAGCAGTTCTTCGTGGTGAGCTGACCGCTCGCTCACAGCCGGCGCGGGCCGCGAACGACGACCGGATGTGGTGGTCGCCGCGGTCCGCTCGTCCGGCGTGCGCTGTGCTGGTCCTGTGCTCCCCCCGCCCCCGCTCGAACGGATAACCCTCCCCGCGCCCGCGGGACCGGCGACGCGCCCGCCGTTCCCGTGGGTGGCGACCCTGGCGCCCGTTGCGGTGTCCCTGGCGCTCTGGGCCTTCACGCAGTCGGTCTTCAGCCTCGTCTTCGCGCTGCTCGGGCCGCTCGTGGCCGCGGGTGGTGTGCTCGACGGGGCGCGTTCGCGGCGCCGCACGGCGCGGGCGGAAGAGAAGCGCCTCCGCGTGGGGATCGACCGGGCCGAGGCACGGATCCGCGAGGCGCACGAGCGGGAGCGTCAGCGGCTCAGCTCGCTGATCGCGCTCCCGGCGGCGCCGCGATGGGACGGGGGGCACGCCGGCCCTGTCCCGGTCCGCGTGGGCACCGGCGACGCGCCACCCGTCGTCGAGATATCGGGGGAGAGCACGGACGACCCGGCTCTGACCGCGATCCCCGCTCTGGCTGCTCTGCGCGAGGCTGCTCGGTGCGTGCCGGGGGCGCCGCTGCTCGTGGATGCGGCCGACGGCATCGGAATCGTCGGCCCGCCGGTACTCGCGGCGGCCACGGCTCGAGCGATCGCCCTGCAGGTCGCCGCACGGCTTTCACCCGCCGTGGCCACGGTGACGGCACCCACGACAGAAGGTTGGAGCACCGGCCTGCCGCACGACTCGGCGATCCACGACGGGCAGACGTTCGCCTGGACGCGCGGCGATGCACCGGCGGTGACGATCGCATGGGCGCAGCATCGCGACGAACTCCCGCTCGGATGCGCCGTGCTGCTCGACGTGTCGACGAGCCCGCATGCGATCACCGCGGCGCAGGCTGGTGTGGGCGCCGGTCTGCTGACGGAGCGTGCGGAACTGCTCGGTGAGCGGCCGGCCGCAGCCGGGCTGCCCGATCGGTGCGCTCTTGCCGACCTGCTCGACGCCGCTCGGGGCGACGGACTGTCGGCATCGATCGGATCCGACGCGGCCGGGCCGGTGGGAGTCGATCTGATAGCGCAGGGGCCGCATGCGCTGATCGCCGGCACCACCGGCTCCGGCAAGAGCGAACTGCTGGTGTCCTGGGTGCTCTCCATGGCGCACGGGCGCTCGCCCGACCTGGTGTCGTTCGTGCTGATCGACTTCAAGGGCGGTGCCGCGTTCGCCCCGCTCGCCGGCCTGCCTCATGTGCTGGCCACCCTGAGCGACCTCGATGCGCGCCTGACCAGGCGCGCGGTCGAGAGCCTGCGCGCAGAGCTGCTGCGCCGCGAGCGGCTGCTCGCCGATCGCGGCGCGCGCGCGATCGACGACCTCCCACCGGGATCGCTTTCTCGTCTCGTGATCGTGGTCGACGAGTTCGCGGCGGTTGTCGCGGCCAGCCCCGAGCTGCACGAGGTGTTCGCCGACCTCGCCGCCCGCGGCCGGTCGCTGGGGCTGCACCTGATGCTCTGCACTCAGCGTCCCGCGGGGGTCGTCCGCGATGCCGTACTGGCGAACATCGGACTTCGCATCTCGTTGCGGGTTCCCGACCGCGGCGACAGCATCGCGATGCTCGGCGACGATTCGGCGGCGCGGTTGCCGGCCCAGCCCCGTGGCCGCGCGATCCTGGTCGCCGATGGAGGCGCCCGCACGATCCAGGTCGCCCTCGCGTCCGCGGCCGACTGCACGCGGATCGCGGATGCAGTGCCTCCGGGGGGCGCCGTCCGGCCCTGGTGCGATCCGCTGCCCGGCGACCTCGACCTGGATGAGCTCGCGCCTGTCGTCGAGGGTCTCGCGTTCGGTCTCGCCGATCTCCCGGCGGAGCAGCGCCAGCCCACCGCTGCTCACGATCCCGCCAGACACGGCCACCTGCTGGCACTCGGGGCGGCCGGCTCCGGGCTGACCACGCTCCTCACCACGCTCGCCGACTCTGCGCGACGGGCGGGAATGCCAGTTCAGGTGCTCGCCGGCGAGCCTGCGGATGCGTGGGCGCAGTTGTCCGAGCTCGCCGTCGCGCCGCGGCCCTGCCTGCTGCTCATCGATGACCTCGACGCGCTCCTCGGCCGGGTCGACGCAGACTACCGGCACGAGCTCATCGAGCTCCTGACCACGATCCTGCGCGACCCGGGCGCCGCGTCGCCGTTCGTCGTCGTCACCGTGAGACGGCTCACCGGACCGCTTGCCGGGATGGCAGGGCTGTTCGGCTCGCGGCTGCTGCTGCGCCAGGCGTCGCGAGAGGATCACGTGCTCGGGGGCGGCGCCACGGGCGGGTTCGACCCCGACCGGCCGCCGGGATCGGGGGAGTGGCGGGGGGTCCCGATCCAGGTCGCGCGGGCATCCGGGGCGACCCTGCCCGCCGCGCAGGTGCCGCCCCCCGTCCCGCTGACGCTCGCATCGCATCCGGTGATCGCCATGGTCGCCGCGCGCCCGCGCGAGCACCTGCAGCGACTGCGGGATGCCGGCGCGCGAGTCCTGCAGCTGGGGAGCGACCCGGTGGCGGATGCCGGCCTGCTTCACGTGGCATCGCGCCCCACCCCGACGGTGCTGCTCGGAGATCCGGACGCCTGGCAGGCGGATTGGGCGCTGCTCACCACGGCACGACGGGAGTGGCCGATCGTGCTCACCGGCTGCGCCCCCGCCGACCACCGAGCCCTGCTGCGCGACCGCGATCTGCCCCCGCTCCTGGGCTCCCGGCCCGGCGAATGCTGGCTCGCCCACGAGGGCAGAACCGTCCGGGCGGTGCTGCGCATCGATCCGGAGCACCCACAGCACACGATTCCGTAGAAGAACGCCTCGAAAACCGCTGATTTCGTGAAATCTATGTTTCGGAATGGACGTTAACGGCCTCTATGCATTCCCGCGTCGGTCGGCGTATGTCAGTATCAACACACGGCGCGCAGGCGCCACCTTCCGACTGTTCCGAAGGAGCATCCCCATGACGAGATCCCTGCCCGAAGATCCGCTGATCCGTTCGCTCGTCGTGCAGGCGCGTCGCGCTCAGCTCACCCGTCGCACCATGCTGGCCGGCGCAGGCGCCGGTGCCGGCGTGCTGGCGCTCGCTGCCTGTGCCCCGAGCGGCTCCACCAAGCCGACCGCCCCTCCGGACAACTCGGCCAACGACAAGACCCTCACCTGGGCGAACTGGGCTCTCTACCTGGACGAGGACGACTCCGGCGACCACCCCACGCTCACCAAGTTCATCGCCGACACCGGCATCCAGGTCCAGTACAAGGTCGATGTCGACGACAACAACTCCTACTACGGCAAGGTCAAGGACCAGCTCGCGCTCGGGCAGGACATCGGGGCCGACACCGTCTGCCTGACCGACTGGATGGTCAACCGCTGGATCACGCGCGGCTACACGCAGCCGTTCACCGAGGCGAACATCCCGAACAAGGCCAACCTGAACCCCGACCTCGTCGACGTCGACTTCGACCCGGGACGCAAGCAGTCCCTGCCCTGGCAGGGCGGATTCGCCGGCATCTGCTGGAACAAGGAGAAGATCCCCAACGGCCTGCGCACCGGCGACGACCTCTGGAGCCCCGACCTCAAGGGCCGCGTGGGCGTTCTCAGCGAGATGCGCGACACGCTGGGTCTGATCATGTCGAACAACGGTGTCGACATCTCCTCCAACTGGGGCGAGGACGACTTCAACGCCGCGCTCGACATCTTCCGCGAGCAGGTCACCAGCGGCCAGATCCGCAACATCAAGGGCAACTCGTACATCGAGGATCTGCAGAACGAGGACACCCTCGCCGCCATCGTCTGGTCGGGCGACATCACGTCCCTGAACGCCGAGGCAGGCGACAAGTGGGAGTTCGCGATCCCGGACGGCGGCGGGACGCTGTGGAACGACAACTTCCTCATCCCGATCGGTTCGCCCCGCAAGAGCAACGCCGAACAGCTCATCAACTACTACTACGAGCCCGAGGTCGCGGCGGAGGTCGCCGCATGGGTGAACTACATCACCCCGGTCGTCGGTGCCAAAGAGGCGATGGATGCGATCGACCCCGAGCTCGCGCAGAACCAGCTGATCTTCCCGGACGAGCAGACCCTCTCGACGGTCAAGGTCTTCCGCACGCTCAGCGGCGCCGAGGAGCAGACCTTCGGGGCCGCGTTCCAGAGCGTCCTGCTGGGGGCCTGAGTATGGCGACCAGCTTCGCGGAGGCGGGTGCCGACCTCGAGCTGGTCGGGATCACGAAGCGCTTTCCCGGCTTCACCGCGATCGAGCACCTGGATCTCACGATCCCGGCCGGTTCCTTCTTCGCGTTGCTGGGGCCGTCGGGCTGCGGCAAGACGACGACGCTGCGTCTCATCGCCGGGCTCGAGGAACCGACGGCGGGCCGCATCCTCATCGGCGGCAAGGACGTCACCAACACCAAGTCGTATCGCAGGCCCGTCAACACGGTCTTCCAGAGCTACGCGCTGTTCCCGCACATGACCGTGCTCGACAACGTGTCGTTCGGTTTGAAGCGCCGCGGCATCGCCGACGCGACGGCGCTCGCGCATGAGGCTCTTCGCCTGGTCGAACTCGACTACGTCGCGCAGCGCCGTCCGTCCCAGCTCTCCGGTGGCCAGCAGCAGCGCGTCGCCCTGGCCCGGGCCGTGGTGAACCGTCCCGCCCTCCTGCTGCTCGATGAGCCCCTCGGCGCGCTCGACCTGAAGCTGCGCCGCCAGATGCAGATCGAGCTCAAGCAGATCCAGGGCGATGTCGGTCTGACGTTCCTGCACGTCACCCACGACCAGGAGGAGGCCATGACCATGGCCGACACCATCGCCGTGATGAACAAGGGCCAGATCGAGCAGATGGGCGCCCCAGAAGAGCTCTACGAACTGCCGAAGACGGCGTTCGTGGCCAACTTCCTGGGCCAGTCCAACCTCTTCACGGGGCCCGTCGTCTCGTCCCAGGGCGACGGCATCGTCGTTGACGTCGCCGGTCGCAAGATCGAGGTGCCGCGCGAGCGCGCCCAGCGTCATGCCGGCGAGGTGACCATCGGCGTCCGTCCCGAGAAGGTGGCCCTGCTCACCGCCGAGCCGAAACCGGCTCCCGGGCTGAACCTCGTCGGTCCCGGCCGCGTCGTCGACGTCTCGTTCAGCGGTGTGAGCACGCAGTACCAGGTTCAGGTCCCCGGCCTCGGGCTGATGACGGTGTTCTCGCAGAACCTGGTGTTCGGGCCCGTCGTCAACGTCGGCGCCGAGGTGTGGCTGACCTGGAGCGCCGATCACGGCTTCGGCCTCGAAGACGACCCGGCCACGACGCCGCGATTCGAACCGGATGAGGACACCAGTCAGATCGCGACGCAGCGCCGCGCGCGGCTCGAGGCCGAGCTCGAGGAGGCGTAGGTGGCATTCGGTGCATTCGCGTCGACGCCGGTCGTCGCCGAACCCATCGTCCGCCGCCGCAGCCCGATCGCGCTGTTCCTGCTGCTGCCGGGCGCGCTCTACCTCGGCCTGTTCTTCCTGGTGCCCCTGGTCTCGCTCATCATCACCAGCTTCAAGGCGCCCGGACAGTTCGGCGACATCGGCGAGTACGACTACGCCTTCCAGTGGCAGAACTACGTCACCGTCATCCAGACCTATCTGCCCCACATCATCCGGTCTTTCGTCTACGCGGCCGTCGCGACCGTCCTCGCCCTGATCTTCGGCTACCCGCTCGCCTACTTCATCGGCGTCAAGCTGCGGCGCTTCCCGCTCTGGCAGGCGCTGGCGCTGACTCTAGTGATCGCCCCGTTCTTCATCAGCTTCCTACTGCGGACCCTGGCCTGGAAGCAGATCCTCAGCGACGAAGGCCCCGTCCTCTCCGTGCTGAACGCGATGTCGATCCTGCCGCCGGGCGCGCACGTCACCGGCACCCCCGGAGCGGTGATCTTCGGACTCACCTACAACTTCATCCCGTTCATGACGCTGCCGATCTACACGTCGCTCGAACGCCTCGACCTGCGCTACGTCGAGGCGGGCGGCGACCTGTACGCCAGCCCGGCGACCACCTTCCTCAAGGTCACGCTGCCGCTCTCGCTGCCCGGTGTGATCTCTGGAACGCTGCTGACCTTCATTCCTGCCTCTGGCGACTACATCAATGCCAGTACGAGCTTCCTCGGGTCGCCCGAGACGTCGATGATCGGAAACGTCATCGAGGCCAACTTCCTGCAACTGCAGAACTATCCGGCGGCAGCCGCGCTGTCGATCGTGCTGATGGCCGTGATCCTGATCTTCGTCGGGGTCTACGTGAAGCGCTCGGGAACGGAGGACCTGCTGTGACCGTGCAGGCAGGCACCGTGATCGCTGAGACCGCGAAAGCCACCCCTCCGCGCGGCTCCCGCCGGCGGTTCCGTCTCGGCGTCGGCAAGTGGGGCCTGGGCGTATACGCCGTTCTGGCGTTCGTGTTCTTGCTGATCCCGATCGCCTACACGATCGTCTTCTCGTTCAACCAGGTGCGCCGCACCAACATCGCCTGGCGCGGCTTCACCCTCGACAACTGGATCAACATCTGCGATCAGCAGGAGGTGTGCGAGGCGTTCGGCAACAGCATCCTGGTCGCGGTCATCGCGACGCTGCTGGCCACCGCGCTCGGCACCGCCATGGCGATCGCGCTGGTGCGCTACCGGTTCCGGTTCCGTGCCGCGACGACCCTGCTGCTGTTCCTGCCGATGGCCACACCGGAGGTGGTGCTGGGTGCCGGCCTCGCCGCCCAGTTCCTCGCGGCGGGCGTCGCCAAGGGGATCGGGACGATCATCCTCGCCCACACGATGTTCTGCATCAGCTTCGTGGTGGTGACGGTGCGGGCGCGAGTGGCCAGCCTCGATCCGGCGCTCGAGGAGGCAGGGCGCGACCTCTACGCGAGCCCCGCCCAGGTCTTCTGGCGCATCACATTCCCGCTGCTGCTTCCCGGGATCATCGCCGCCGCTCTGCTCTCGTTCGCGCTCAGCTTCGACGACTTCATCATCACCAACTTCAACTCGGGCGCCGCTGTCACGTTCCCCAAGTACGTGTACACCGCGGCGTCGCGCGGCATCCCCGCGCAGGCCAACGTGATCGCGTCGGCGGTGTTCCTGATCGCCATCATCGGCGTCGTGCTGGCGCAGGTGGCGGCGGGCATCCGGCGCAAGCGGCTGGGGCAGAACACCTAGCGTCCCCTCACGCGACCCATCCGCCCGGGATTCGCAAACCTGGCGGACACGCCAGGCCCGGCACGCTGAACTGCGGCGTGTCGAGCGAAATGGCGAATCCGCGCCAGATCGTCGCTAGAACGTGACGCGCAGGCCGGGCTCGCCGACGACGGCGAGCACCGCGTCGGCACGTTCGCGGGCGAGCAGTCCCGCACGCACCAGCAGCTCCAGGCCGACGGCGGTACGTGCGCGGTTCGCCCCGTCGAGGGTCTTGATCGCGACCGCCTGCCCGGATGCCGTGGCGAGCACCAGCACACCCTCCGCCCCGAGCTTGGCCAGCAGGCCCGTCTCGGCGATGGTCACGGCGTTCTCGCGGCCGGGCCCGTCCACAGCCCAGGGGTGAGCGCGCATCGCATCCGCCAGACCCGAGTCCGACATCGCGACGCGCGAGAACGATCGCGCGAGCCCGGTGAGTGAGATCACCGGGGTGGGAGCGTTGCAGCCGTCGATGCCCCAGGCCGCGACCGCTTCTCCGGCGAAGTCGGCGACGGTGGTGGCGACGGCGCGCTGGACGGGGTGCTCCGGCGCGAGGTACTGCGCGACGGGCCAGCCGTTGTGGACCGCCGCAGCCAGGAACGACGCGTGTTTGCCCGAGCAGTTCATGGTGATCCGGCGCCGTTCCGATGCCCGGGTGCGTGCTGCGGAGTCGAGCGGCCAGTCGGCCGGGCACTGCAGGGCCGATTCGTCCAGGCCCGCTGATGCCAGCATCCGCTGGACCACGGCGACGTGTGCGGGGGTTCCCGCGTGGCTCGCCGCCGCCAGCGCGAGTTCCTCGCCGACGAGGGCCAGCCCGGTCGAGAGCACCGCCGTCGCCTGCAGCGGCTTGACCGCCGAGCGGGGGAAGATCAGCGCGGCGGGATCGCCGAGCGCGTCGAGGACCCGGCCGTCGGCATCCACCAGCACGGCGGCGCCGAGATGACGTGATTCGGGGATTCCGCCTCGCTCGACCACAGCGAGTTCGACGGAGCCGGCGGCGTCGAGATAGTTCATACGCCTGTCCGCGCGGCAGTCAGACCGTGGCGAGTGCGTCGCCGATGACGCCCACGGCGTCGGTCAGCTGCTCGTCGGTGATCGCCAGGCTCGGCAGGAACCGGATGACGTTGCCGTAGGTGCCGGCGGTGAGCACCAGCACACCCTGCTGAGCCGCGAACGCCGCCACCTTGCCGGGGATGTCGGCTCGCGCCTCATGCGTCGACGGGTCGGAGAACTCCATGGCGATCATCGCGCCGATGCCCCGCACCTCGGCGATGAACGGGAACCGCTGCTGCAACTCCAGCAGGGCGGGCCGCAGCACGCCCTCGATGCGCTTGGCCTCGCCGAGCAGGTTGTCGCGCTCGATGTGCTCGAAGACGGCGATCGCGGCGGCGCAGGCCACGGGGTTGCCGCCGAACGTGCCGCCGAGTCCGCCCGGCTGCGAGGAGTCCATGATCTCGGCGCGGCCGGTGACGCCGGCGAGCGGCAGACCTCCCGCGATGCCCTTTGCGGACAGCACCAGGTCGGGTACCAGCCCGAAGTGCTCGGAGGCGAAGTAGGCGCCTGTGCGAGCCATCCCGCTCTGGATCTCGTCCGCGATGAACACGATGCCGTTGGCGGTGCACCATTCCTGCAACGCGGGCAGGTATCCCTCGGCCGGGACCATGAAGCCGCCCTCGCCCTGGATCGGCTCGACGACCAGGCAGGCGAGATCGGATGCGCCCACGGTCTTCTCGAGGTACGAGATCGTGCGCGCAGCGGCGTCGGCACCCGACAGGCCGTCGTGCAGAGGATAGGACGACGGGGCGCGGTAGACGTCTCCGGCGAACGGCCCGAATCCGGTGCTGTAGGGCGCGGCCTTGAAGTTCATCGCCATCGTCAGGTTGGTGCGGCCGTGGTAGGCGTGCTCGAGCACCGCGATGCCGTTGCGGCCGGTGAACTTGCGGGCGATCTTCACGCCGTTCTCGACGGCCTCGGCACCGGAGTTCACCAGAACCGACTTCTTGGCGAAGTCGCCGGGGGTGTGCTCCGCGAGCAACTCGCAGACGCGCACATACTCTTCGTAGGGCGTGATCGTGAACAGGGTGTGCAGCACCTCGCCGAGTTGCGCGCGTGCGGCCTCGACGACCGTGTCGATGGTGTGGCCGACGGTGGTGACCCCGATGCCGGCGCCCAGGTCGACGAAGGCGTTGCCGTCGACATCGACCAGGATCGCGCCATGTGCGCGCTCGATGTACACGGGGAGGGCGGACGAGACGCCGCTGCTGACCACGGCCTCGCGGCGGGCGTGCAATGCGACGGACTTGGGTCCGGGGATCGCGGTGACCACCTGACGCTTCGTCGGGACGGCCTCTACGGTAGGAGCGAGCGTGTCGGTCATGGGTTCGAGTCTAGCCCGGCCCGCGCACACCTCGTTCTTGCGGAATCACGCGCAGATCGTGCGCGAAAGAAGGGAATCGGGCGTAAATGGATCATTCCTTTGCGGTTTCCGTCGAATGGACGGGCAATCGCGGTACCGGCACCTCCGGTTACAAGGCGTTCGCCCGCGACAACGTCCTGTCCGCCGAGGGCAAGCCGCCGATCGAGGGCTCGAGCGCCAAGATCTTCCACGGCGACCCGGCTCGGTGGAATCCGGAGGAGACGCTGATCGCGGCCCTCGTCGAGTGCCACCTGCTGAGCTACCTGTACGTCGCTGTCCGGAACGGGATCGTCGTGGAGACGTACACCGATTCCGCGACCGGCACCCTGGCCACCGACGGCGACGGGGCGGGCCGCTTCACCGAGGTGACGCTGCGCCCGGTGGTGACCATCTCATCCGGAGACCCGAAGGTGGCGCGCGCGATTCACGCGGACGCCAACCGGCTGTGCTTCATCGCCGCGAGCGTGAACTTCCCGGTGCATCACGAGCCGACAATTCACGTGCGCCCGGCTTTCCGCTGAGAGCGAAGGCGGCAAGTAAGCACTCCCCAGCGTCCCCGGTCGCCGTTAGTCTCGTGCCATGTTGCTGAGGCATGCGATCGGCGCGACGCTGCGCCGCATCCGGTTGGACCGCTCGCTCACCCTGCGTGTCGTCGCGGACGAGGCACGCATCTCGATGCCGTATCTGTCCGAGATCGAACGAGGCCGCAAAGAGGCCTCGAGCGAGATTCTGGCGGTGATCTGCCGGGCGCTCGACATGACGGTGCTCGACCTGCTGCACGAGGTCACCGCCGAGGCGAACGTCGTCGACCTCACCTCCGCTCGCGCGGGACGCACCGAGGTCGCGCCGGTCGCCGAGATCGCGGTCGCCGCGATCCCGGTCGCCCTGCACGCTGCATGACGATCAAGAACCCCTTCACCAGCCGCCTGCTGGCGGCAGAGACCTCACGCGAAGGCGACCGCGCGACGACTCTCGAGCTCTTCTTCGACCTGATCTACGTCTTCGCCTTCACGCAGGTCAGCGCGCTCATGTCCGCCGGGCACGATGGCATCGCCGTGCTCGAGGGCCTCGTCGTGCTGGCGCTGATCTGGTGGTCGTGGACGTCGTACACCTGGCTGGCCAATCAGGCTCACGCCGACCGGGAGGTCGTGCGCATCGCGATCGTGCTGGCCATCGCGCTCGTATTCCTGGTGTCCCTGGTGATCCCCGAGGCCTACGCAGATCTGCGCGGTGGCCTGTTCGCCCCGATGGTCTTCGTGATCTGCCTGGTCGCGGTGCGCGTCGTGCACGCGGTCACCTACGTCGTGGCAGCGGGGTCGGATGCCGGCCTGCGTCGCCAGGTCATCGTCAGCATGAGCGCGGCCCTGGTGCCCGCCTCGGCGCTGCTGGTTATCGGGGCTCTGGTCGGAGCGCCCTATCAGGTGTGGATCTGGCTGGTGGCGATCGTGCTCGACCTGGCTGTGGTGTACCTGACCTCCCGGGGCGGCAACTGGCGCCTCAACTCGATCGCTCATTTCTCCGAGCGGCACAGCCTGGTCGTGATCCTGGCGCTGGGTGAATCCGTGGTCGCCATCGGCATCGGCGTCGGACACGAGCCGGTCAGCACCGCGATCATCGTCGGATCCGTTCTCGCCGTCGGGCTCGCCGTCGGCATGTGGTGGGTGTACTTCCACCACTTCGCACCGAAGACCGAGCACCTCATCGGGCAGAGGTCGGGCGTGGAGCGTGCCGGTGTGGCGACCGACGTCTACACCTACCTGCACCTGTCCCTCGTGGCCGGCGTCGTCGTCGCGGCTCTCGGAGTCGAGCAGGCGATGGCACAGCGTCGAGGGAATGCGCTCGCTCGAACTGTTCGGGGCGTTCGCGCTGGGCGGCGGAGTCGCCATGTACATCGCCGGGACGGCATTCATCTGGCGGCGCGTGGCAGGGGAGTGGGCGCTGATCCGATTCGGCGGAGCGACCCTGTGCGTGCTGCTGATCCCGGTGCTCGCGCTGCTTCCCGCGATCGTGTCGCTCGGCGTGGTCGCCATCGTCGTCGCGGCGATCGTCGGCGCCGAGCAGTTCTTCGGTGCGCGCGCCAAGATCCAGACGCGGGTCGAGACGCCGGCCCCCTAGCCGACAGGGTCCGGTGTGGCGGCTTCAGCCGTCCAGGCCGCCTCCGCTCGGCGGCGCCGTGCTGTCGAGACCGTGGTACAGGTCGGCGTAGTCGGCATCGAGAGCGGTGAGCTGGTCGACCAATTGGTTGTAGTGGTCGACCTGTTGGTTGAGGGCTTTCCGGTCGGCTTCGAGCTTCGCCTGCCTGGCCACGAGCGCGGCCCGTGCCGCATCGAACTCGGCCTGCGACGCGAACCCGTTGCCGTCGGCCTTCGCATTGAACGCGGCGACATCGTCGTCATACGCGGCCAGGGCGGCGTCGTAGGCATCCGAGCGCTGAGTGACTTCGGCGTCGAGAGCCTTCACCTCGTCCGCGAGGGACTGCAACTGCGCTTCGAGCTGGTCGAGCAGGGCCG
>JAODAS010000263.1 GCA_025463555.1 Schumannella sp.
AGTGAGCAGTCGGTCTCGAGCTGGAACTCGGCCCCCGGCACCGAGGTGCGCCTCGGCGCGGCGACCGGCGTTTCCCTCGATGAGATCGCACAGCTCGACCTCCGCAACGCGGACGGCACGCAGGTGCTGCTGAGCAGCGACCTCGGGTCCGCCGGCGGGAGCTGACCCCGACTAGCTGCCTGCGGTTTGCGCGGGCACCGGCTCTGCATCGCCGCCGGCATGCACGGGGTTGCGGATGCCTGCCAGCGACACCAGGCCACCGGCGAACATCAGCACAGCCGTGACGATCGCCGCGCGATGGAACCCGTCGAGATCGACGGAGTCTCCTCCCACGATGACGGCGATCATGGCGATGACGATCAGCCCGGCGACCCTCGACACCGCGTTGTTCACCGCCGAGGCGATACCCGAGCGCTCCGTGTCGATCGCGCCCAGGATCGCCGACGTGAGGGGCGAGACCGTCAGCGTGATCCCGACCGCGAACAGCAGGATGCTCGGCAGCACCTGGAACCAGTAGCTGAAGTCCTGCTGCACCATCAGCAGCAGCAGCGAGGCGACCCCCATCAGCACAGGGCCGATCGTCATGAACAACCGCGGTCCGTACCGGCCCGAGAGCGCGCCCACGCGCGAACTGAACAGGATCATCACGATGGTGATCGGGATGGAGGCGAGGCCGGCGAGCGTGGCCGGGAAATTGGGGCCGTCGTCGCGCTGCAGATACACGACCAGCGCGAACCCGTTGAGCGACAGGGCTCCGTAGATGAGCGCGGTCGCGATGTTGCCCGACCAGAAGTTGCGCACCGTGAACAGCGACAACGGCATGATCGGATCTTTCGCGAAGCGCTGCCGCACCAGGAATCCGGCGAACGCGAGGACGCCGAGCCCGAGGGACAGGTAGATGGCGGGGTGGCCCCAGCCCAGCCGTCCCTGCTCGATCAGCGCGTAGACCGGCCCGCCCAGCCCGAGAGTGCACAGGATGGCGCCGGCGAAATCGATCGAGATGCCGCTTCGCCGGTTGTCGGTGTGCCCCAGAACCACCAGCAGCACGAGGGTCACAGCGATGGGGATCACGTTGATCAGGAACGCCCAGCGCCACGACAGCAGGTCGACGAACAGCCCGCCCAGCAGCGGCCCCGCGATCATGGCGACGCTCGCCATGCCCGTCCAGATGCCGATCGCCTTGCCCTGTGCCGCTCCGCGGAAGTTCGAGGTGATGAGCGCGAGCGCGCTCGGCACCAGGAGTGCCCCCGCGATGCCCTGCACGCCGCGGGCGACGATCAGAAATTCGGCGGTCGGCGCCAGCGCGATCGCCAGCGATGTGATGCCGAAGGCGATCAGTCCGATGCGCATCACCAGGATGCGGCCGTACAGGTCGCTCACCGATCCGGCGACGAGGATCAAGGACCCCAGGGTGATCAGGTACGCGTCGACGACCCACTGCTGCGTGGTGATGCCGCCGCCCAGCTCTTTCGCGATGGCGGGGAGTGCGACGTTGACGATGGTGCCGTCGAGGAACGAGACGAACGACGCCAGGACCGCGATGGTGATGACGAGCTTCTGATCGCGGTTCATTGTGCGGCACCCATGCCGCCACGCTAGACCTGCCCGGCGACCTCGCGCTCGACGGCGGCGATGACCGCCGCGATGGTCTGCGGCTCGACCAGGATGCGGAAGTGGCCGACGACCGGGATCTCGATGTTCTCGGCGCCCTCCAGCCGCGAACCCTCCGGGATGTTCGGGTCGAAACGCGGGTAGATCGAGGTGACGCGGGCGTTTCCCTGCACGGCAGCGACAAGGGCCCGGATGACCGGGTTGCCGGGCAGGAAGGCTCGCAGCGTGCGGCCCACCGTCAGTCGCGCCATGGCGGAGCCGGCGAACGGGGTCGCGACGGCGATCAGCCTGTCGACGCGGCCTTCGGGGTCTTCGGAGGCCATCAGCTGCTTGCCGATCAGACCACCCTTGCTGTGGGCGACGATGGCGACATCGCGCAGATCGCGGGCCGCGAGTTCCCGCGCGACCAGCGCGGCAGACGCCGGGATCGGCGCGCGGTTGAAGCCGAGAGAACTGATGACATGCACCGGATGGCCACGGTCATGAAGCGCGTCCCCGATCGCCTCCAGGAAGTGCCACGTCTCGTACACGCCGGGCAGCAGGACGACGACCCGCCCCTGCCCCGATGTCCAGTCCGCGGGGATCCGGCTGTGGGTGCTGCGGGCTCGCACCCGGAGCGCGTTGGGATAGTCGCGCAGCAGGTGGACCGCGTGTTCGCGGCGCCTCACGGCGACCCCTCCCCCGCGGCGTCGAGCCAGCCCCCGATGTGCTCGGCGATCATCACCGGATCGGTGTGCATGATCACGTGCGGGCCGTGCACTTCGCGGTACTCGATGCCGTCCGACGCCTCGCTCAGCGCACGCGCCCAGTCCGTCGGCACGATCGGATCCCGGTCGCCGTTGACGATGAGGCCGCGGGCGAGCAACCCGCCCAGGCGCGACTCGATCCGGTCCTCGAGCATGTACGGCACCTGCTTGAACAGGTACGGCACCCCGCAGCGGATCAGGTAGTCGGTGATGGCGATGCCGAACACGACGGGCGGCTCGCGCAGGGCGTCGCGCAGCAGGTTGCCGGTTGCGCGCCAGAAGTCGCGAGCCCGCGGTTGCATCGTCGGCGACATCAGCACGACGCGGTCGGTGACCTGCGGATTCGCGAGCGCGAGGGTCGACACCACCTGACAGCCCCAGGAGTGCCCGACGAGCACGGCACCCTCCAGGCCCGAGCGGCTGAGCATCGAGGCCAGCACGGCGGCGTGGTCGGCGATGGTCACGTTCCGGCGCGGGTCGGGCGCGGCACCGTATCCGGGCAGATCGACGAGGTAGACCGCGCCCCGCTTCGCCAGCTCCGCCGCCAGCGGCTGGAAGTACCGCGAGGACACACCTATTCCGTGCACCAGCACGAACGGGCGATCCGTCCCGACCGGCTCATGCCGCACATCGAATCGCTTCACGACGATGGTCAGGTCCTCGTGCACCTGGCGACTGGTCCAGAACGTGGCGCCACGGACGGTCCGCTGCCGGTACGCGGCCTCGTCGCGCTCGCCGTACCCGCGTCGTCGTCCCGGCCGGGCGGTCGGGGCGGGCGCGGTCATGCCTGGATTCTAGGAGCGAGCGTCGACAGCGTCCTGTGCGATGGAGGCTTCTGCCAGCAGCTCGCGCACGCGCGGGATCACCTGCGTGCCGTACAACTCGATCGCGGTCATCAGGTGCTCGTGCGGCAGCTGCCCGGTCGAGTACTTCAGGTCGAACCGCTGGATGCCGAGGGCCGTGACCGTCGACGCGATCTTGCGAGCCACCGTCTCCGGCGATCCGGCATGGATGGCACCGGTGGCGATCTCGTCGGCGAAGCGCTCACGCGTGGTGGGCGGCCATCCCCGCTCGGCCCCGATGCGATCCACCATCTTCTTGTGGTGGGGCCAGAGCAGCTCGGCCGCCTCCTCATCGGTGGCGGCGACGAACCCGGGGCTGTGCACGGCTATCGGGAGGGTGGTGTCGTGCCCCATCTGCTCGAGTGCACGCTTGTACAGCTCGACGTACGGCTTGAATCGCGCCGGCTCGCCACCGATGATCGCGAGCACCAGAGGCATTTCGTAGTGGGCCGCGCGGACCACCGACTCGGGGCTTCCGCCGACGCCGACCCAGGTGCGGATCGAACCGGACGCCGTCTTCGGGTACACCTGCTGATTCGTCAGAGGGGGCCGGATGCTGCCGTGCCAGGTGACGGCGTCTTCCTTGAGAAGGTGGCTGAGCAGGTCGATCTTCTCTTCGAACAGGCGCTCGTAGTCGGTCAGATCGAACCCGAACAGGGGGAACGACTCGGTGAAGGATCCCCGGCCGAGGATGATCTCTGCTCGGCCATTCGACACGGCGTCGAGCGTGGCGAACTTCTCGAACACGCGCACCGGGTCGTCGGAACTGAGCACGGTCACCGCGGTTCCGAGGTGGATGCGCTGGGTGCGGCTCGCGATCGCCGCCAGGACGACCTCGGGCGCGGTCACGGCGAAGTCGTCGCGGTGATGCTCGCCGATGCCGAAGAAGTCGACGCCGAGCTCATCGGCGAGGACAGCCTCGTCGACCACGTTTCGGATCACCTGGTCGTACGGCAGCCGCTCACCGGCTGAATCGACGGTCACGTCGCCGAATGTGTCGAGCCCGAATTGCACCTGTCCGAAATCCATGATCCATGCAACCACATGGGTTCTCGACTCATTCCCAGGCAGAGTTTGGCTTGCAGGTGATAGTTCCTAGACTGTCGGCGGAGGCTGGGTTGGACGAGGTCG
>JAODAS010000048.1 GCA_025463555.1 Schumannella sp.
CCGTGCTGCAGACCGCCGGGCAGGTCGGCACCGATCCCGTCACCGGGGACTACGCGGACGGCATCGCCGCGCAGACCGTGCAGGTGCTGCGCAACCTGAACGCGGTCCTCGAGGCCGGCGGCGCCACGTTCGACGACGTCGTCATGCTGCGCGTGTTCCTGGCCGATGCGGGCGCCTTCGCCGAGATGAACGAGGCCTACGACAGCTTCGTTCCCCAGCACACGCCGAGCGGAATCCTTCCGGCTCGCACGACGGTCGTCACCGGCTTCGCGGCTCCGCAGATCCTGGTCGAGATCGACGCCCTCGCCGTCCTCTCCCCCGCACCTTCCTGGGCGGATGAGGTGGGCACTAGAGTCCAGCAATGACCGCAGAATCGCCCATCACGCCGGCCGCCGCATCCACGCCCGCGGCAGCGGCACCGGGGTCGCCAGACCTCACCGCGGCAGCGCTCGCCTCGATCGACCTGACCGGCGGCGAGGAAGCCCCCGTCGCGACATTCGGCCGCATCCTGGGCGGAGGCATCCTGCTGATCGTGGGCGGCGCCGGCGCGATCGCGTTCCTGGTCGCGTACATCGGCGGCGCCTTCATTCCTGCGATCTCCGACTGGGTCGAGCTGTTCGGCGACGGGCTGCTGTATGCGGCGATCATCGCGTTCGTCATCGCGGTCACGGGGTTCGAACTGCTGCGCCGCGGACGCAAGGCGCGTGCGGCAGAGGCCGCCCAGGCCGCGGACATCGTCACCAAGCTCGGAGCGGTCGGCGCCCTCGACGGCACTGCCACCCCCGCCGAGATCGAGAACGCCTTGAGCGGCCCGCGCACCGGCGACATGGACCCATCGGTCCAGAAGCCCGTCGACGAGCCGAACGCCGAAACCCACCTGTAGACGACGACGGGGTTTCGTGTTCTAGCCTTCCTGCATGCGAGAACTGCAGGCTGAGATCATCGAGGCCCTCCACGTCCGACCCGAGATCGACCCCGCCGACGAGATCGAGCGCCGGGTGCGGTTCCTGATCGACTACCTCGCCGAGGCGCATGCGGACGGCCTGGTGCTGGGCATCAGCGGCGGCCAGGACTCCTCGCTCGCAGGGCGGCTCTGCCAGCTCGCGGTCGAGCGGGTCCGCACCAACGGGGGCAGGGCCACCTTCACCGCGGTCCGGCTTCCGTACGGGGTGCAGGCGGACGAGGCGGATGCGCAGCTCGCTCTGTCGTTCATCGACGCCGACGAGGCGGTCACCTTCAACATCAAGTCGGGGACCGACGGTTTCGAGTCGCAGTTCGAGCCGGCGACCGGCTCGACGATGTCCGGATTCGTGAAAGGCAACGTCAAAGCACGCCAGCGCATGGTGGCCCAGTACGCGATCGCCGGGGATGCCAACCTGCTGGTCGTCGGCACCGATCACGCTGCGGAGGCGGTCACCGGGTTCTTCACCAAATACGGCGACGGCGGGGTCGACATCACGCCGCTCACCGGGCTCAGCAAACGTCAGGGCAAGGCGCTGCTGAAGCACCTCGGCGCGCCCGCGCGACTATACGAGAAGGTCCCGACCGCAGATCTGCTCGACGAGAAGCCGGGTCAGGCGGACGAGACCGAGCTGGGCATGACCTACGCGCAGATCGACGACTACCTGGAAGGCAAAGAGGTGGATGCCGACGTCGCCGAGAAGCTCGAGGCCCGGTACCGCGCGACCGAGCACAAGCGTCGCGTGCCGGTGACTCCGTTCGACACCTGGTGGCGGGACTAGTTCAGGCCCGGATCAGTCGCAGCCGCGCGAGGACTGCAGGTCCGGAGGCATCCAGCACCCGTCCGCCGAGCACAACGCCGCCCGCCGCGACGGCGAGACCGAACAGCACACCGACGGCCAGCGCCGCCCAGCCGAGGCCCGCCGCTCCGGTCAGGATGGCGGCGATCGCGAGCGTGCCGAACGGCGCCGCGAGCACCACGGTTGCGCCCATGACGGCGTACGAGGCGAAGATCGAGGTCGTCGCTGCCCCGGCAGGCGCCGAAAACGGGTTGCGTCCCGAGCGCGCGACCGGCACCACGATGCGCGCCGACGACACGCTGACCACTCCGACCGAGACCAGCAGGGTGCCGAGCGAGAGTCCCAGCAGCGCGGGCAGGTCGCCGGCTCGGCCGATGATGATCGCGACCACCACCTGCACGATCAGCACGGCGGGAACGGCGATGATCAGCAGGGCGACGGCACGGCCGAGCCGATCCTGCACGCCGCGCACACCGGCGGCGAGTTCGGCCGCGAACGCGGTGCCGTCGTACGAGAGGCCGGCGAACACCGAGAGCGGCAGCAGGGACGCGACCACCGGGCCGGTCGCGATCGCGATGCCATCGAGGTCGATGAGCCACCACCACAGCAGCATGAGGGCCGGCAAGACCGGGATGATGATGAGCTGCCGGGCGTGCCGCGGGTCGCGGAACCAGTAGATCAGCGAACGTGCCGCGACCGCACCGGTCGGCGTCGCGGGCATCCAGCCCAGTGCGTTCAGTCGTCCTCCGACCGCGGTCCGTGAGGGTCCGCCGCCTCGTACTCGCAGGCTCGCACCGAGCGTGACCCGCCAGAGGACGAGGACCGCTGCGAGGGTGGCGATCGCGATCGCGCCGGCGCCCACCGCTCCGGCGACGTCGCCCATGGCGAGCCGTCCGGCCACCGACCACACGGCGCCGAACGGCGTCCAGCCCAGAACGGCGACCGCCCCGGTGAAGATCGCGAGCAGGTCGGAGCCGCCCGCTCCCACCCCGCCGAGCGTCGAGGCGGCGAGCGGAGCCACGACGACCAGCACGACCAGCGCCGTGACCCCGGCGCGCGAGGAGCCGCGACCGCGAAGCAGGGTCGTGACGACGGAGGTGGTCAGGCGCGACCCGGCGATGCTGGTGGCGGCGCCGACCAGTCCGGCGAGCACGGCGACGGCCGCCGAGACCGGGTAGCGCTGCCACGCGATCACCGTGCCGACCGAAGCTACGATCGTCGCCACGCCGGGAATCCAGGTGATGCCGACCATGAGCATCGCGATCATCAGCTGGCCCGTGCGCAGGGGGAACCGAGCCAGTTTCAGCGGGTCGAGCGTCTGCTCCACGCCTTCGAAAA
>JAODAS010000060.1 GCA_025463555.1 Schumannella sp.
ACGGTCAAGATCGGCGATGAGGTCCGGGTCTTCCTGCCGGGCACCGGCGAGAAGATCGTCGAGGTGCGGGCGATCCTCGCGAAGCGGGTCAGCGCCACCCTGGCCGCGCCGGCCTTCGTCGACCTCACGCCGCCCCCGTTGCCGCGGGAGGAGCGCGTCTTCGTCGCCGCGCGTGAACCCGGCGCCGGACGGCCGACCAAGCGCGACCGGCGCGACATCGGGAAGCTGCGCGGCTACTGAACGCGATCGGCCCGGCTCGCGGCCGAGCCGCTGCTCAGCCGCCGGCGCCGGCCTTGGAGACGTTCACCAGCCCGTTGAAGCCCTCGGGTACGACGACCAGGTTTCCCGCCTCGGCGAGCTTCGCGAGGGTGTCCAGGTAGCGCTGCTGAAGGATCGCGGGCGTCAGGCTCGCCGCGAGGATCGCGTTGGCGTCGGCCTCGGCCTGCGCCTGCACGACCTTCTGCTGCGCCGACACCTTGGACGCCTCGAGCTTGGCCTCCTCGGTCTGCACGTTGATCTGCGCCTCCTGCGCGGCGGCGTAGGCGCTCGTGACCTGGTCGCCGTAACGGATCTCCTGCAGGGCGACGTCTTCCACGATGATGCCGTTGTCCTTCCAGCGCGCCACGAGAGCCCTGAAGATGTCCTCCTGGACCGCGTTGCGGTTGGTGAGCATCTCGATGGTGGTGAACTTGCCGGGCACCGACCGCACCACCGAGCGGATGTCGTTGAAGATCAGGCGGGTGCGCAGGTTCTCTTCGTTGTAGTACGCGCTGTAGATGTCGCTGACGGCGGCGGGGTCGAGGCTGTAGCGCACCGCGATATCGATGTTCGCGGTGACCCCCTCGGCATCCTGCACCGTGATCTGCGGGCCGTCGGGCGCACCGCCGATGTTGTCGCCCTGGCCGGGTTCCTGCTCGCTGACGAAGACGGCTCGCTGGTTGCGCACATCGAAGGTGACGACGTCGACCCACGGCGCCTTCGGATGCAGCCCGCTCGCGGTCTCGGTGCCGACGATGTTGCCGGTCCAGTCACGCAGCACGTTGGCCTGGCCGACGTCCTGGCGGAAGAACGAGCTCAGCAGCAGGAAGACGAGCGCGAGGAAGAAGAGGCCGATGGCCGCCCACCGGGCCGCGCGAGAGATGACGACGTTCGTCCCTCGCCGGAAGGCGCTGCCGCTGGGGGTGTCACCTGCCGCCACGACCCGGGACCGGGCGTTGGACGACGCGATGATGAGAGCGATGACGCCGATGACAGCGAAGATGAGGGCGAGGATGAACACGCCCATACCCTATTGGGCTCGTGCCCGGATGGGGGGAGCACCCGCGCTCGGATCAGGCGGCGGATGCGCGCGCGGCCAGGCCGTTCTCGATCGCCGCGATGATCGCCGGGTCGTCGGGCTGCGTCGCCGGCCGGAATCGCGAGACCGCGCCGTCGGGTGCGATCACGTACTTCTCGAAATTCCACTTCACCTTGCCGGCCTTGCCGTCGTCCGCGGGAACGCGCGTGAGCTCGGCGTAGAGCGGGTGCCGGTTCTTGCCGTTTACCTTGACCTTGTCCATCAGCGGGAAGGTCACGCCGTAGGTCATCGAGCAGAACTCCTGGATCTCCTCGTTGCTTCCCGGCTCTTGCCCCATGAACTGGTTGCAGGGAAAGCCGAGAACCGTGAAACCCTGACCTTCGTACTGCTTCTGCAACTGCTCGAGCTTCTCGTACTGGGGCGTCAGCCCGCATCGGGACGCGACGTTGACGACGAGCACCGTCTGGTCGGCGTAGTCGGCGAGCGTCGTCCGGGTGCCATCGATCCTGGTGAGTGATATGTCACGAATCCCCATGTCGCCACACTATGCGGACTGCATGGGAGGCCGCTGGAGGATGCGGTCATAGACCGCGAGGTACTCGGTGACCATGCGGTCGACCCCGAACCGTCGCTCCGCGGTCTCACGCACGACCGCGCGGTCCAGAGTGGCGGCGATCGCCACGGCAGCGACCGCGGCATCCTGATCGGCGACGGCGAAACCCGTGACGCCGTCGTCGATCACCTCCGCCATCGATCCGCGACGGTAGGCGACCACCGGCGTTCCGCAGGCCATCGCCTCGATGACCGAGAGGCCGAACGGCTCGGGGAACGCGATCGGGTGAAGCAGCACGGCCGCGTTCCCCAGGATGCGAGAACGCTCGTGCGGTTCGACCGAGCCGAGGTACTGGACGTCTGGGCCCAGTTCCGGCTCGACCTGCGCGGCGAAGTACTCCGCATCGTGGATCGGTCCGCAGATCGTCAGCGGACGGCCCGAGCGACGGGCGATGGCGATCGCCTCGGCTGTTCCTTTGTCGGGGTGAATGCGCCCGAAGACCACGAGCGAATCATCCGACACCGCCCGCGGAGCGAACTCCGCCATGTCGATGCCGTGGTGGATCGTCGCGATGTAGTCCAGTTGCGGCGAGCGATCGGCATCCGAGATCGACACGTAAGCCGAGCGGCCCGCACGATACGCGGGCAGGATCTTCGGGCCGGAGAATCCGTGGATCGTCGTGACCATCGGCGCCCGCCAGCCGCCGGCCATGGCGAGCGGCAGCCAGTCGAGGTGATTGTGCACCAGATCGAAATCGCCGGATCGCTCGAGTGCATGACCGACGTGAATCGCTTCGCTGATGCGGCCATCGACCGTGTCATCGTCGGCGTAGCCGCGGGGAACCACCCAGTCCAGGGTCGCGGCGGTCACCGAGTCCCCCGTCGCGAAGAGCGTGACATCCACGCCGCGACCGACGAGACCCTCGGTCAGAAGGCTCGTGACGCGTTCCCACGGCCCGTAGTGACGAGGTGGCGTGCGCCAGGCGACCGGCGCGAGCATGGCCACCCTCATCGGATGCTTCTCACGCGGAAGGAACCATTGCGTCGAGCAGCTCTGCGAGATCGATCGTCGCCGCGCGGATGCGCTGATCTCCGACGCCGTACGGCAGCCAGAGACGACCATCGTGGACGACGCCTCCGCACGAGTACACCACGTTCGGGACGTAGCCTTCGCGGTACTCGCCTGCCGGCTCGAGGAGCGGCTCGGTCAGGCGTGCGATCACCTTGGTGGGGTCATCCAGGTCGAGCAGCAGGGCGCCGATCGCATACCGGCGCATCGGGCCCACGCCGTGGGTGATGACGAGCCAGCCCCGATCGGTCTCGATCGGCGATCCGCAGTTTCCCAGCTGGATCACCTCCCAGAGCTCGGCCGGCGTGTGCAGGACCGCGACGTCGTGCCAGGACAGCCCGTCCGGCGAGCGCGCGATCGAGATGTTCTCGCCGTCGGTCCGCGTCAGGGCCCATTGAGTGCCGTCGATGGCCCGCGGGAAGAACGCCATCCCCTTGTTCTCGGCTGCACTGCCGACGAGGCGATGGGTGGTGAAGCTGACGAGATCGGGTGACACCAGAAGCCGCGGGGCGATGGAACGGCCGTCGTAGGCGGTGTAGCTGGCGCGGAACTCGACGGATCCGTCCTCATCGACGAAGGGCACGAATCGCGCGTCTTCGATGCCGTTCGACTCCCCCTCGGTGACCGGCAGCAGGACCCGCTGACTGAGCCTCGTGTCCGGATCGAACACGGCCGAATAGGCCGACCAGGCGAGGGTGCGCATCAGCTCGAGATCCCGATGCGCCTCGGGGCGACGCGTGAGCTCGGCCGGCGCCGCCGCGATCGCCGTCTCGATGTCGGAGCTGACGAACTCGTCGGGAAGCGCCCTGACCACAGCGCTGGAGAGCTGGTTGAGCCGTCCCTCGCTCTCCAGAGCGCGCCGGAAATGCACGCGGGACCATACGCCGTCGCCGATCGTCGCCTGGACCAGCGGCTTCGCCCGCTCGGCGAAACGCCACGCGCGCCCGGGACCGATGATCGCCGAGGCGAAGCCGATCGAGGACACATGCCCTTCGCCGATCGAACGCAGCGCCAGCGCGAGGCGCAGCTCGCCCTCCGCCAGGCCCGACTGATCCGGATGCGCGAAGGCGCTCGGATTGCAGAGCGCCGCAGCCTCGACCGAGTGCTCAGCAGTGAATGCGGCGCCGAGCACCACGTTGAACCCGTCGTCCATGCGCGGGGGCACAGCGGTGCGGAACGCGACCGTCTGGGCATGCCGCGTCAACTCGGCCGCGAGATCGGGATGGCGGGGACCGAACTCCTGCAGGATCGCTGCCGCCTCGGCGGCGATCCTCGACTCCGGAAGGTCCAGGATCCTGCGCACGATCGCGCCGGCACGAGACGGTTTCGGCGTCACGCCCTCCCCCGGAAGAAACAGCCGCGCCACGACCCGGCTCGGGTCGGGCAGGAGCTCCACACCGAGATCCTGCATGCGAGCGGTCACGGGAGGATGCCGAGTTCGCGAGCCCGCTGGAACGTGTTCAATGCGGCGAGCGTGGACTCGGCACCGCGGTTGTCGTTGCGCCCGCCGGCTTCGAGGCCGTCGTAGCCTGCGCCGGTGCCGGCGTCGGCCATCGCGAGCCCGACATCGTTCACGCCCTCGAACCAGGCCCACGCCATGCGGACGCCGTTCCGCCAGCGCGGCTCGCCGGTGAGCCCGTAGGCGCGGGTGCATGCATCCGCCAGAGCTGCGACCTCGATCGCCTGCTGGTCGAAGAACGGACCGGTCTCACCGGGGCCGCGACCCGCGGTCCCGGTGACGGAGAGGTGGCCGGCTCTGGTCTCCGACTCGAGCAGGAAGCCGAGGAAGCCCAGCGCTGTGTGCACGAGCGGCCGGTCGGATGTGGCGTGACCCGCCGCGAGGAGCGCTTCCGCGAGGGTGGCGTTGGCGTAGCGGAGGCGCCGTTCGGGCCAGTTCCACCCGTCGACCGCACCGCGCGGGAGCACCGCGAGTGCGGCGGAGAGCACCCGGCGGCCGGCGAGGCTGGCGGGACGTGCCTGCAGGAGGTCGGCCGCGCCGATTCCGGCGAAGGCTGCGGCACGCACATCGATCGGGGACTTCTGGGCGGCGCGGACGAAGACCCGGTTGGCGCGGACCCGATGGTCCTGAGCCGGTGCGTGAACGGCGGCGTAACCGAGTGCGCCGACGGCGCGGCCCCACCAATCGCCCATCGCGGGCCGATCGGTCCAGTCGCCCTTCGCGCTCATCCGATTGTGTGCAAGCCCATCGGCCGCGACCGCGTCCTCGATGAACCGCAGGTAGGTCTCGGTGAGCTGGGACAGCACGGTCGAGGGGTGATCCGCCCTGATGGCGACGACCAGTGCCCGCGCCACATCATCCAGGCAGTAACCGTGCTCCGGCCGCGGCTCGGCACCGAGGGCGTGCTCGTAGATGCCCCGGCCGTCACTGAGGTCGGCCAGGTGACGGTACGAGAGCCGGTCGATGCCTCCTGCCAGTACGGTCATGCGCTGCGAGCCACGTGCGGGGAGCGGAACTGGCGCGCGAGTGACCGGTAGCGGTCGGCGACGGACGACCACGGGGTGTCCGAGCTGCGGACCGTGCCGCGATGCGCGGCCATCGCGTCGGGGCTCTCGAGCACCTGACGGACGGCCTGTGCGATCGCCTCGGGCGACTCGTGCGCGACCACGGTGCCGACGCCGTCGGCGAGCAGTTCGCGCGCGTGCGGGAAGTCGGTGGCGATCACGGGTTTGCCCGCCGCCACCGCCTCAACGAGAACACCCGATGTGACCTGAATGCGCGAGTCGTAGGGAAGCAGGACGACATCGGCCGATGCGACCCGTTCTGCCAGCCCCGCCCGGTCGAGGTAGCGGTCGTCGAAGGTCACCCGGTCCGCGACGCCGAGTTCGGCGGCGAGAGCGCGAAGACTGTCGCGGTAGGCCTCGCCTTCGTGTGCCACCACCTTGGGATGGGTCTCGCCGAGCACCTCGTAGCGCACGGGAGGGTGCACGTCGCCTAGCAGGGCGAGCGCGCGGATCCCCCACTCGATGCCCTTGCCCGGACCGATCAGTCCCCACGTCAGCATCGTGCGGTGCCCCGTGTGCGCCGCCGCCTCGATCCCGTCCCAGTCGGGAACGCCATGAGGGATGACGACCACGCGCTCCATGTCGACGCGGTACGCCGACGCCAGAAGCGATCGGGCGGTCTCGGTCATCACGACGACCCGTGTCGCGAGCGCGGCAACGCCTTCCAGCACGTCGCGCTGGTGATCGGTCGGCGTGTCCAGCACGGTGTGCAGCACGACGATCGACGGCACCGTCAACGCGGCGAGCACCTCGATGACCGCGTCGCCGTCGCGGCCCTGGTAGATCCCGTACTCGTGCTGGATCACGGCGACGTCGGCGGAGTCGAGGGCGCGGGCGGCGAGAACGGCGGAACCGCGGCCGGCGCCCCATTCGGTGACGACCTCGGTGCGGTTGTCGACCCGGACGGGGCGGGTGACGTCGAGCTCGTCGATCAGGCGGATGATCCGCGCGCGGTCGACCGGCACGCCGATCGGGCCGGGCCCGGTCATCGCGGCGGCCAACGATTCGGCGAAGGTCGCGATACCGCACCGCGTCGGGGGGAATGTGCTGAGGAAGCTGAAGTCGGCCACGTGTCCGCTCTCGATCATCCGGAGCATGCACTCCAGAAGGCGAGACGTCTGCCGGTCGGCACCCCTCGTGGAATCGCGCGTCTTCGACACCATCCGGTCCCGCGAGTGAGTTCGACCTCACGGGGTGAAGCCAGCGTACGGGGTTAGCCTGGGAGTATGGCCACCGAGTTCACCCATGAGCCCGAGGCACACCGCTACACCATGCACGTGGACGGCGACCTGGTCAGCGTGGCCGAGTACCTCGATCACGGCGCGGGCATGGTCTTCCACCACACGGTCACCATTCCCCGGTTCCGGGGAAAGGGCTACGCGGACCAGCTCGTGACCTACGCGATGGATGACGTGGAGAAGCGCGGCACCGGTCCGGTCAGCCCGACCTGCTGGTACGTCGCCGAGTGGTTCGACCGCCATCCCGAACGGGCGAGCCTGCTCGCCGCGCGTTAGATCCCCGAATATGCCGCTCGCGATCGAGGACTACGCCCTGATCGGCGACTGCCACACCGGCGCGCTGGTGGGCGCCGACGGCAGCATCGACTGGCTGTGCCTGCCCCGCTTCGACTCTGCGTCGACGTTCGGCGCGTTGCTGGGTGACGTCGAGCACGGCCACTGGACGCTGGCACCCGTCGGAGGCAACCGCTGCACGTCGCGCGCATACGAGAAGGACACCTTCGTCCTCGTGACCCGCTGGGAGACGGAGACGGGAGTCGCGGAGGTCGTGGACCTGATGCCGCACGGCGACCGTCGCGCGGACCTGGTGCGACGGGTGCGCGGGATCAGCGGCACCGTGCGGATGGAGGAGGTGGTGCGCATCCGGTTCGACTACGCGGCCGCCGTACCGTGGATCCGCCAGGTCCCCCAACACCGCTCCTCCGAGGGCAGCCACGCGCTGCTGGCGGTCGCGGGCCCGGATGCGATCGTTCTGCGCGGCCCGAAGTTCGCACCCGACGGCCTCGCGCACCGCGCGACCTTCGACGTCGCGGCCGGCGAGACCGTCGACACGGTTCTGACGTGGTTCCCCTCTCACCGGATGCCGCCGGACGCCATCGACGTCGGCGCGCGAATCGACGAGACGGTCGCCTGGTGGCGCACCTGGGCAGAGAGCTGCACGGATCTCGGGCGCTACGACCCCGAGGTCCGTCGTTCCCTCCTCGTGCTACGCGCATTGACCCACGAGGACACCGGAGGAGTCGCCGCCGCAGCGACCACCAGCCTCCCCGAGCAGGACGGCGGCGTGCGCAACTGGGACTACCGCTACGTGTGGCTGCGGGATGCAGCCCTCACGCTCAAGACCCTCATGGAGCACGGGTTCCAGGTGGAGGCGGCCGAGTGGCGGGGGTGGCTGCTGCGCGCCATCGCGGGCGACCCCGCCGACGTGCAGATCATGTACGGCCTGGCGGGGGAACGCCGGCTGCCGGAATCCGAACTGGAATCCCTGCCCGGCTATCGCGGGGCCTCCCCCGTGCGGATCGGCAACGCCGCCTATCTGCAGTTCCAGGGCGACGTCTTCGGCGAGATCATGCTCGCCCTGGAGAAGACCCGGTCCATCGGCATCCCCGACGACACGTTCTCGTGGTCGCTGCAGATCGCTCTCCTCGACTTCGTCGAGCACAACCTCGATCGCCAGGACAACGGCATCTGGGAGATCCGCGGAGACCTGCAGTTCTTCACGCATTCGCGGGCGATGCTGTGGGCGGCGTTCGACTGCGGCATCCGCGCCGTCCGGGAACACGGCCTCGTGGGGCCCGTCGAGCGCTGGGTCGAGCTGCGGGACAGGCTGAGGGGCGAGATCGAGCGCCGCGGATACGACTCCGGGAGGAACACGTTCGTGCAGTACTACGGCACCACGGCTGTCGACGCCTCCCTGCTGCAGCTTGCGCAGATCGGCTTCGTCGCGGCCGACGACCCGCGGATGCTGGGCACTGTGGCCGCTCTCGAGGAGGATCTGCTGCGCGACGGCCTGCTGCTGCGCTACCGCACGGAGACCGAGGTCGACGGGCTGCCGGGCGGCGAGCACCCGTTCCTGGCGTGTTCGTTCTGGCTGGCTCAGCAGTACGCGGATTCCGGCCGGGTCGAGGATGCGACCGCCCTCATGGACAGGCTGGTCTCGTTCTGCAATGACGTCGGGCTGCTCAGCGAGGAGTACGACGTCGCGGCCGGTCGCCAGATGGGCAACACGCCCCAAGCGCTCTCGCACCTCGCTCTGGTCGGTGCGGCGGATGCGCTGGTGAGGGCTAGCGCGGTGTGAGCCGGAAGATGCGCAACTCTCGCCCTGCGGTTCGCTCGTACCCCCGGTAACCGGGCCAGTTGGCCTCGAGCTTCTTCCAGGTCTCTTCACGTTCCGCCGCGGGGACCAGCTGAGCACGCACCTCGATGCGTTTCCGGCGCACGGTGACCGCCGCATCCGGATGGCGCAGCAGGTTCGCGGTCCACGCCGGATGGGTGTCGCGTGCGAAGTTGCTGCCGGTGATCAGCATCTCCGGTCCGTCCGGGCAGTACATCAGCTCCGTGTCGCGCGGAAGACCCGACTTCGCGCCCGTGGTGTGCAGCACGAGCGAGGGCACTCCCAGGCCGCTCAACGGCATCCGCCCGCGGGACAGAATGCGCCACCCCCGCTCGAGCGACGGCATCACACCGGGTCCGATTCGCCGGAAGAAGGCCGTCCGCGAGAACCACGCCACGGCGGGGCGGAATGCGCGGGGCAGAGGCATGGTTCATCTTGTCATCGTGAAGAACATCGGATTTCTGAGCTTCGGCCACTGGCAGGACGTGCAGGGCTCGCAGGTGCGCACCGCTCAGGATGCGTTGCTGCAGACCATCGAACTGGCGGTAGCAGCGGAGGAGGTCGGCGTGTCCGGCGCGTACGTGCGGGTGCACCACTTCGCCCGGCAGCTCGCATCGCCGTTCCCGCTGCTGTCGGCGATGGCGGCTCGCACATCGACCATCGAGCTGGGCACGGCCGTGATCGACATGCGCTATGAGAACCCCCTCTACATGGCGGAGGAGGCCGCAATCGCCGACCTTCTCAGCGACGGCAGGCTGCAGCTCGGCATCAGCCGTGGCTCACCCGAGCCGGCGCTCAACGGCGCCGCCGCTTTCGGGTACGTCCCGGATGAGGGCGAGACCGACGCCGACATGGCCCGCGGACACACCGAGCTGTTCCGCGCGGCGATCGGCGGTGCGGCGCTGGTGCGCGGCAACCCGCAGATGGGGGCGCCGGGCGCCCTTGCCATCCAGCCTCAGTCCCCCGGCCTCGCCGACCGCATCTGGTGGGGCGCCGGGACGCGCGCTACCGCGGTCTGGACGGCCGAGCAGGGCATGAACCTGATGAGTTCCACGCTGCTCACGGAGGACACCGGGGTGCCGTTCGACGAGCTGCAAGCCGAGCAGATCGCGATGTTCCGCGCGGCGTGGAACGAGGCGGGTCACGATGCCGGCGAGAACGCACGTACGCCGCGGGTGTCGGTCAGCCGCAGCATCCTGCCCCTCATCGACGACGAGACCCGGCACTACTTCGGCGTGCGCGCCCAGGCCGACGCGAAGGATCAGGTCGGCTACATCGGCGAAGAACTGGCGCGATTCGGCCGCAGCTTCATCGGCGAGCCCGACGTGATCGCTGCCGAACTGGCTCAGGATGCCGCGGTCGCCGCCGCGGACACGGTGCTGGTCACGGTTCCCAACCAACTGGGCGTCGAGTTCAATGCACGGCTGCTGGAGTCGATCGTGAAGGACATCGTCCCCGCGCTGGGCTAGAACGTGCGGCTGAGCACGTTCCTACGCGAGGAGACCTGCGGCACGCGCGGGTGCCGCGTACGCATCGGCGAGGGTGGCGATCGTGTCGTGGGCGTTCAGGCCGCTCGGGTTGGGGACGACCCAGAGTTCTGCGCCCTCCAGCGGCGAGGGCTGCCGGCCGACCGCCGCTTTGGGCAGGGCGAACGCCTCGCGGTAGGCGGTGACGCCCACCACAGCGACGACCCGCGGGTGCCACGTGCGCACGGTCTCGCGCAATCGTGCTGCTCCGTCGCGGAGTTCCTCCCGCGAGAGTTCGTCGGCTCGAGCCGTCGCACGGTTCACCAGGTTGGTGATGCCGATACCCGCGGCGATCAGCCGGGCGCGATCCCCGTCGTCGAATCCGCTGGAGAAGTCCGGCATCGGCGTCAGGATCCCGGCTGCCGCCAGAGCCGGATAGAACCGGTTTCCCGGATGCGCGAACGGCGTGCCGGTGGCAGCCGTCCACAGGCCGGGGTTGATGCCGACGAACAGCAGCTTCACTCTGGTCCCGATCAGGTCGGGGACGCGCGCGTCGCGAAAGGATTCGAGCTCTGCCCTGCTGTAGCCCATGCACCCATTCTGGGTGAGCGCTAGCTCCCGGAGAGGTGCTCGCCGAAGAAGCTCTCGATCCGGCGCCACGCATCGGCGGCGGCCACCGGCTCGGGGCCGGCGCCCAGGATCCGCTTGGTGAGCAGCCGCACCGCTGCGGGCCCGCTCTCGGCGTCGTTGAGAAAGGAGTGGCCCGCGGACGGATACTCCTTGACGTCGTGCGGGACGCCCAGGCGGGTCAGCGAGGCGCCGAGCTTGGCGGATGCGCCGCTCAGCGAGTGGTCGCGCCCGCCGTAGCTGCCCACGATGGGACACGCTCCGCGCAGGTCGTCGTCGAGGTCGTGCGGCAGCATCCCGTAATTCACCGAGGATGCGTCGAAGCCGTGGCCGGCGGCCGCTACGAGCGCGAAACCACCGCCCATGCAGAAGCCGAGCACGCCCACCTGGCCCGTGCTGTCATCCCGAGCGGTCAGGAATGAGCGTGCCGAGTCGATGTCGACGAACGCCCGCCCCTCGCCGGACCTCAGCGCCCGGAAGGTCGCCGCGAGGCACCGCCGCGCTCCCCCGTCGCTGAACAGGTCGGGCATGAGGGCGACATACCCCAGGGATGCCACATGGGCGACCTGACGCCGCATCACCTCGTTCACGCCGTACGCCTCGTGCACGAGCACCACGCCCGGCCAGGGACCCGGCCCCTCGGGGACGGCGAGGACGCCGCGCAGATCCGGGCTGCCGCCCTCGGCATCCGGCAGTTGCACGTCGATCACGGCGCGGCCCGCCACATCGTCGACACGATCGAGCCGGGAGCCGCGCCCTCGAACTCGCCGATCTTCGAGAATCCGAGCCGCTCGTACCGGTGATCATTCGCCGGGTTGGTCGATTCCAGGTACGCCGCGAGACCCTGCCGGTCGAAGTCGGCGAGATTCTGCCGCACCAGCGCCTGCGCGATGCCATGGCCGCGAGAATCGGGATGGGTCGCCAGGAGACTCAGATAGACGTGCGGTTCCGCCCGCGGATGGTTCGTGTCGAAGCGGTCCCACAAGGCGAACATCGCCTCCTGGGCCCCGGGCTCGAGGTTGTCCCTGACCACCTGGCGCAATTCCTCGACCTGGTCGTCGGACATCTCTTCGCCGCCAGGCGGGATCCACACGGCCACCGCCGCGTCGTCGTCGCCGCGGAACACCATCCCCTGCGGAACAGCGCCCTCGACGAACAGCCGCCAGTACGCACGGTGGTGCGTGATGGCCCCATCCGGCCGTCCGAGCGCCGTGCCCCACACCGGGTCGTCCGCGAATGCCAGCGCGATGATCTCGGTGACGGCGTCGATGTCAGCCGGAACGGCGATCCTCATACCGACATGTCTAGCCGGTGTCTGCGGCAACCGGCGCGATTAGTGTGTGAACGATGCTGTTCCCCCGTCAATCCGTCCGCCATCCACTCGTCGTGCGTCGCACCACCGTCTCGGCTGTGCGCCACGTCGTCCCCTCCATCGTGCGTGTCACGCTGGAGGGCGACGAGCTGGCCGGTTTCGCGTCGCTCGGACCTGCCGACCACGTCAAGCTGTTCTTCCCCGACCCGGAATCGGGGAATCTGACCGTCCCCGACCTGGGACCGGAGGGCATGCAACGCCCGTCCGCGGGAGTGATTCTCTCGCGCGACTTCACCCCGCTCGGCGTACACGTCGCCGAAGGCGGCGGCACCACTCTCGATATCGATTTCGTCCTCCACGGGGACGAGGGGCCCGCGTCGGCGTGGGCTTCCCGAGCGGAAGCGGGTGCGCACCTGGGGGTCGCCGGTCCCCGCGGCTCGCGGCTGGCGCCGACCGACCTCGGCCGGCTGCTGGTGATCGCGGACGAGACGGCCCTGCCTGCGACGCGACGCTGGCTGGGCCTGGTACCCGCATCCGTTCCCGTGACCGGCCTGTTCGACGTCGCCGACGCAGGTGTGACCGGATATTTCGAGGGCGCGGACGCACGGGTCGACGCCGAGTGGCTGCTGCGGGACGAGGGTGCCGGGCAGCTCGATGAGGCGCTGCGTTCGCTCGGCCCGATCGACGAAACCACGTTCGTGTTTCTGGCGGGCGAGGCGACCGCCCTCGCGCCGCTTCGCCGCTACCTGCGACACGACCTCGGTCTTCCTGCCGAACAGGTCGCGGCGAGCGGTTACTGGAAGCGCGGGGTCGTCAATCTCGATCATCACGCTCCGCTGGATCCGACGGACCCGGACTGAACGCGCGAGCCTGCGGACGTGTCGTCGCATCCGCGAGAGGATGACCGGGTGCCTTCCGAGCGTCCCGAGACTTTCATCAGCGTCGACGTCGAGACGGCGGGCCCCACTCCTGCCGAATACTCGATGCTCTCCATCGGTGCGTGCCTGGTGTCCGACCCGCACTCCGGCTTCTACGCCGAACTGAAACCCTTGAGCGACGCGGTGGTCGAGTCGTCGCTGGCGGTGAGCGGTCTCTCGATGGAGACGCTCGCGGAGGAGGGCCTCACCCCTCAGGATGCGATGCGCCAGTTCGAGGACTGGATCCGGCTGGTGACTCCCGAGGGCAGCGTGCCGGTATTCGTCGCGTTCAACGCGGTGTTCGACTGGATGTTCGTCGACACCTACTTCCACCGGTTCCTCAAACGCAACCCTTTCGGGCATTCGGCGCTCGACATGAAGGCCTATTACATGGGGATGGCCGGCGGCTCGTGGGCCGGAACCAGCATGCGAGTTCTGTCTCCCCTCTATCTCGCGGGGCGCCATCTGTCGCACAATGCACTCGGAGACGCACGCGATCAGGCGGAACTCTTCCGTCAGGTGCAGGCCGAAGCGGCCGCGCGCCGCGGCTCCGCCTAGCGTTCCCACGCGATCCCGAGGAGCCACGATGGCCACCGACCAGTCCGCCGAACTGAAGCAGATCATCGAGTCGGCCAAGCGCCTCGGTGTCGAGATCGACGAAGCCGAGAGCCTTCAGTGGCTGACGGCGATGGCCGTCGAGCATTCTCACGTCGACGACGACGACATCACGATCGACAAGGCGAGCGGCACGTACGGCTACCGTGCGGCGATGCTCGACTTCAGCCCGAAGGACATCGCGCGTCTGCGCCGGATCGGCAAGATCGTGGAGGTCACCGGCGAGGGGGGCGAGAGCGCCCTGGCTCTGTCCGGGTCGGCGGCGCAGTCGAAGATCCAGAGCTACCCCGGCGACGCGGACTTCTTTCAGCGCCTCAACATCCCGGCCCCCACCCGCGAGGAGGCGTGCGCGACCATGGCGCGCCTGATGCGCGATCACGTGCTCGCGACCACCAAGGGGCCCACGTACCAGTTTCTGGAAGCGAAACTCGGCAGCTACACGACCGACGGGACGGTGCGGGGCCAGGCTGTGACCAAGGGCGGACCCGTGACGTGGAAGCTCGACGAGATCCAGAAGGGAGTGCAGGTTCTGGATGCCGCGGACGGCACCCGCGTCGAGTTGCGGTGGGATGAGCAGGCTTTGAATCCCGGCTGGTGCAAGCTGGATTGGGTGGTCAGCGACCCCTCGCGGGTGGGGCTGTCGAATGCGAGCAACGTGATCGATGTGACCTGGGAGGCGCCCGACGGCAACATCGTTCCGCTCGACGGCTACCTCGATGCCTACTTCCAGGAGGTGTACCTCGACGCGGATTCGGTGCCCACGTTCGCGAAGGTGGCCAAGTTCGTGTCCGACGACGCCCTGGACGAGTACGTCGAGGCGCTCGAGGGCGAGGTGCGGAAGTACCTCACCAAACACCTCAACTACGGCAAGGCCGCGAAGCGCATGTACAACGTCTTCCGCCTGTCGGGTCGGCACCTCGACGCGGCGTTCGTGCGTGAACTCTTCGACGAGCCGGCGACCATCCTGTACCAGGTGTGGGCGCTGATCGGCACGCTCGACAACGCAACCCAGGCAGGGTCTTCGATCCCGATCGAGGAGGTGCAGGCGCAGGCCGACGCGCTCGTGCTCGATGTGGTCGAGGCGCTCGACGGGGACGCGGAGGCCGAACTGGTGAAGTCTCTTCTTCAACTGCGGCTCACGCTCGAGAACCAGAAGACCGGCGAGGAGCGCACTACCGAGGTCGAGGCCGCAAAGGCGCAGGTGGTCAACCTGATCAACACGTTCTACCATGACCGCCTCGTGGTGATGCCGTCGATCAAGGACTACATCGACAACATGCAGGCGGAGCCGGAGACCGCCGGGCTCTAGATCACCAGTTCCCGCCGGCCCGCCCGCCGGGGTCTTCGCGTCGCATCGACATGCGGCGGCGGAAGAAGCCAGAGAACTCCGGCGCGCCATTCCATCTGCCAGTCGTCGTGGTCGAAGCAGCGATGGTGGAAGGGGCACAGCAGCACGCCGTTGGCCAGATCGGTGGGCCCGCCGTCGAGCCACGATGTCAGGTGTGCGACCTCGCACCAGCCCGGCGGTTGTGCGCAGCCGGGCCACACGCATCCGCCGTCACGGACCGCGATCGCCCTGCGCTGCGCGTCGGTGAACAGCCGAAAGGCGCGGCCCTGATCCAGGATCTCGCTCGGCCCACCCAGAACGCACGGGATGATCTCGGCGTCAGCGGCCAGGCGTCGTGCAGTCGCGGCGGAAACGGGCTGGTCGACGCCCGCGATCTTCGCGGTTCCGATGCCGCGGCGCAGCTCCTCGAGCGTCATCGTGACCACCATGGTGACCGCGGTTCCCGCGACCTGACCGTTGTCGTGGGCGAGAGATTCACGGGCCATGTCGATCAGAGCGTCGTACCGCCGCTGGCTCAACGTGCGCTCGTCGCGTTCGCTGTCGTCGGGACCATCCCCGAACGTCGGCTGTCGTCGAGGAGCGGTCCGCGCGTCGAGGGCGGTCACGATGAAGCCTTCGCCTTCGGGGTGCCCCGTGACCACCATCCGCTGGCTTCCGTCGGTGCCGCGCCCGATGTGCACTCCGCGCCTCTGATACTGCAGCGCCTCACGGAATTCCACGCTCTCGGGCAGGATGCGCTCGGGCACCTCGCGGCACAGCCGCAGAAAGTCTCGGCGGGAGAATCCCGGTGCCTGCGCGACGAGCGACCTCTCGAGGTCGAGCGACTTGTGCAGCGAGAGGAACGGCCGCACCTCGTCGACGGCCTGCACGATCACCTCGGCGGTCGCCGGCGCGATGGCTCCCGAATCCACCGCATCTGCGACGGCGGGAAAGCGCGGCGGAAGAACCTCACCGGTGAGACTGAGTTCGCTCTCGACGGCGGTCGCCACACGAGACCAGGTGCGCGCCTCGGGCAGCGATATGCCCACGAACTCGGCCAAGACATCCGCGGTGTTCTTCGCCCCGAACGCCTTCGGCATGCTCTGGCCGACCGGCATCACGGTGCGATTGCCGACCTCGATCGCCGCCTCGACCCCGACGGAGCCGCACAGTCGCACGACCTCGCCGAGCAGGGTGAGAGCTCCGACGAGTTCTGCGTCAGCGAGACCGCCGAACCCGCGTTCGCCGACCAGGGCGACAAGTTCGCCCGCCCGCTCGTAGGCAGCCTGCACCGACACCGGAATCCTCCAGAAGTGTTCGGCACAAACAGGTCGAGCCTATCACACATTCGAAGGTATGTTCGAGCGTCTGGCGCAGCCGCCGCCTACTTCCGTATTCGCGACGCCCTTCGCATGCCGCCGAGTGCGCTTGTCGCGCCGATCAGCAAGACGAGCCCCGCGCCGAGGCTGAACCAGCCCCACGAATTCGGCTGCCCGATGCTGGCGCCGATCGCAGCCGTCGCGAGACCTGCGACGAGAGAGGTCAGAACGATCCACTGCCGTACCGGCCGGCGGCGCATCAGCCACGCCCCTTGTAGACGAAGGTCATATGAGCGGCGCAGTACGAGTTCGTGCAGGTGAATCGAGGCTGCAAGGTCGGTCCGACGAAGGATTTCGGGTAGCCGGCGTACGCCACTTTGAACGCCTCACCGTAGGAGCATAGGGGCGACAGCTGGGTCGGCACGCACAGCTTGAATGTTCCGGAGGTCAGCCATGCAGACGTGGCGGTGCGCGACGTGCCGATGTGCGTATATACCCAGCCGGTCGCGGTGCCCAGGGGGTTCGGCTCCCATGTCACCGACCCCGAGGAGGATGTGATCGTCGTACCCGACGTGCACACGTTGGTCTTCACGTGCAGCAGGCCGATACCGGCTCCCGCTTCTCGCACCTCGTATTTGTAGATCACCGGATTGCAGATGGTCGCCGCCTGGGCAGGCTCGGCCAGCGCCAGCGAGGATGCCGCCACCAGCGCGAGGGTGGCGATGAGCGCGAGCGGGTTGGTCGTGGTCGTCAAGTCGTACCCCGTTTCGTATACTTATGAGTATCACCCCGCACCTCGAGACTGGCGAACGCCGACCGCCTTGTCAACCTCCCCGTGCCAAGATTCACCCGTGACCGATCGCCGCATGCTCCTGGACACCGCCGGTGTCTACTTCCGCGCCTTCTACAGCGTCCCCGACTCCGTCGTCGCGCCGGATGGCACACCCGTCAACGCCGTACGCGGCACCCTCGACGCCATCGCCCGGCTGGTCACCGAGTTCGAACCGGTCGAGCTGGTCGCCTGCTGGGACGACGACTGGCGTCCCCAGTGGCGCGTGGACCTGATCCCGTCGTACAAGACCCACCGGGTCGCCGAAGTCGTCATCGTCGGCCCCGATGTCGAGGTGATCCCGGATCCGCTGAGCGTGCAGGTTCCCGTCATCCGCGAGGTGCTGACCGCTCTCGGCATCCCGATCGTGGGGGCGGCACTCCACGAGGCGGATGACGTGATCGGCACCCTCGCCACACTCGGGAGTCACATCGACGTGGTGACGGGCGACCGCGACCTCTTCCAGCTCATCAGCGACGAGCGCGATGTGCGCGTGATCTACACCGGCCGCGGCATGTCGAACCTCGAGATCCTGACCGACGGCGGGCTGTTCGCCAAGTACGGGGTCCGACCCGATCAGTACGCCGATTTCGCGGCGATGCGGGGGGATGCCTCTGACGGACTTCCCGGCGTCGCCGGCGTCGGCGAGAAGGGGGCCGCGCTCCTGCTGACCCAGTACGGCGACCTCGACGGCATCATCGCCGCGGCATCCGACCCCGCCAGCGCGATGTCCGCCGGCCAGCGCGCGAAGTTCGCCGCGGCGTCCGACTATCTGCGAGTCGCGCCACAGGTGGTCGAGGTGGTGCGCACCCTCGAGCTGCCGGCGGTCGATGCGACGATCCGCGTTCCGGACCCGGATGCTGCGCGTGCCCTCGCCGAGAAGTGGGGTCTGGCGAGTTCGATGGAGCGGGCTCTCGCGGCTCTAGAGCGCTGACCTGGACTCCACGATCCACCCCTCGCCGTCGCGGGCGAGGACTGCCCACGCACCGTTGTCGATGGTCGGGTCGATGCCCGGCTGCACCGCCGACAGGATGGGGCCGATCACCGCGTCGTGCGTGACGACCGCGACCGTCGCGTCGACCTCTGCGGCCAGCGCATCAAGCGCCGGCATCACCCTCGCCATCACGACCTCGACGGCCTCGACTCCTGGGGCCGCATCGACGCTCCCCCACTGCTCCACGACCTCGTCTTTGAGGTGGCCGGTCCACGGGCCGTAGTCACGGTCGTTGAACGCTTCGTCGACCGAGTGCGGTACCCCGCTCACGTCGGCGATGATCGTCGCCGTGTGGACGGCGCGGTGGAGCGGACTGGATAGCACCCGGTCGAGTCCGAACGGTCGCAGCGCCAGAGCGGCGGCGCTCGCCTGCCCGACCCCGACCTCGTCGAGTTCCGGATTCGCGAGGCCGCGCAGCCGCCCGGCGGCGTTCAATGCGGTGCGCCCGTGGCGCACGAGGAGAACACGCGTCGTCATGCCAGCGACCCTACTGGGCGACATACACCGTGTTCGACGAGACCCCGCCGGTGAGCGGGTTGTCGAACCGCACGACCTGCGCACGGACGCCCCCGAAGACCCGTTCGAGGTCGCCGAGAAACTCGTCGTCGGGCGGGTCGTCCGACCACATCGCGAAGACGCCGTCGCGCTTCAGGTGCGCGGCCAGGCGTTGCAGCCCCTCGACGGTGTACAGATCCGCATGTGCGGGGTTCAGCTGATGCCGGGGAGAGTGATCCACGTCGAGCAGGATCGCGTCGAACGGCTCCCCCGGTTCGCCACGCATCCAGGCGAAGAAGTCGCCCACGACGAGCTTCGTGCGCGGGTCTCCGACGAGGCGGGATGACACCGGGAGGAGCAGACGCTCGTGCCAGTCGAGAACCGCCGGCAGCGCATCCACCACCGTCATCGAGGCGACACGCGGGTCATCGAGAGCGGTGACGGCCGTGTAGCCCAGCCCGAGCCCGCCGACCAGCACGTTCAGGCCGGTGCCGGCCGCGGCATCCAGGCCCAGTCTCGCCAGCTCTTCTTCGGCGAGGGTGAACAGCGACGACATCAGGTATTCGTCGCCCAGCTTGACCTCGTAGATGTCGTAGCCGACGACGGGCTCGAGGCGCCGGCGCAGGGTCAGCTCGCCCATCGGGGTCTGCTGCCAGTCCAGCTCCTCGAGCCACGCGGTCATACGGAGAAGCGTGTCACAGATGCTCAGCTGATCTTGCTGCGGTACGCGAACATCGAGATCACGTACGCCACCACCAGGATGCCGACCATCCACGCCAGGGCGATCCAGATCTCGCCGCCGACCGGCTGCTGCTGAAGCAGTGCGCGGATGGCGTTCACGATCGACGTGACCGGCTGGTTCTCGGCGAACCAGCGCACCGGCCCCGGCATCGACTGCGTCGGCACGAACGCCGAGCTGAGGAACGGCAGGAAGATGAGCGGGTACGAGAACGCGCTCGCGCCGTCCACCGACTTCGCGGTCAGACCCGGGATCACGGCCAGCCAGGTGAGTGCCAGGGTGAACAGCGTCACGATCCCGGCGACCGCCAGCCATCCGAGCACGCCGGCGCCCGAACGGAACCCGATGAGCAGGGCGACCCCGATCACGACCACGATCGAGACCAGGTTCGCAACCACCGAGGTGATCACGTGTGCCCAGAGCACGGATGACCGCGCGATCGGCATGGATTGGAACCGTTCGAAGATCCCGCCCTGCATGTCGAGGAACAGCCGGTACGCCGTGTAGGCGATGCCCGACGCGATCGTGATCAGCAGGATGCCCGGCAGCAGGTAGTTGACGTAATTGCCCTCTCCCACGCCCGCACCGGTGTCGATCGCGCCACCGAAGACGAACACGAACAACAGCAGGAACGCGATCGGCATGATCGCCGTCGTGATGATGGTGTCCGGGCTGCGCAGGATGTGCGTCAGCGACCGGCCGGTGAGGGTGACCGTGTCACCGATGCTCTGTCCAAAGGGCTTGTGCTTCTTCATGCTGCCTTCTCCTTGTCGGTGTCGCTGCCTGTGTCGCCCGTGATGGCGAAGAAGACCTCTTCGAGGGTGGGCTGCTTCTCGACGTACTCCTTCTTCGTCGGGGGCAGCAGCTTCTTGAGTTCGTCGAACGAGCCGTTCGCGATGATCCGGCCCTTGTGCAGGATCGCGATGCGGTCGGCGAGCTGCTCCGCCTCATCGAGGTACTGCGTGGTGAGCAGCACCGTGGTGCCACGCGAGGCGAGGCCCTTGATGGTCTCCCACACCTCGATACGTGCCTCGGGGTCCAGACCCGTTGTCGGCTCGTCGAGGAAGATCACCTGGGGCTCGCCGATGAGGCTCATGGCGATGTCGAGACGGCGGCGCATGCCCCCGGAGTAGGTGGCGACCTTGCGCCCGCCCGCGTCGGTGAGCGAGAACCGGGACAGCAGACCGTCGGCGACCGAGCCGGCGCCGGCGACGTGGCGCAGCCGCGCGATGAGCAGCAGGTTCTCGCGGCCGGTCAGCTTCTCGTCGACGGCGGCGAACTGCCCGGTGAGGCTGATCGATTCGCGCACCTCATCCGCCTGGCGCACGGTGTCGAATCCGTTGACGACGGCGGTGCCCCCGTCGGCTTTGAGCAGCGTCGACAGGATCTTGATCACCGTCGTCTTGCCGGCCCCGTTCGAGCCGAGAAGCGCGAAGATGCTGCCGGACTCGACATCGAAGTCCACGCCGCGGAGCACCTCCAGCTTCTTGTAGGACTTGATCAAGCCGTGGACCTGGATGGCTGGGGCATTCATCGCGTGTTTCCCTTCTTCGATCGATGGATGGTGATGTCGCCGTAGGTGGTGCGTGCTCGCACCGTGACCGAATGCTCGGATGCTGCGGGAGCCGTGTCGCTGTCGAGTTCGTTGCGGAGCCGGCCGTCGCGCGATGCCGCGTCGAGCCATACCGCGACACCTGCTCGAACGCCGATGTCGATCTGGCCGTACCCGCTGTCGACCTGGATGGATCCGGACGACACCTCGGCGAGCCGGATCGATCCGTACGCCGTCTTGGCGGTGACGCTGCCGTGGGCGCGCATGATCTCGAGCTCGCCGTAGGACAGCTTCGCGTCGAGGTCTCCGTGCGTCTCATCGATCGCGATCGAGCCGTGCGAGGCCTTGATGATCGCGTCGCCGTCGATCGAGCCGACCTTGACCTGGCCGTTGCCGGCGGTCAGTTCGGCGGAGCCGTGCACGGTGCCGATCTCGAGGCTGCCGGTTCCGTTGCGGATCCAGAGGTCGTCGGTGGTGTCGAGTTCGACTCCGCCGAGGGCGCTCTTGATGCGCGTCGCACCGAGACGCCCGATCGTGCTGACCCGGCCGCCGATGTCCGCGGTGACGCGGGAACCCGCGGGCACCTCGACACGCACGTCGATCGACTCGCTCGGACCGATGAACACGAAGCGGGGACGCGGGCCCTCGACGACCACCCGTCCAGCCTCGAACGCGACCCGGGTGTTCTCGGCGCCGCGGCGGTCGGAGGCGGAGCCGGGGTTGGTCGGCGACACGGTCACGACCGTGTCGGAGCGGTCCGCTGCGACGACATCGAGTCGCCCGAAGGGCAGATCGACCGCGAGGTCGATCGGTCCGGGGGTGTTGTAAGTGGGCATGCTGGCGCCTCCCTTTCTGTGGGCGTGTTGTTCTCTGGGCGTGCTGGTGTGTGGATGTCGTGGTCGGCCGGGCGGGCTAACGCACCCATCCTGCGAAGCTGTCGCCGGTGCGCAGTGTCTTCTGCGCAGCCCGGCGCTGCTTGGGTTCGAGTGCTGCCGCGACGGCGCGGACCAGCCAGGTGTTGACGGACAGCCCATCGGCTGCCGCCGCGTCGTCGACCCGCGCCTTCAGCGCATCGGGCAGGCGAAGAGTCGTTCGCGACGTGCTCGCGTCGTCGATCTCGACCGGCGCTGCGATGGCGTCGTCGGCTTCGGCGTCGATGGTCGGCGAGGTCACGACGAACTCGATTTCGCGACCTCGAAGCCGAACGTCCACCGAACCGGGCGCGAGGTCGCGGGTGATCTCTCCCGCGGCCGCGGAGAGGGCGTCGAGCAGCACCAGCCGGGTTGCGGAGTCGAGCCCCGCGGCGAGGCGTTCTGCCCCGGCCCGCACCTCCTCGGTGCCGTTCTCTGCGGCCTGAGCGAGTTGCCGCTGCAGATCTGTGACGTACTGGCCTAGCTCCATGACACCATAGTGACACCACTGTGGTGTCATGTCAACACCAGTTGGTGTCAGTCTGGTGTCACCGCGGTGTCAGAGCGGTGTCATGCCGTCAGATACGGTTCGAGCAGTTGCTCGAAAGCAGGCCGCGGACGGGCGCCGATGAACGAGGTCAGCAGTTCGCCCCCGCGGAACAGCTTGTATGTCGGCAGCGACAGCGCCTGGAAGCGCTCGATCAGCTCGGGGTTGGCGTCCGCATCGACCGCCACGACCTGGACGTCGGGGTGGTCCTGCGCGTACTGGGCGAGCAGCGGATCCATCGCCCGGCACGGCGGGCACCATTCCGCCCAGAAATCCACGAGCACGGTGCCGGAGGCACCGAGAACGACCTCGTCGAAGGTGGCATCGGTGACCGCAGGAAGTGTGGACATCAGCGGACGCCCGCCGGTGCCGCGCATTCCAGCAGCCCGCGGATCGCGGCGCGACGCTCTTCGAGTTCGGAGATCTGGGCGTCGAGTTCGGTCAGGGCCGCGCGATAGGCGCCCACGGCATCCGGGCAGTCATCGCCGTTGGGATTGCCGGCCACCAGGCATTCGACGAAGGGCCGGGCGCGTTCGGCGGTGACGCCGACGGCGGCGAGTTCGCGGATCTCGCGCACCACCCGCACATCGCGTTCGGCGAAATCGCGGTACCCGTTGCCGAGCCGCGGCGCTTCGAGCAACCCGATCGACTCGTAGTACCGCACCGCCTTGACCGTCACTCCGGCTTCGCGTGCCAGTTCGCTGATCCTCATGCCGTCACGATAAGGCCTGACCCCGAGGTCAAGGTCAAGTGGGGCAGACGACGAAGCTGGCCGCCACGCTCGACGCGCGCGAAACCTCGTCCTAACGTCGAGCACATGGGAAAAGTCATCGCCAATGCGACCATGTCTCTCGACGGCTACATCGCAACCCCCGATGACGGCATCGGTCACCTGTTCGACTGGTACGACGCGGGCGACATCGAGGTCGCCAACGCCGGTCATCCCGGATACCTTCCGCCGTTCCATCTGACGCCAGAGAGCGCGGCCTACTGGCGGCAATGGGTCGATCAGATCGGGGCACTCATCGTCGGTCGCACCCTCTTCGACGTCACCGATGGCTGGCAGGGCAAGCACCCGCTCGGCGTCCCAGTGGTCGTGATGACGCACCAGCCGCCCACGGACTGGTCCTACCCCGGATCCGAGGACTTCCATTTCGTCACGACGGGTATTCAGGATGCCGTGGCCCAGGCCCAGCGAACCGCGGGCGACCGGACGGTGGCGGTCGCCGCCGGAACGGTCGCCGAGCAGGCCCTGCGAGCCGGGCTGCTGGACGAGATCGCGATCGACCTCGCGCCGGTCTTCCTCGGCACGGGCAAACGCTTCCTCGCCGGGCTCGATGTCGAGACGGTGCTCGGGGAACCGATCACGGTTCTCGCGGCGTCGAAAGTGATCCACCTGAGGTACCCGGTCGCGGCCGGCACGGAATAGCAGGGCTCATCCGGCGTTGCACCCCGCATGACGACTATCGGTTTCATCGGCGCAGGCAGAATCGGATCGGCGGTCGCCCGTGCGGCGATCTCCCACGGATACGACGTGGTGCTCTCCAACTCGCGGGGGCCCGAGACACTGTCCGACCTGATCGCAGAGCTGGGACCCAAGGCGCGCGCGGCAACGGCGGCCGAGGCGGCAGCGGCTGCTGACGTCGCCATGGTGACCATCCCGTTCCGTGCCCACAACCAGGTGCCGGTCGAGCCGCTCGCCGGCAAGATCGTGCTGGATTCGAACAACTACTACTTCGAGCGCGACGGGCACGTCGACGAGCTCGATCGCGGTGAGGCGACGGTCTCCGGGCTGCTGCAGCGTCACCTGCCGAGTTCGAAGGTCGCGAAGGCGTTCAACCACATCGAGTCGGGCCAGATCGGTACCGACGGCACCCCGGCCGGCACACCGAACCGCCGTGCCCTGGCGACCTCGAGCGACTTCCCCGAAGCGGTCGCCTGGGTGACGACGTTCTATGACGAACTCGGATTCGACACCGTGGACACCAGCCCCCTCAGCGAGTCGTGGCGTGTCGAGCGCGACCGCCCCGCGTACGTCTCGCGGCAGAACGCCGAGGAACTGCTCGAGAACCTGGCGAAGGCCCCGCGGACGATCTGACGTTTCCCGCGTACGTTGGCATCATGAACAGCCGGATCGGGCGCGTCGCCCTCATCGTCGTCGGGGTGATCGCGCTGGGCACCGGTGCGGTCTGGGTCGGACAGGGTCTGAGCCTGATCCCCGGAAGCGTCATGACGGGCAGCATCATGTGGTTCGGCATCGGCCTGGTCGTCGGAATCGTCGGCGTCATCCTGCTGGCACTGGGCCTGCGCCGCCGCGCTGGGTAGATGATTTGCGCGTGTTGTGCAACGACTGTGCAACCAGGTGGCCCGACCAAGCAGCGCCATCGGCGGCAACGATGTAGCGGTCGGGTTCCGTCAGTTGTCGATTCGCTTGAACGAATCGAAGAATGCTTGGCGCTGGTCCGAGGTGCCGCCTATCGCGATGAGCTCATAGAAGCGGTTGCCGTCGCCAGCCACGACGATCTCACCTGGCTGGCCGACAAGATAACTCGGCATCGCCTGGCTCTCCCCCGTGGTGAATTGGGCTTGTGCTGCGTCGAGGCCGCCAAGCGTGTAACTACCAGCGTTGACTTGCCCGGACGGATTCAGCGACTGGACGACTCCCAGGAGCTGAGCGCGGAGGTTCGGCGTCTTGTCGAGGACTTGCCCGGTCGAAGCGAACTCATTCGACACCTGGTCCGAGGAGGACACGAAATACGCGTCCTGGTCGGTTTCGTTGTTCGCCAACGGTGCGACCTCGGGTCGTTGCGGAAAGGTGACCGTGTAGCCCGAGGGAGCGTCCTGATAAACGAAGCCCGCGGGTGTGTCCTCGATCGTGTAGCTGGAGTCCGGCGCCGTAGGGGTCTCCTCGGAGGGTGTTGGGCTGTGAGTCGACGACGCGGTGAACGTGCCACAACCAGCCATCGCCAGAAGGGCCACGATCACCACGGCGCCGAACGCGACGTGCAACCCGCGATTACCGGTTCTGGGGGACTCCACGGTCGACTCCCGATCAATTGAGGAAATGCCATCTCAGCATAGCGATCCGGGACGGACCCACCGACAGCCGGGAGTCGCTGCGTCGTGTCGGGCTGACAGGATTTGAACCTGCGACCCCCTGACCCCCAGTCAGGTGCGCTACCAAGCTGCGCCACAGCCCGTGACTTGTGCCGCACAAGGCGGCACCGAGGGATTAGCTTAGCCGGTTTCGACTAGCGCGCTGAGCGCGCTACTCACCAGCGGCAGGCTCGACCGCGGGGGGCGCTTCCAGTTCGCCCAGCTCGATCGCGAACGACGACGCCAGCACACCGGCACCGACGGCGGCGAGTCCCCAGAACACTCCCCACCGCGATTTGCCGGCCACGGCATCCACCGACCACGGTCCCGGACCGTCGATCGTGAGCGCAGCGGTTGCGGCGACGAGCGTCAGGTTGAACTCGTAGCCGCCTTTGCTGTTGAAGAAGCCGTTCTTGCGGTGCACCTTCGTGTAGGCGGTCGCCATCGCAGCAGTGGTGGCCGCCACGGCGGCCGGCATCGCCGCTCCGAAGGCGATTCCGAGCCCACCGACGGTCTCCGCCAGGGCCACCAGCAGCGCGTTGCGCCTCGGCGGGTACATGCGCTGGGAGGCGACGACCATCTCGGTCCTCTCGAGGCCACCGCCGCCGAAGGACCCGTTCAGCTTCTGCAGACCGTGCGCGACGAAGACGCCTCCGACGACGATGCGCAGCAACAGCTTCCCGAGACCCATGACACTCCCCTGATTGGTGATGTGTCTATTATCTGGTCAGTCCAGCATGTCCCCGTCGACGTACAGCCAATGCCCGGCCTCCTGCACGAAACGGCTGCGCTCGTGCACCAGTCCTCCCCCGCGCGGCGAACGGAACGATGCCCGGAACTCGACCACACCGGGCGCCGCGTCGACGATCTGCAGTCTGCGCCACTCGACGTCGTCATCGAGATCGAGATCCGCAGGGCGGGTCGACGGATGCCAGGACGACAGCACATATGCGTCCAGTCCCAGCGCGTAGGCACTGAACCTCGAGCGCATCAGAGCCTCGGCGCTGGG
>JAODAS010000120.1 GCA_025463555.1 Schumannella sp.
CTCACTTGAGAGGTCGAAAGGTCCCGCGCCTCAGTGTCTCCCGAGTCCCTTCGGGAACCTCGAGATTGTCGATGACCTCGAACACCCACGGACCGTGTCCGTCGAATGCATCCTCAATGAACGCCGCGCCAAGGAAGAGGAGCTCATCCTCGTTCCGCGCCTCCATGACCAGATGCCTGAGGTCGGCGGTGGGGCTATGGGTTGTCCCCCTGTGCGCGCAGGGCGAGGACCGATTCCAAATCCTCCAGAGCGCGGCGCACCTGTTGTCTGAGCTGGATTTCGGCCGCATCCTGTTGATCGAGCGATTCGCCCGGCCAGTAGTCGTCAATGGCGTGAAACGTGGTGGCAAGCGCGTCATACATTGACGGTTCTCTCAGAGCAGGGTCGCTCTTGAACAGGGCGAGGTACACCACTTCGAACTCGGCGCTTTGCAGGCGACCATCTACATAGGCGCGCATCAGTGCGACATATGCGTCTACACGATCCGGAGGGCCGAATGTCACCATAGGAAGCCCTCTTCTATCACGCCAGCTAGTTGCGCTGAGCTCATCTGATAGGCGGTAACCAGTCCACCGTCTAGGTCTTGAACCACCATGAGCCTGGATTCCGTGTTGTAGTTGAAAATAGCCTGGCTCGTGTTGCTCCGGTACGCGCCTTGGATCCGGATGGTGCTGGAATCGGAAACGAAAGTACTCAAGCCGTTCGCGAACTTCTCTCCATTGGCCGCGCTCCAGTTCCCCTCAACTCCGAAATCAGGGGCATGTTTGAACGTGTGTTGCAGCTTGGATGTGGTGAACCTCAGCGCCGGAGCGAGCCTTCCCGCCGACGCCGCAATGCGCTTCTGACTCGCCTCCTTAGCGAGTGCCCGCAGCCAGTTCGTCCCCCAATTGCCGACTCCGGCTCCACCCCTGCCTGTGCGAAGGTAGTCTCTAAAGCCGCCTCCGCCGCACCACCTAACTTCTTGCAGGTGCCGGCTAGGTCGAATTCGTTTATCGGGTCGGCGGGGTAGTCGTACGCGTTGGTGACCCCGCCCTCGACCGGGTCCACCTCGAGGAACCGTCCCAGGCTGGCGACGTACTGCCGCGCCCCCATCTCGATGGTGGCGATACTGCCCGCGTGTTCGTACAGCTTCGAGTTCGCACCGACCCAGGCGTAGTCGGCGTCGGAGTTCTTGATCGTGTCAGGCACCGCCTCATCCGCGGCCATGGTCCCGATGCGCCCGGTGATGGGGTCGATCGGTTGCCCGAACGGGTCATACCGGAACGCACCCGTCCGCGCTCCCGCACCATCCGTCGTCACGACCACATCGCCGTGCACGTTCGGGTACGACCACGTCGCACCACTGACACCTGTCGAGGTGACGATCATCGACGCCCCACCCGGCAACCCCACGGTGGATTGCACGAACCCGTTCGACCCGTTCAACACCAACCCGGAACCGAACCGCGACGCCTCACCCGTGGACGAGGTCCGCGACACGATGTCACCACCCGGCCCCCACACATAACTGACCGTGGGTCCGCCATCGATCACCGTTTTCACGTGCCGGTCCGCCGCGTCATACGACAACGTCTGATCAGCCAGCTTGTCCGTGTTCCCGTGCCCGTCGTAATGCAAACGACCCACCCGTGGTCGACAGCCCGCCACCTGCGATCAGAGTCGAACCCGCCGGCAACGGCGCCATCTGCGACGACGACACCAACCGATAGACGCGCATCAGCCACGTGCGGCTCGGCGGCTCCCTCAGATTTGGCGCTCGAGTCGGCGGATGGCCTCCTTGGCGTTCGAGCGGACGGCTGGGTCGGCGTGGCTAGCCAACCGGCGGGCGAAAGGGAGCGCTCGCGGGTCGCCAAGCTTTGCCAGAGCTAGTACCGCGTGCGACACAATCACGTCGTCATCGTCGCTCATCAAGCGCTCGAGAGCATCAGACGACAACGCGGAGCGGTATTTCGACAAGCTGTCGATCAGGAGGACCCTATTTCGGCCGAAGGAAGGATCGCTCGCGGCGTCGACAATTCGACGCTCCAAGGCGGGGTGGCGCAATCTGCTGATACCGGTCGACAAGATGAAGCCGAGCGGCTCGGACCCGCCCGCTATGGGCGTCTGGCTAGTCCCAAGGGCTTCGAACGCGTCGAGAAGGACGTGCGCTCCCGCGGGCTGCGCGGCACGGCCGCCAAGCTGGGGACTCGGCGACGCAGTCCTCAAAGCCGGAAATGGCCGCGTGGGCGGCCTCCCGCATGCGGTACTTCGTGGGTGACACGCGAGGCTGACCACAGTCCGCATAAGTGAGGACTTGCCCAGGTAGACTGAGGAATGCTTTTCTTACCCCACCGATGGAACGTTGGGCGGCCGCCTCAACGAGACTCGACCACTTCACGCGGCAGTACGAGTCAGGGAGTTGTGAACACCACAACCAAGACATCGAAAACGGTCGCCAAGGGCATGGCAGCACTCACCATAGCCGTCGCACTGGCCCTCACGCCGGCGTTGACGGCGAGTGCGACCACCTACCGCGTGCCGAGCACCGGACTGCAGGCCACCTACGTCGATGGGAGCTGGATCAACCACACGACGTTCCGCGACAAGACGACCAACACCTACGCAACCTGGTCGACCATTCAAAGGACGTGCGCCCTCGACCTGCGTCTGCGCAGCACGACGACCAATCCGGTGACCGGCCTGATCTATGTCGCGAACAACGGCACCACCGGCACCTTCTGGGCGAACAACACCGGCCACCCCGAGGACGGCCGTCTCAAGGCCGGTTCGTACGCCTTCTCCTCGCGCTCATTCGGAACCTACGGGTGCCCGGTCGGCCAGAACATCGGATGGGCGGGGAATCTCACCTGGTGATCCCGAGAACAAGTGAGAAGATCATCTCGGATTTGCCCAACTGAAGGAGCTCTTCATGGCACTCGACCACGGGCGCCGATTGACATCGTCGGTCGCCGTACTCGTTCTGGGGCTGTCTCTGGCCTCGTGTGCGGCAGGCGATCAACCGGCGCCCGTGGAGATCGTCGAGGTCAGCCAGGTCATCCAGGAATATCGGGATGCGGCGGAGAACTTCCCCGAGCCGCTTCCGCCTGGCGATGAGTTTCCGTCCGACCCGCCCGGTGACTACTCAGCCGACGAGCATTATGAGAAGGGGTACGGCGAGTCCTATGCCGCCATGTTCTGGCGCTGCGAGTGGATCGGTGAGTACCTGGACGCCTTCGATTCGGATGACGAGTCGCGCCAGGTGACCGCACTCGATGAGCTCGAGAAGTGGAGAACGATTCCCTGGGTCTCCGCCCACGTCGTCGATGACCCGGAGGATCCCTACGTGACGACGTCGATCGATCCGGCGCGACTCGGAGACCCGACTGCCCTGAAGCAGTTCTACGAATCGTGCTGAGAGCCTGGCCCGCGGGCGTACTGGTTGCTCTTCTTCTGACGAGCTGCGCCGCGGCGCCGTCGGGTCCGCTCCCCACCCCGGCAGCGCCGTCCACGTCGGAGGCGACGGTCGAGGTCGGAGACATCACGCCTGTCATCTCGCTCTCCGCTGCGGTGGCCAGCGGCACGTACTACGAGATCACGTCACCGGTCGCCGGCGTAGCGCGCGTGCGAGCCGGGGTGCTGTCGGTGGTGCACGCGGACGGCACATCGACCACGATCCACTTCAGAAAACTCGACTCCGATCGCACCATCCTCATCCCCGACGGCGCCGACGTCGTCGCCGGACTGCCGATCGCCTCGGCACACTACCGGGGGTTCACGCTGACGGCATCGGTCACCGGCGCCACCCGTCTGCGCCTTCTCGTGCCGCCGGAATCCGCCAAGGCCCAGGTCGAAGGGGCGGGAGCGCCATTCGACTGCGACCTGCTCGACAGGCGCCCGACAGTCGATCCGGATACCGGAACCAGCGTGGTGTCCTGCATCGTGCCCAAAGATCAGGCGGTGCTGGATGGGCTGGTCGGAATCGTCGCCGTGCGATACCCGACCGTGCAGGATGTTCTCACCCTGCCGGTCGAGGCTGTCGCCGGCACGATCGACAGCGCCTCGGTCTTCGTCGACACCGACGGCACAATCACCGAGGTCCCCGTGACGGTCGGCGCTACCGATGGAATCTCCATCGAGATCGTCAGCGGCCTCGACGAGGGCGACGCCGTGAGGATCCCGAGCCCGGCATTGATCGACCCCTGATGTTCGCGCTCAGAGGGGTGAGCAAGCGGCTCCCGAATGGCAAGCCGCTCTTCGAAGGGGTCGACCTCACCGTGGTTCCGGGCCAGACGGTGGCGCTCATGGGTCGGTCGGGGTCGGGAAAGAGCACGCTCCTCGCGGGAATGGGACTGCTCGACCGGTTCGACGGTGGCAGCTACGCCATCGGCGCGATCGACACCCACGACGCACCGGTCAAAGAGATCGACCGCCTGCGCACCGAGAACATCGGATTCGTCTTCCAGAAGTTCTCCCTCATCGGGCATCTGAGTGTGATCGAGAACGTCATGATGCCGCTGCGTCACCGCTCATCCTTTTCCTCGCAGAGGCGACGCATCGCGGCGCAAGCGCTCGAGTCGGTGGGACTGTCCGCGCACGCCGCCAAACGCCCGCGGCAGTTGTCCGGCGGGGAGCAGCAGCGCGTCGCCATCGTGCGCGCGCTCGTGGCCGGCCCGAAGCTCATCCTGGCGGACGAGCCCACGGGGGCTCTCGACGAGGAGACCGGCCGGAGCGTTCTCGAGGTTCTCAAGGCGAGTGCGGTGACATCGGGTGCGGCGGTGGTCGTTGTCACGCACGACCCCGACGTCGCGTCCAGCATGGATGCGGCGTTTCGGCTCACAGCGACGGGTCTCGTGACCGTGGCCCCGGGCACGGGCCGGCACGCTCGCGGTGAGCCGTGATCCGTGTCGCGTGGCAGGGGGTCATCGGCTTTCCTCTGCGGACGTGTCTCACCGCCCTGTGCCTCCTGGTCGCGGTGGCGGGGCTGGTCTCGGTGAATGCCGCGACCGAGACGATCAAGGCGACTGTGGTTCAGAAGGCTCTGCTGGCCAATGGCCCGCAACACACGTTCTCCGCTTCAGGCCTCGGCGGGCCGGCAGGACTGGTGCGGCAGGACGAGGTGTTGCAGCTACTCCGTGACGTCTTCGGCTCGGTCAGCCGTTCGGCTCAGCTCCAGGGCCTCTCCGTGAACACGCCTACCGGCGCGGTCTCGATCGATGTGAACTTCGTGGACCCGCAACTCCGGGAGATCCGCCCTTTTCCCCTGGTCGCCGGAAGCTGGATCGGCACACAGGATTGGCTCGCACCGAGAGTCTGCGTGAATGCTGCCGGGGCTCGGGCCGTATCCATGGACGAATCCGTCGTCCTGCGGGTCCAGGCCTCGGGCGACAGTCAGAAGGTGGTGATCGGGTGCGTGGTCGAAGACGGCCGCGCTCAGCCATCGATGTATGCCGATTTCGAGCAGTTCGCGGGAGTCATCCAGCTCAACCCGGAAGCGGTCACGTTGTCGTTCCTTCTTCGATCACCCGCCTCCACCGCCGAATCACTGAAGCAGCGCCTCGTCGGCTGGGATTCATTGGCGGCAACCCAGACCGAGTGGGACGTCAAGCGAATCGACACGGTGGATGCGCTCCAGGCGGAGGTCGACGCGACGCGGTCGACGTTCGCGGTCGTGGGCGGGGTCGGCGTTCTCGCCGCCGTCTTGGCGATCATGAACATCGGGCTGTCCGCGATCCGGGAGCGCTCGTCCGAGTTCTCCATCCGGCGCGCTCTCGGAGCCAGCCGGCGCCAGCTCGTCGGCCTCGTACTGCTGGAATCGCAGATCGTCTCGCTCGCCGCCGGGATTCTCGCCATCCCCGTGTCGCTCGCCCTGTACCCGTTGACGATGAGCCTTTTCGGGGCGCCGTTCGGTGTCGCGCAGCCCGAATTCCCGTGGGTGTGGGCCGCTATCGGGGTACTGGTCGGAATGGGCGCGGGGCTGCTCGGCGCCATCCCGGCGATGGCGCGTTCCTTCCGGATTCCGATCGCGAATGTGATGCGCGAATAGCTTCTCGTCTCGCCCTTTTGTCGCCTTTGTCACCCGAGTTGTCCTCACAAACGCCGACTAGCCGTGTCCCGGTGCAGGGGAGTAGAACTTGGCCAGCGTCCCTTTTTGGGAACTATTCATTTTTCGTGACGCTCGCTGGGGGACTCCGTGAAGCTGCATCCATTCGTCCGGCCGCTTGCCATTGCCGCCTGCTCGATCTTCCTGACCGCGGGGATCGCAACCACCTCGGCGGCCGCACCCCAAGCGGCTGTGGCCGCCGACGCGCCCACCGGTTTCACCGGCGATCCGGTCGATCCGGACGGCGTCCCCTCGTCGGAGCGCGACGAGGCGCTCGGCAGCAGCTGGAAGACCGACGGCGATGTGGCGACCGTCGTGATGGGAGGCAGCGACGGCATCGCGGTGCTGTCCGCCAAATCGAAGACCGGCTACTCGTGGCGAGAGGTGACCACCTTGCCGGTGTCGAGCCAGGAGGCCGACCTCTGGATCTCAAACAGCTGCGTCACCTCGAGCGGAAAATACACGGTCGTCGTCTACGGACCCCGCATGATCACGAATTCCGAGGAGGGGTTCGGTTTCGGCGGCACTGCGGTCATCGTCGAACTCGCGACGGGCAAGGTGCGTCAGCTGGGCACCGGCTACTCGATCGCCTACTACAACCCCGGGTGCGGCGCCGGTGACACATTCACCCTCACGGCACACGCTCCCGGCGTGGCCGGCACCCTGGTCGCCTCTCTGGATGCACGCACAGGCGACCTGATCAAGAAGGCCACGGTCGAACAACAGGCCACCTCCTCGATCTCGGCGGCGGACGGAACGATCTACTCGGCCACCCCCCAGGGCATCGTCGACGTCACGAGCTCAGGCAGGCCGGGCACCGTTGCCACCACCACCGGTGTCGCCTACGACCTCGCGGTCGACAAGACCGGACGGCTCGGATACGTCACGGCCGACGGGGACACGGCGACCGTCCACGTGCAGACCATCGGCGCCGCAAAGGTCGAGTCGAACGTGGTCGCCAGCGGACCGCTGACGGAGGTCGGACTGCGTGCGGCGCGAGCCGGCGGTTTCTTCGTGCTCGGCGGCAAAGTGAAATTGACGCAGACCGACGCCGGTCTCGTATCGCTGCCCGAAGCATCCGCCCACTCAGTGATTTCCAGTACCGGCCATCTCGTGATCGATGCGGTCAAGCCCGCGGGGATCGCCGCGGCGACCATGACGGATCCGACCGAATTGCAGGCAGAGATCGGCGCGACCGCGACGGTGTCGAACCAACAACTGGACTTCAGCCTCGGCGACTACGCCCCGGCCTCCGAGCTCGTGGAGGCGAAAGCGCCGCGGGCGCCCTTCGGAAGCGCCCGCGCGGTGACGTCGGGCGACCCGCACGACCCCGGAGAGGCCGAGCGCTACTGCGCCGTGTCCCGCAACGACGTCAACAACCAGGCCTACCAACCCAAGCCGCGCCAGGTGGAGTGGGCCGTAGACCGTGCGGTCAAGGGCCAGCTGACCGAGACCCGCGTCGCCGACTACCGGGGCAACGCCGGAATCACGTCCTATACGGCGCAAGGCGCCTCGGGCCTGTTTCCGCTCGTCCCGCTGCAGGGCGGCGGGACCATCCCCCCTCAGGTGGTGTTGGGGGTGCTGATGCAGGAGTCGAACCTGTGGCAGGCGTCGAAGTTCACCGCGCCCGCCAACACCGGCAACCCGCTGATCGGCAACTACTACGGAAACTCCAGCAACATCTGGAGCATCAGCTACATCCTGGCCGATTGCGGCTACGGGGTCGGCCAGATCACCGACGGAATGCGCATCGCCGGCCACACAAAACCGGGCGAGACGGCGCTTCCGGTCAAACAGCAGCGTGCCATCGCGGTCGACTACGTCGCCAACATCGCGAAGTCGGTGAACATGCTGAGCCAGAAGTGGAACCAACTCAAGAACCTGGGCATCACGATCAACAACGGCAGCCCCAGCAGCATCGAGAACTGGTTCGCGACCGTCTGGGCGTACAACACGGGCATCCAGCCCTCAAGTGCGTCCTACGGCAACCCCACCGGATGCTCGCCGAGCCCCACCTGCACCACCGACTACGGAACCTGGGGCCTCGGATGGTCGAACAACCCCGCCAACCCGGAATACCCGGTGAACCGCATCGCGTTCCTCGACTACGACCACGCGGTGGATGCTGCGAACCCCCAGAACTGGCCGTATCCCGAGAAGGTCATGGGATTCGCCGCCTGGGGTCTCAGCCTCGTCGAGACGCAGGGCGCGGACGCCGCCAGCCGGACCTACCCCGTGAAGATGGTCGCGTCGTACACGCTCGCCTGGTGGAACGCCGACTTCTACCGCTCGATGCTCAAGCCGCCGCCGACGACGTTCTGCAGCACCCTCAACGGGTGCTCGACGACTCTCGCGAGCCCGTGCACCATCCCCAGCCTGTACTGCTATTGGCACGGGAACGCGACGTGGAAGGACTGCACGACGACAGGGGCCGAATGCGGCTACGGGTCCGAACGCTTCGCCGATGCGTCGTACCACACCGAGATCACCAGCATGAATAATCCGGCACTTCCCGCCGACACGGTGAGATCGAGCTTCGTTCCCGACTGCGCCCCGCCACCCGCGAGCATGCTGGTGGTGGACGATACGACCCACGTCACCGCGCGGAATGGCACCGACTGTGCCATGCAGAGCCGGGCGCCGGGCAGTTCCTTCGCCTTCACGTTCCAGCACGCTGACGCGAACGGCGGTTACCCCGCCAAAGTCGACCTCCATCAGCAGGGCGGCGGATTCAACGGTCACTTCTGGTTCGCCCACGTGCGCGCCACAGGTGAGCCGGAAGGCAAGGTCACCGGAGTGTGGTCCCTCGGTCAGACGCTGACCAACAAGTGGACCCGCGTCTGGATTCACATGCCCGACTATGCGGGCTGGACCGATGCGGCGTACACGATCACCTACGCGCCCGGGCTGTCCGAGACGCGCTACCTCCCACAGCGACGCTTCGCAAACCAGTGGGTCCCGATCGGCGTGTTTAAGGTGAACGGCGCCCCGACCGTGACGATGTCGAACGTGGGATCGTTCAACAGCGCGCACGACGACGTCGCATGGGACGCCGTCGGGTTCCAGCAACTCAACGCAAAGCCCGCGGACTTCGTCGTCGGGCTCGGCGACTCTTTCTCATCGGGAGAGGGCGCCGGCAGCTACCAGCCGTGGTCCGACCACGACGGATCATCGACAACTCCGGGGCAGGCCGAGCGCAACGCATGCCATCAGTCGGCGAACTCGTGGCTGCTTAAGTCGGTGCTTCCGGGGCCCATCACTGGGACCCTCGCATCGCGTGTGTCGCCGGTCCCGAACGTCAATCTCGACTACCACTTCCTGGCCTGCTCAGGAGCGGAGAGCGAGAACCTGCTGCCCGTGCTGACGGCCGATCCGGCGGATGAAGGATCCGTGCTGGCCACCAACAAGAACCGCAACGGCGAGAACCAGCCCGGCGTGGGGCAGTACGGCATGCCCTCTCAGCTCGACGCCGGATATCTCGACGCGAACACGACCCTGGTCACGCTCTCGATCGGGGGCAACGACATGCGCTTCGCGAAGATCATCGGCGAATGCTGGACAGGCGGGCAGGAGATTCCGGGCCTCCCGGCGGCGTGCGCAACCGGGACACTGTCGGGCGACACCATGAACGCCCAGGATGCCAGCACCATGCGGCTGACGACGCAGCTCAACATCAGCCTCGATCATGTGCTGTACCAGATCACCAAACGCGCGCCTAATGCGCGGGTCGTGCTTATGGGGTATCCGAAACTTTTCGAGACCGGCGGATTCTGCGTCGGCATGGCGCCCAGCAACATCACCTGGCTCAACCAGGTGTCCACCGATCTCACCCAGGCGCTGCACGATGCGGTCGATCGGGCGGTTCTGGCCGGCAAGCGGGTCACCTTCGCCGACCCGCAACCGTACTTCCACCTTCACAATCTGTGCGAGCCCGGAAGCGCGCTGAACGGCCTGATGCCATTCCCCGGCGACAAGACCCCAGGGGATCTGCCCACCGGGATGCCGGGGTTGTATTCCAGCCCGGTGTCCGCCCAGTCGGCCCATCCGAATACGCTCGGGACGACGAACTACTCCGACGCGTTGGAGGCTGCTCTTGCAGGCAACTATCCGTAGGACGGCGATCCTCGCCGGGGTGAGCGCGGTGCTGCTGTCGACCGCGCTCACCGGCTGTGTCCCGGCGAAGAATGCGCACCAGCTCGCCGTCGAGGCGGCCCGCACATCGTTCGACACCGCGACCGAGGGGATCTCCGACGCATTGTCCGACGTCCCCAGCACCGGGCTGCGGGAGAAGATCATCGAGGACGGCGCCTTTGCCGGAAGCGCCTCGTTGATCGACGCCGACGACGACCGCTTCCGCGCGGAGGCCGATGGTCTTACGGGTCTCAGTTCGTACATCCTCGACGCCTCGCAGAATGGCACCGACCCGACGCTCCTGCTGTACGTGTCCGGCTACGCCGAGGGTGGTGGCGGACTCTCCTACGAGAGGGCGACCGCGTTTACGTGTGTGACTGTGACGATGAACCTCGAGGCGCGAACGCTGTCGTACGCCGGCGCCAGCTGTCCTGACGGCATCTACGCTCAGGTCGAGAAGACGAGCGAGATCGATCTCGACGAGCTTGAGGCGGCCAGTCCCCTGAAGTGAAAGGCGGCCCAGGCGTTACGCGTCAATTGGCCCGGGCGAGTCGATGCGGATCGCGTTGTCCCCGACGAGCGCGGCAAGGTGAGCCTCGAGCTGCGTGAGTTCGGTGGAACAGCGAGGCTGGAGGCGCCTGAGCGGGTGGCCGCGGCGATCCTGGGCTTCATCGGCTGACGGAAGCACTACGGTCGCGACGAGCGGGTCTCTGGCGAATGCTGCGGCACACTTCTCGTGTCTCGTTTTGATCTTCGTCGCTCTTGTCCGATGCGGCCGAGTTGTGGCCAAATCGAGCTTCAAAGTAGAAAACCCCTGCCTGAACAGGGGTTTTCCATGGCGGTACCGGTGGGATTTGAAGCAGGCGTCGTCACCGTCGGTGGATCGTCTAAGCCCTGTTTGGTTCGCCCGTAATTGGGGCGCGACCTGCCACGATCGTGGCGGATCTCGTGCAGTTGTGGCCAAATGGAGGCCAGAGTTTCGACGTCGCGCTCTGGCGCCGGACGGGTGGAACTGGTCGTCAGAGTAAGCGGGAGCGGTAGCCTCCACGCGTGACCGATGTTCCCGCTGGGTGGCACCCCGACCCGTACCGCAGGCACGAGCTGCGCTACTGGGACGGCGCCCAGTGGACCGAGCACGTCACAACACGTGGCCAGCAGGGGCGCGACCCGATCGCTGTGGCCGCGCCGGCGACACGGCAGGCGAAGGCTGTCCAACGAGAAGTACGCCGCGCTGGCGCCGCTGATGCCGGGGCCTCGGGGGGAGGAACGATTCTCACTGAGCCGATCCTGGTGGTGAACCAGAAGGCGAAGCTGGTCGATGTCAACGCTGAGTACGCCATCTTCGACCAACACGGAAACCCGCTGGGCGCCGTCCGCGAGGTGGGCCAGACGATGCTGAAGAAGGTGGTCCGCCCCGATCGGTTCACCTCGCGCCGGCTTCAGGTCGTCGATGCCAGCGGAAGAGTGCTATTGACCATCACGCAGCCGGTCTCAATCGTGAAAGAGCGGGTCTCAGTCCGCCTCCCGGACGGCGAACCTCTCGGTGAGCTCGTTCAGAAATGGATCAGCATCCTCGGCAAGGAGAGCTTTAGCCTCGACGTCAATGGCGAGACAGTGGGTTCGCTGAACGCCGAGGACCGAGACTCCTGGGACTTCAACATTCAGGATGCTGCTGGCAACGAGATCGCCCGCGTCACGAAGTCACCAGTGGGTCTGGCGAAAGACCTGTTCAGCAAGAACGACAACTACGTCGTCACGGTGAGCCCGCGACTCGACGGCCCGCTGCGGGCGTTCGCGATCGGCGCCGCTCTGTCTATCGACACGGTGCTCCACCAAGGAAACGCATCGAGCCGCCGACGCTGAGCCGACGTGCCCCAGGCCCCCACGACAGAAGCGAAAACGAAATCGAAGCGATGAGTTTGAAGAGGTTCAGATTTGGCCGGCACCACAGAAGAGGATAAGCAGCACATCCGAATCGGTTTGCTGTCCTTGTCTCGCGGATGCCTGGCGCTGCTGCACATCGAGGGCGCAGATACGAGCCTCGCGGCGGCGGCGTTCGTTGCGGGCGGGGACCGACGCCATGTCGATGGGAAACTCGGCGGCCTGGCATTCGTTGCGGTTGGTCTTACTGTGCGAGCGGTCGCGGAACATGTCGCGGCGTTCGTAGACCTGCTAGAGCGGGGTCGCGTCACAATTCCTTTGGCGTCGGTGACGCGCAGCGCTCTCGAAGCCGGCGCAAATGCGTACTTCATCCTGTTTGCGAATGATGGCCGCAGACTCTTGCAGCGCGCCCTGGTTTTGACTATCGATGAGTTGCTCATTCCTGCCCGTCACACCCATTTCCGAACGACCGACGGGCAGTTTCTCGACCCGAACGACCTCATCGCGGATCTTCGCGAACATCTCGCGGCGCTGGGTGATCTGGACACTGTGGATCGGCTTCCATCGAAGAGTTTGCGAGTCTCAAACCTGTTGGCTGTGCTTGGGCACACCGATCCGGTGATGTACTCCCAACTGTCGGGTCTTGCGCACGGGGTCTCATCGGCACTCGCGATGTTCCACGTCACCGGCGAAGGTCGATTCGAGTTGGATCGTTCGACTGCAGGCGAATACGTCGGTTATCTGTACGCGTGCACGCACGTGATCGGCGAAAGGCTCGCGCTAGTGCTCGGCGTCGATGAGGCAGACCGCGATCGTTGGCACGCTGCTCGTGATCGCGCCGCACAACAAATCAGCGACTACCGCGATTCACTCGATCTGTAAACGCACACCTGCTCGCGATCCGGAATTCAAAGCAGCTAGCCCGAGGAAGACGCGACCCGGACGGACTAGCGATGCCGGCCGGGGATCGTGAGCACACATTCGCGCGTCAAGCACACGCCGGAGTGCGCACCTCGTAGCATGGATCGACCGCCGGGAGTCAGAGGATGCCGATGGCTGAGCGTGCCAAGAAGAGGACGTCGAGCAGTCCGTACTCGACCGGAGGCGGGGGCGTCACGTTCGAACGGCGAGTGGCGGTCGGCTACCTCGCGGCATTGGCGACTGGCGCGACGATCGCTGGCATCAATGGCACTCGTGTGGTCGAGGTGGCATTTCAGCAGGCACCGCTGGATGCGGTCGACGACCTGCTGGTCACGACCCAGCCCGATGGCCCGTCGAGAGCTCGACTCACCTACGCGGTGGGCGTGCGGCGGCGCCCCGCGCTCACCCGCACCGACCGCGATACCGAGAAGCTGCTTGCCGACTACCTCACGCCCGCGGTTGGCAACGAGGAGCACGAGTACGGCTTGGTGGTCGCGGGCACCCAGACGGCCGCTACCCAGCTGGCCGCGTTGGCAGCTCTCGCCCGCACGACCACGCGGGACGCGTTCTTTCCGCTCGTCGGTGAACCAGGACGGTTCCAGCGCGCGGTCCGCTCGCGGCTGGACCACTTGCGTGACCTGGTCGCCGGGGCACTCGCGTCGCTCGGATTGCCCCATTCGGACGACGAGGTGGCGACCGCGACCTGGACGCTGCTGAGTCGGCTCACCGTGCTGCAACCGCGCTACGAGGAACCGGACACCAGCGACTGGGACCAGCTCCTCAACTCCTTGCAGGACGTCGCGAGCAATCGCGACCTCGCCGGCGCCCGTGCGTTGCGCGACCGATTGGAGGCGCTGGCCGGCACCTACGCGCCACAGGGGGCCACCATCGATCGCTCGATCCTGCTACGCGACGTGCACGACCTCCTAGCGACCGACCTCACACCGAACGATCCGGGCTGGGCGGCCCTGCAAGCGCTCGACGCCGGCGCGCGCGCGACGATCCGGAACACCATCGGGCAGTCGCCGGACAGCGCGGGCCTTCACCTTGACCGCCACGACACCCTCAGCGCTCTCCGCAAGCGGCTGTCGGAGGACGGGGTGCTGCTTGTTCACGGGCCGTCAGGAGTCGGCAAGAGCGCGCTGATCCTGGCCGCCATCGATGGAGACATTGCAGCCGGCGAGACCGAGGCGCTCTACCTGAACCTCCGCCAGCTGCCCGATTCGGGATTGATTCTCGACGGTTTGCTCGGTAGGCCGTTGCGCGATCTGCTCCGGTTGATGACCGCGCCGCGCAGATGGGTGGTCATCGACGGTGCCGACTATCTGACCGAGTCGGCTCAGACCGCTTTCGGCGCCGTCGTGCAGGCTGCACGAGATGCCGAGGTCGAGCTGGTGGTCGTGGCGACAGATGACGCGGTTCAGGCTGTCACCGCCGATCTCGGCCCCACATCGACGGTGATCCCCGTCTTGATCCCGGGTCTCGACGACGATGACCTCGGGAGGGTGTCGGAATCGAACCCCGGACTCAGCGCGCTGTTCTCAACGGGGCGCTCGAAGGACCTTATGCGCCGACCCGTCATCGCCGATCTCCTGGTGCGCGCCAATTCGTCCGTCGAGGCGGTGACCGAGGCCGACGCGATGGCCGAGGTGTGGAGGGGCCTGGTGCGCCGCCATGAGCGGGGCGACCGGGGTGCCCCCGACGCCCGGGACCAGACCCTGAGGCTGCTGGCGGAGCATGCCCTCGGTCGCGCGACAGACGACCAAACCCTCAGCCGCCTCGATCTGGGCGTCGTCGACCGGCTCCGGCGGGACGGGATCCTCGCGCCCGCGTCAGCGACACCGTGGAAGCGGGTCCCCGAGTTCGCTCACGACCAGCTGCGGCTGTACGCCGTCAGTCAGGTCCTGCTGGCGCACGCCGATCCCGCCGCCGAGCTGCGCGCCGACTCCGCACCGCGGTGGACGCTGCCTGCCGCACGCCTCGCCGCGCAGTACCTGCTGGCCGCCGACGACTCGGCGGAGAACCCGCTGGCCGATCGGTTCGAGCGCCTGCAGGCGTCATTCGACGAGCTGAGCGCCGCCGGGTCCGGGGAACGCTGGGCCGACGTGCCGACCGAAGCCATCCTCCCGCTGCCGGCATCCCAGCAGTTGCTGGTTCCTGCCTGGGCGTCGCTGCAGGCCGACGACGGTGCCGGCCTGCGCCGGATCTTCCGCCTGATCCAGCAGCGTCACGTCGTCCGAGCGTTCGTCGTAGAGCGGGTGGCCGCCCCGGTCGTAGCAGCGCTGCTGTCCGAGGGCTGGCCGTCGGGTCTCCACAAGGAGGTCGCCGAATTGATCCGGAGCTGGCTTCAGGCGTTGGTCATTGCGGGCGCTCCCGCCGGGCAGCCGCTGAGGCTCCTATTACGCGACCGGATTGTCGCGCGAGTCGATGCCGCGGACGCCGCGGCCGTCGAATCCGCGCGTGCGACGGCGGCTGCTCTGGCGGCGCGGACGCCGGAGGAGATCGCTGAGGAGGAGGAACGGCGCAGCCGGCTGCCGATCCTCAGTGGTCCTATCGGGTTCGAACGTCGGCGCAGGGGGAAGGCGCGCGCCTACCTCCCTCGCGAGCTGACCGACGACACCGTTGTCGAGCAGCTGGGGCTACTGGGTCCGGACCTCGGCACCGCTGGCGAAGGCCTGTTGCGCCGGATCGCTGAGAACGCACCATGGTCGCTGGAACACGCCGTCGAAACCCCCGTCGCGGGCCGCGCGATCGCGAGTTACCGTCCGGCATTCCTCGTGGAGATCGCCGAGGCCTATTACATCGACGACGTGCATCCAGAGGATGACGACTTCGGCTGGGACGAGCATGAGGAAGGAGTGCGCGACCACGGCCACGGTAGTTGGGGGCTCCCGTTCAGTTCCCCCTACCGCGGACCGTTCCTGGTGATGTTCCAGACCGACTTCCGAGGCGGGGTGTCGTTCCTGATCCGCATGCTCAACCACGCCGCACTGTGCCGGGTGAAGTCGTTCCGCGGCTACCGCGATGAGGGTGACCCCGTAGAGCGAAACTCGGTCACCCTCTCCGTCTCCGGATCACCGAGACGCTACATCGGAGATGCCAATGTCTGGCTGTGGTACCGGGGCGGCGGGGTCGGACCGTACCCGTGCATGAGCGCCCTGCAAGCGCTCGAGCTGGCGGTCGACCAGTTCATCGCTGCGAAGGTCCCGGTGAACCGGATTGTCAAGTTGCTGATGCCCGACTGCGAGAACCTGGCGATGCCGGCGCTGGTCGTTGGAATCCTGGAACGGCACCTCGAGCAAGCGGGAGACCTGCTCGATCGCTACCTCAGTGAACCGGAGATCTGGCACCTGGAATTCGGGCGCATGATCCAGGAACGATCCGGGATGGTGGGGAAGTCGGAGGGGATCGCGGAGCCCGAGCGGCGGCTGTGGACGTTCCGCGAAGCGGCAATGATGCTCGCCCTTCGAGCCGACCCAGAACGCATCGCTGAACTCGACGCCGTCGCCGACCTGCTCGAGCAACGCGCGCGCGACGAGTTCGAGGTTGACGACGCGGACCTCGATCGCGCGAGCCGGGAGTATCTCGCGAGCGTGACCGGCTGGGCATCCAGTCTGCGCCGCGACACGTGGCAGACCACCGCGACCGACGGGGGCGTGATCATCGAGGGCACCGTCCCGGATGCGGTCGAGCAGATCCTTCAGCCCGGCAGGGACCAGAGCCAGCTCTCCTCGCATGCCTACGGGCTGATCAATCGGTACGACTTCGCGCGCCACTCGCTGGCCGGACCGCCGATGGTCGACCAGTCACAACTGATCACCGATGTCGGGCTCGCGAGAAAGATCGCTGAGGCCGAGGAGTTCGACGAACTGGTCGGGGTCCAGGCGGTCGCGGCCGTCGCGTGCACGCTCGTGGAGCGACGCTATCGTCGCGACACCGCCGTCGACCTCGACGACCTGACCTGGGCCGGGCAAGTCCTGCTCGAGGTCGCCGAGGCATACGCAATCCGGCCGGCGAGCGACGCGTGGTCGTTCTCGTATTTCGCGCATGACGCCGACATCTCGGCGAGCCGGTCCGTGGCGCTGCTTCTCGCGCCCGAGGCGGGACAGCTGGTGGGCGAGTTGGCAGATTCACCGGCTGAAGCGCTCACGCGCGTCATGTCGGCCAACCGCTGGGCAGCCACCCATGCCTCGCTGGATGATCGGATGGCCTGGGCACGCTCGCTGGACGCGATCTGGAGTCAGGAGCCCGTGGAACTGCCCGACGGCAAGAATTCGCATGACTTCCTGATCGGATTGATCGAGACGTCTCTGCGCGGCTGCGTGCTCGGCCCCTGGAGTGGGAAGACCCAGCGCCGACGAGCTGGTCGCCTGAATGGTCCGTTGCTCGCGCATCTCGCGTCAGTCGACCCCAAGCTGGTGGTGTCAGAACGCCTGCTCCCGGGGATCCGAGCACTCCACGTTCTGGCCACCCAGGCCGGCGAGCGGGGCGAACGTGCCAACCTTCTGCTCGTCCAACTGCTCCGCACCTACACGGCGGCGCGGCTGAGTCACGATCACACGCCGCAACACAGCCGGACCGACATGGTGACCGTGGCCCGCGCCTTGCTCACACTGCACGAGAACGGTCAGCCCGAGATGTTGTCGCAGCAGCTGGAGGCGGTCATCGATCGGAATGACCTCCTCGATGAGTTCATGGATGCGCTCGGTGCAGTCGGCGAAGAGAACGCGTGGGCGGGATCGATCGTGGCGGAGGTCTGGCCGTTGCTGATGGATCAAGCGCTCGACCTGATGGACCGTGGGCGTAGTCCGATGGGTGACGGGTTCCTGGCCGCGCGTGGCATCGCCTCCCTCATCCCCAACCCGACTTACGACAACCAGTTCCTGGTGCGCGAACTCGACAGCACACCGATGGTGTGGATCGAGTTCGGATCGATCGCCCCGCACGTCGCGCGGTGGGTCCCGTATGCGGCCGGGCACCGGGAATGCGTCGATCAACTCGTCGGAATGCTCCGGCTCGCGACCGCCGACGAGCAGGTCGTTCTCGGGGTGCCGTGGATGGAGGCTCTGGTCGCCGCGAACCCGGCGGCGATCGCTGGGTACACCTACCTGCTGTCGTCGTGGCTGCACGATATCGCGCCCACCGCACGTTCGAGCATGGAGAACGCTGCATGGCAACGCATCGTCGACCAGTTGCTGGTCGCTGGGGAGGAACGCGTCGCCGACCTGGCCGACTGAATCCCGTCAGGAACCCTGACTCGCCCGTGTCGCCAGCGGGTCGGGGTTCTCGCCGTAGGGGTTCTCGAGTCGCCACCCCCGCTCTCTTTGCCACACGACGGCGCTGCGAATGCTCCCCGAGGAGACCCATAGGTGGGTTACGCCGGGCGGCAACGTGGGCTCGCGGCGCGGGAGTGTCGACGTGACCGAGAGCTCGAAGTTGGCTTCGGGCCCGACTGAGCTGTGATCGGCGACCAGGAACAGATGGCGCTCGTCGGCGTCGATGGCCAGGAGCTTCCCCACCCTCCGGGTTACATGAACACTCGCCAGGGCAGGCTCGAGAGCGTCGGAGATGACGTCCTCGCCTACGGTCCAGCTCGCTGAGCGGCCGGGACCGATCAGGAACACCTGCGGTTCGTCGGTGCCGGTGATGGCCCGCGCTCGGCAAATCCCGTCGGCCCAGGCAAACCGGTTGGGTACTGACGTCAGGCGGCTGGAATCGTCCACGCCTCGGTCCTCCAGCCAGCTGAGGAAGGCCGGAAGCTCGCGATCGTATTGCTTGAAGTCGGGGAACGTCCGGAGCATCACCAGCCAGGACGACGCACCCGGCGCAGTCTGCGCGGCGCGCTGGTGGATGTGTTGTGTGCCCTCCATGGCCTGCTCGCTGATCAGGAGGGTGAATTCCGCCCATGCGCGGCGTGAGTGGAAGCTGGCATCCGGGGTGCCGGCGGGCGCACCGGCCACATCCTCCTCGACGACCTCGACCCCGAGCGCGTCGGACATCAGGACGGCGCAGGCTCGCTCGACGTCGTCCCAGCGAGCGCCTGTCATTCCATGACGCTAGAGGGAGCGTGTGTCATCGGCGAGCACTACCAGTAGGCCGCGATCAACTCGACATCGAGCCGGGACGATGGAGGTGCGGGTGAGCGCGGCGCGTCCGTGGCTTCCTGCACGGACCACGGCCACAGGCCGAACCGATCGCGGGTGTCGTTGCGAAGTGCGCTGAGTTCGGCGTTCCTTGATCCAGGCTCGACCCCGAACCGCTCGTCGATGGTGCCGAATAGTTCCAGCTGTTTGTCCAGGGGAAGCTGTCGGACATCCCCGGTGGTCAATCCCGTGAGATCGAGCGTCGTCGCGTCGCCGCCGGTCAGCCCGGCCACGCCTACCGCGTATGCGGCGAGCCATTCGGGCGTCTGACGTGCTGCGCCGCGGGCGGTGCCCTGACGAAGCGCATCGAGCATCATCGGCCCGATGTTGTCGACGGTCTCCGCGAGCTGCGGGTGAACGTAGTTCAGGATTGCGCCGACGTAGGAGGCTGACGTCTCAGAGTGCAGTTCCGGGTCGACGATCCGACAGAGGATGGTGTACCGCCTCGACTGAAACAGCGTTCTGCCGAGGTCGCCCCAGTACCAGTTCGGCATCGTGGTCGCATGCAGTTCGACCGCCGCGCTCGATTCCCCCGGGGTGAGCGTCAGCCAGTCCTCCCCAGCGATGGTGACTTTGCGGAGGTTCGGTAGGACGGCCACGACCGGGACCGCCTCCCCGTTCAGGTTGTCGATCAGCGCGGTGATCGGTCGGATTTGGCGAAAGACCGCGCGCTGCTCCAAGGGAAGGAGGTCGGGGAAGGAATTGACGACGTCACCCACCGCGTTGATTGCGGTCCGCACCTGGTAGCTGTCGGCCGCGGTCAGCGTCACCTCGAGTTCGACGAGGTCACCGCGGCGGAGATCGGCAATCCTGACGCCGGCGCCATGCTTGCGCAGAGCGCCAGTATCGAGGGCATCGATCCGCCGCTTTGCTCGCGGGCGGTAGGTGCGAGCGTACCGCAGCACGAAGCTCTGGGAGTTGTTGCTGCGGAACCTTGCGAATGCGGACTGCGCGACGGACTTCCGCGTCTCCTCCTGGCCACGGGTGCGTCCCAGCTTCAGCCCCGTCGACACTGCTGGGGTCCCGAGCGCCACGTCGCCTTGCGCCCCCGCGAGGGAGAATTCCCGCGTCCGGGTGTTGGAATTGGTGGTCTGGACGAGTACCTCACCGTCGACGGCAGCGAGCATGCTTTCCACGCCGATCTCGTCGAGGTAGACGAATTCCCGGATCTCGCCGAGGGCATCTTTCCGGCTCACGCCTTCTCCTTCTCTCGTTCCCATTCTTCGCGAGCCAGAGCGACGGTCGCGTGCTCGAACTTCACGACGGCCAGGCCGGCAAGGATGTCTTCGAGGGTCCGGTCGATGCGACCATCACGATCTCGTCGATGGTCGGCTTCTCGCCACACCTGGGCCAGCTCGGCCGGACTGAGTCCGTCGGTTGCGGCGGCTATCCATTGGACGACTTCAGGGGCGAGTTCCGGCGCTTGCGCCCTGACCACTCGAACCCGTTCGTCCATCCGGGGAAGGGTGAAGGGGATCTTGTAGTCGAACCGACCGGCTCGAAGGAATCCAGGGTCGACGTCCTCGAGCCGATTGGTCGCCGCAATCACGAAGGGACGGTCGGCCCGATTCGCCGAATCGGTCAGCGATAGCAGTTGCCCGACTTGGCGATTGATCGCCTCGTGGACATCGGGTCCGCGCTTGGGACCGATCGAGTCGAACTCGTCGATGAAGATGATCGAGCGGGGATGCTGGCGGCCGGTCTCGAACAGATCGCGCATGGCAGGCTCGGTGGAGCCGAACCAGCGGTCCACGAGTTCCGGGCCGTTTACCGTGATCAGGCTGGCGCTGGCCTCCTCGGCGATCGAGCGGGCCAGGAATGTCTTCCCGGTTCCGGGCGGGCCGAACAGGATCGCCCCGGAGGTGTAGTCCCGGCCATCGGCAGCGGCGCGGGCCGCGAAGTTGTCGGTCACCGCGACGAGGAGCCGACCAAACCAGTCGGTCATCCCGCCGTACTGGGCGCGCCCACCTCGGGCGGGAGTAAGGTTCTCCACCTCGAACCGGTTGACGGTGAAGTCGATGCCTTCCGCACCCTCAGCGGCCCCCGCCTCGGCATCGGTTAGCCGACGCCACACCCTTCCGTCGTTGTCGAGGAAGTAGTACGCATCGATCTCAGGATCCTCGATGGCAGCGAGCTCCTCGATCCGAGGGGCTCGATCGACCCGCAGCATGACCCGGTCGTCCGTCATCGAAACCAATCGTCCGATCACCTGCAGGGGCTTCTTCCAGACCGCTGCCGCCGGCGCGCGCCGGATCATTTCCTCCGTGACGAAGACGAGATCGCCGACTTCGAACTCATCAAGAGCGTGATCGGCAGGGATCGGGAAGGCGTTCCCATTCTCGAATTCCACCCACACCGTGTCGCCATCGGCGGAGATCTCGATCACGCGAGCGAAATTCACCAGGAGCATCTCCTCGGTTGGGTTCGGGTCTGTCGGCGGCTCACCCTAGCGGACTTCACCGCCAGCGGCGCGAGCTGCTGGTTAGAGGGTCGAATGCAGCCAGCCGGCGCTCGCACGCCCCAAGGATGTCTGCAATGTTGAGCACGGCGAACCGCCCAGATCCTTCCGTGAACGCCTCCTCCACAATTGGTTCCGGTGGGATCGTCCCCACGGTGAACTTCGGTGTCCAATCATCGGCCAAGCTGCCGTCCGCAAACAGAAAACCCCTGCCTGAACAGGGGTTTTCATGGCGGTACCGGTGGGATTTGAAGCAAGCGACTCCGCCATCCATGGATCTCTGACGATCGCCCTCGCTTGTCTTTGCTTGCGATTCGGTGGCAGTGAATAATGAACATTCTCGACGAGTTGTGGCCAAATCGTGGCCAAACCCATGCGGCCAGGGTCGCACGCTACGGCACGGATCGCCGAATGTTCGACTCACTGAACGATCTGACCCGCCCCTACCAGACGCCCGTACCAAACAGCAAAAGTGGTTCCCTCGGAAATCAAACCTTCGGCTACGGGTGCCCAGATCTGAAGCGATACCTCCCTCACCCGACCATCAGGCTTCAGATCATCACCGTCGCGGGTCGATACGATGGCGCCGTACGGTTCGGCTGGCGCTGAGAGCATGTAAAGCATCAGTGAGCGCGTTCCCGATGGCAAGGGCTCGGCGAGACCGCCAGTGTTCTCCGACGCGAGCCAAATAGTTGCCCGATAATCGCCCATCACGGGCCCCCATGGATTGCGACATTCACGATGCGACTCAACAGTTCAGCTCCTTCAAGATAAAACGCTGGCCCTTCCCCGGCTGGAGTGATCATACGTTCGGCAGTCAGCAGAGCCTGCGGGATGGAACCCGAGGTTACGGTCTGGGGCCCAAGCCCGAGGCTCTCATACCGGCTGGCCATCGTGAATGCCTGTTCGATAGTCGGATAGAAATACTTTCCCGCACTTCCGAGCCCGAGGGAGTATGCGCCGCTGGACTGAATGCTCGCGAGTTCTCGCGGCCCAACAGTGCGGAACAGAGTCTGAAAGGCGGAGGATCCGAAACGCGTCGCCAAGGCCGCCTCGAGGGAAGTTCCTCCACTTAGAAGGACCGCTGCGGCAGAAACCGTCACCCCGAGGGCGTATTCCACCCAGAACATAGGGTTGGACCCGTAGCAGTTGACGTCATCGTTCGTGAGAAGACCGACGCCAAACGTTGAACCAGCGCTGAACCCAGCATGGGCTATGCGCGCCTGAGTGGATATCGAATTGCCTAGGCCGGCCCAGTAGAAGTCGTTGTAGTTGCATGTTCGATCTTGCGGGGTGCCGTCTAGACCGACACAAAGGCCCGTCGGGTCCGTGGCGTTTAGCGGGCTGCTTGCGGTGTACGAGTACGCCTGTCGAGTGAAGTCCACTACGGGATCAGCTTGGATGAACTGTGCGGTGCGCGGGTCGTACTCACGTGCTCGGAGGTAGATGACATTGGTGGTCGGGTCGGTCCAGGCGCCGGTGTATCCGATTTGAGAGTCGAGGGTTCCGGTGTGCGCCGCCCGCGCGCCGTATGCGTCGTAGTCGGTAGCAGCGTTGGTGTCCGCTGTGTCGTCCGTGATTGCGCGAACGGTGCCGATGTTGTCTGCGTATAGGTAATCGGTATCGGTTCCATCGGTCTGGGCGATAGGCGTTAGCCCTGCCCCGTAGATGTAGGTGTTGGCGCCGTCATCCAGCAGCAGTGGAAGGTCGGCGCTCGGGTCCCACAGGTACGGGGTGGATGTGCTGTTGGCGGTGCGCGTTTGACGGAGACCGTCTCCGTCGACGGCGTAGTCGATGTCGTGGGTGCCGTCGTCCCATCCTGTGAGCTTGTTGGCCTCGTTGTAGGTGTAGTCGATGACATGGTCGGGTCCGGCGGCGTAGTCCTCGACCTGGTGGCTGCGGTTGCCGTTGCCGTCGTAGCTGTAGTCGAAGTCGATTCCGGTCCCGGAGTTCGCGAGGTTTTCGAGTTGCCCCGCCGTGTTGTAAGTGAGCTCGTCGCCGTTGGGAGTGTCGGTGAGCGGGCCAGCCGAGGTGGCGTCGTAGGCGCCCGACGGAGTGGTCGTGGTGGTGAGTTGTCCGATCGGGTCGTAGCCCCAGTTCTGCGTCGTCGCTGCATGCAGCGCGTCGGTCATCTCCGTGGTGACGAGTTGGCCTGCGTCGTCGTAGGCGTACCCGTAGTCCGCAATTGTGGCGCTGGCGGTGGCGTCGAGGATGCCAGTGAGCTGCCCCTGGCTGTCGTAGGTTCGGGTTTCGGTGACGCCGTCGGGGTCGTCGCGTGTGTGGAGGTACCCGTCGTCGGTGTAGGTGTAGTCGGTTGTTCCAGCAGCCCAGCTAGTGACCGATGCCATCTGACCGGCTCCGTCGTAGGTGTAGCCGACGTCATGGTTTCCGGGGTACGTGATCGTGAGGAGCTGTCCAGCGTCGTCGTACTCGTACGCGAGGGTCTGGGCGTTGCCGTTCTCGACAGTTTCGATCTGGCCAGCGTCGGTGTAGGTGTAGGTGGTGGTGCCGGTGGCGTCGTGCATCGTGAGGCGCCGGCCGAGGTCGTCGTTGGTGAAGGTGACGTCGTCGGCGGTGCCTTGATAGTTGATCCCGGTGAGGTGCCCGGCGTTGTCGTAGCTGCGAGAAGACGTGTGCCCGTTCGGCGTGATGACCTCGTCCAGCCATCCGGCGTCGTCATAGGTGTAGCTGGTCTCCATGGAGCCCGGCTCTGTCTTCGATGCCAGCAGGCCGGCCGGGGTGTATGTGTAGGTGGACTCTTTGCCGTCGGCGTTGGTGAATGAGGTTTCTTGCCCGTTGGCGTTGTACGCGTGAACTTCGGTGCTGCTGTCCGGGTAGGTAACGGTGTCGACGAGCCCGTCGTCCGTGTAGGTGGTCGAGGTTTCACGATCAAGGGGGTCGGTAACCCTGACGAGCTGCCCGGCTGCGTCGTAGTCGTAGTGGGTGACTTTGCCGAGAGCGTTGGTGGTGGCGACGAGTTGGCCGGCGTCATCGTACGTGTTCGACGTCACGGCGGCCGAGGGCAAGGTCGTGCTCAGTAGCCGGCCGGCGAGGTCATACGCGTAGATGGTGGTGCGCGATTCGCCGTCGGTGACAGTCGCGACACGGTTGAGAGCGTCGTACGTGGTGGTCGTAGTGTCGTTGTTGGGGTTCGTAACGGTGGCGATTCCGCCCCGGTCGGCGTACGTGTAAGAAGTCACCCCTCCCACCGGGTTCTCGGAAGTGACCAACTGGTCGGCGTCGTCGTAGGTCATCGTGGTGACGTTGGCCAGGGCATCCACAACGGTCAGCGGATTCCCGTCGCCGTCATAGGTGGTCGCCGTGGTGGCGTCGTTCGGATCGGTCACGGTCAGGGTGCGGCCGAGGTCGTCGTAAGTGACGGTGGTCTCGCCGCCGCCGGCATCCGTGCTCGTCGTGGCGAACCCGCGTGCGTCGTAGCTAACACAGGATTCGCGGTCGTCCGCGTCCGTGGTGCACAGCGGGCGGCCTGCAGAGTCGTAAGTCATCACGATCGTCTTGTTGCGAGCGTCGGTGTGTGACGCGAGCGTGCCGTCGGAGTTGAGGTCCCAGGTCTGCTCGTGACCGCCCGGGCTGGTGAGTGAGGTAAGTGCGCCGTCGGTGTTGTACTCCATCTCGGTGACCCGGCCGAGTGGGTCTTCGACGGAGGTCACATCGCCCAGGGCGTCGAAGGTGCGGGTCGTGGTCCGGTTGAGCGGGTCCGTGGTTGTCAGCTCGTTGCCGTCGGCGTCGTAGGTCGACACCGTCTCGTTGCCCAGCGGATCGGTGACTGATGTCCTGTTTCCGCCGATGTTGTAGGTCAGGGTTGTGGTTGCCTCTTCCGTGGTCCCTTCGGCCGTTGTGATCGAGACGACGTTGCCCTGGTCGTACTCCTCTACGGTGACACTGCCGTCCGGAAGTGTGGTTGTTGTCGCGGCCGGCGCGTAGGAGAAGGTGGTCTGTCGGTCGACAGGATCGGTTTGAGACACGACCCGGCTTGCGGAGTCGTATACGTTCTCGACTTCGCCGCCCTCCGGGAAGGTCTGCACGGTGAGGCGATGAAGGGAGTCGTAGGAATATCCCCAATCTTCCCCGGCGGCATCGACGACTTCGACGAGATTCCCGTTGCCGTCATAGCTGTACGTAACTGTGCGGCCGGCGGAGTCCTCTACCTCCGTTACCCTCCCGGACACCCAGGTGAGATCGACCTCGCGGCCGCCCGAGCCCTCGATCGAGCTCAACTGGCCCGACGTGTAGGAGTAGTCGACGGTGTTGCCGAATCGGTCGGTGATGGAGGTCAGCTTGCCTGTCGAGTCGAACACATAGGTGTCGGCCTTGCGACGGGTGAAGGTCCAACTGCCGGACACGGCGTCGTGGACCAGTGTCGCGCGAACCCACGGCGCAGCCGGGTACAGGTCCAATGCGTCCTTGTGGAAGGTGGTTTGGGACCCGTTTTCTTGCTGGATGTGAACAACCGGCGGCAGCGGATGTGACGGGTTGCCAGGCACGTCGATGACTAGGCGGGGGCCGAAGCTGGCCGACCATCCGTAGCCGAACGCGCTGCTCGAGGCACGGAAAAGGGATGAGTAGGTGCGGCTGACGCCGACCACCGGTCCCACGCCTGGGAGGGTGAGATCTGTGGCGGGAAGGTAGAACTCGCCGGATGCGGTGTTGACCGGGTCGGCCTGAGCGCATTGGCAGCCGTCCTCGGACGGATTGCCGCCGCCCGCGGTCTCCGCCGGAGGAACGACATGGACCTGCACCCACTCCGAGTAGAGAGAGCCAAAGGGGCCCCGGACCCGAACTGCCACTTCGTCGATTCCGCCGACATACGGATACGTCGTCGTCTCCGCGAATCGTCGCGTGTACGGGTACGGGTGCTCGTCGACGTCTTGCTGCTGCGCGTTCGTGGCCAGGAGTGACTCGTTGCCATCCTCATCCCGCTGCATGATCTCCATGTAGCAGTAGGTGTAGCTGCGGCAGACGCCGTCCTCCATCCAGTAGAACGATCCCTGTCCCGTGATGTCGTAGGTGAGCTTGTTGTCCGAGGTGAAGCCGATGTGATCCACCTGGATCGCCACACCGGGTTCGGGGTAGTCCTCGTCGACCGTCACCCAATCGCCGTCCAAGGTGCCGCCTGATCCGGAGACGCTGAGCCGCACGGCGTCGATCTCGGTCACGAGCGCTCGGCCGGTGAACCGGTGCGTGTAGGGGTAGTCCGTGATTCCCAGAATCCCACTGAGTCCCTGCAGCGTTGTCGCGGCATGGGTAGAAGCGTCCCGCCCCTGCAGAGTCAGGAAGCAGTAGCCCGTAGCGCAGACGGCTCCGGGAAGGCCAAAGTACGAAGCTTGAGTCGCGACGTCGTACTCCAGGTAGCCGTCCAGTGCGGAGCGGTCGTGGGACAGGACCACTGCCTCGGCGGTGGCTTCCGGCAGTTCATCCGTCACCGGCTCGGAGGGACCTGTCGCGGTCCCGAGCGTTCCGAGAAGGTTCAGCTTCACATGGGTCACCTCGGCGACAAGCGCCGTCCCCGTGAACGTGTAGGTGGTCGAGGCACCCGTACCGGTGACAGCCGGGTGCGTATCAAGCTGTGCCGTGGTCGAATTCGCGAACTCCAGCACGATCTGAAGGTGGCAGTACGCGTCCGAACACGTCGTCGACCAATAGTTCGACGCAGAAACAGGGATCGAATACTCCCACCGCCCCGTCCCCGCGTCCCGCGACGAATCGATGGTGCCGATCGAGAGGGTCGCCGAAGTGGCGTTGGCTGGCACGGCCCCGCCCAGCACGCTCACCACCAACGCGACAACAGCAGCGATACCGACAAGCAAGCGCTTCTGTGCCACGACGGACCTCCCAGACGGTTTCGCTCTGAAGGCATGGTCCAAAGGGAAGACGCGCACCGCTCAGTTCGCGATATGTGAGCAATGTCTAGCACCCGGTCGGTCTACTGGTCCAGCGATTCCCGAAGAATTCTTGCTTCGTCCGCTTGTTGTTGAGTCGGGGCGCGTTCAGAGGAGTTTCGCGCGCGTCGCACCAATCGACGTCCCGGTGCCGGCGCCGAGTGGGGCGGATCCACGACGGCGGCCCGGTGTTCCGGTGGGATCATCCCTCGCGAGCCGACTAGCGGCTTGGTCGCGCGGTCTTCTGGAAGCGTGTCGGCGCGACCGCAGGTGCGGTGGGATGTGGCCGGAATCTGGCCGATCTTCCTCAATTGTGCCCACGAGCCTTTCGAAAGCACAAAAACCCCCGATCAACAGGGGTTTTTGAGCGGTACCGGTGGGATTTGAACCCACGGTGGGCTTTCACCCACACAACTTTTCGAGAGTTGTACCTTCGGCCGCTCGGACACGGTACCGGGAGTGAGTTTAGCCGTTCGGCCCACCGCCCGTGAAACCGGGCGGCGGACCGCCCGTGAAGTTGCGCGGACCACGACCCTGCGATGTGAGTCCCGTGAGCCCCGAGCCGGTCGATGTCGCGGTGGGGATCCCGGCGTTCAGGTCGGCCAAGACGACCACATCGCCCACCGACAGGCCCGATGTGATCTCCACGGCATCCGGACCGGTCGCGCCGACCTCGACCGGCACCGACGTCACGGCGCCCGCCGCCAGCACGTCGACCGACGAACCCTTCGCGGTCGTGTGCAGCGCCGACAGCGGCACGGTGAGAACCGAGTCCCCGCCCGAGACGGCGATGTCGGCCGTCGCGGCCGCACCGTTCAGCAGCGAGGCGCCCGCGGCATCCACCGAGACCGTCACGGCGTAGGCAGGCGTCGACGTGTCCGAGACATCGACCACGCCGACCGACGTGACGGTGCCGTCATAGGTGACGCCATTGGATGCGATGGTCACCTGCGCGGTCTGGCTCGCCTGAACCTTGGCGACCTGAGCGAGGCTGATCGTCGACTTGATGAGGTAGCCGTCCGTGCCGATCACCGAGATCACGGCCGTGGTGGAGTTCGCCGACACCGAGTCTCCGACGGCGAACGTGATCTGGGCCACCGTGCCGGCGATCGGAGTGGTGAGCACGTGGGCAGCCAGCTGCTGCTTCGCGATGTCGACCTGCGCCTGCGCTGCCGCGATGGCTGCGCGGTCGGCGACGATGTCGGCAGCGGAGGCAACCGCGGCGGCCGGAGCCGCGGGGCCCGCGCCGCCAGATCCACCAGATCCGCCAGATCCACCGCTCCCCCCGGCACCACCGGAGCCGGAACCACCCGACGCAGCGAGCGCTGTCTGCAGGTCGGCGATCGCATCGTCGAGCGTGGTCATGGCCGCAGCGACTGCGGCCTGAGCGGTGTCGGTCGCCGACAGCGCCAAGCCTGCCGCGCTGATCGACGACTGGCAGGTGGCGAGGGCAGCCTGGGCTGCGGTCACGGCGTCGGCCGCGGCGGTCACCGCTGCGGGGTCGGTGCCGTCGGAGGCGGGAACCGTCGCGGCGAGGAACGCGGCGCAGTCGGATGTCGCGGTCGCCGATGAGGCCTGCGATGCGGTCAAAGAAGTCTCAGCAGCATCGACGAGTGTCAGCAGGTTCTGCTGTGCAGCGGTCACGGCAGCCACCGCCGCGTCCACTGCGGGAGTCGAGGCGGCCGGAGTCGAACCCGCCGGGGCCGACACCGACATCGACGCCGCGCCGGCGCTCGAGCCTGAACCGGTCAGGCCTGAACCGCTCAACGACGACCCGGTGCTGCTCTGCCCCGATAGATCGTCCGACAGCGTCTGCTGCTCATCGGCGACCTTTGATTCGGCGGCATCCACGGCGTCCTGCAGGTCAGCGGTGCCGACTGTCGCGAGCTCGTCTCCGGCGGA